>JBKJHT010000140.1:0-15647 GCA_046598945.1 Burkholderiales bacterium | reverse complement strand
GTTGGATCGCGAAGTCTTGGCGCTGAAAGACGATCTGATGTCGCGCTACGCACGCTTGATCTACAACGGTTACTGGTGGAGCCCGGAGCGCAAGTTGTTGCAAGTGTTGATCGACACATCGCAACAACCGGTCAACGGAACGGTGCGCCTGAAACTTTACAAAGGCACCGTGATGACCGTCGGCCGTTCGTCGAAAAAAGATTCGCTGTTCGATCCCGCCATCTCGACATTTGAAGAAGATAAGGGCGCGTACAACCAAGCGGACGCGGCGGGATTTATTAAGCTGAATGCGTTGCGGATGCGGATTGCGGCTAAGTTGAATCGAAAGTAATTGTAGCTACATACTGCGCGCGCGAATGAATTCCGACATTTCGTTCGACTTCGAATGGGATTTAGCGAAAGCGATTGCAAACTTCGCGAAACACGGGGTGACTTTCGAGCAAGCAGCGACAGTGTTTCTCGATCCGCTAGCAATTACGATTTTCGACGATGCGCATAGCCAAACCGAGGAGCGATGGTTCACCCTCGGACACCAAGCGGGCGGAGGGCTTTTCGTCGTGGTTCATACATTCCAGGACCAAAGCTCGGATGTCGCTACGGTGAGAATCATTTCCGCGCGGGCGGCAACGAAGCAGGAACGCCGCACCTATGAAGGCGAACCGCGCTAGAATAACGCTATAGCAACTGACGAGTACCCATGGATGACTGCGAATCTCAATGACGACATGCCTGATGAGATTGATTTCTCGTCAGGCACGCGCGGTAAATTCTACCGCCCCGATACCAAGTTGAACTTACCCGTATACCTTGATGCCGACGTGCTCGCGTACTTGTCCGCGATTGCGTCGAGGAAAGGCGTTCAGCTATCGGCGCTGGCAAATGATCTCCTGAAAAAAGAAATTGCTATCCTTGAGTCGGTGAAATGATCGGCATCTTCGACGCCTAAAGCATTTATGCGATAGCCTGAAGAGGCGCATGGATATTGACTCTCAGGCCATACCCTGCCACAAGACCGACGCGATGCGGCTGTTGGCGATGTGTCAAAAAATAAAAGTAGCCCGGAGGGAGCTTTGCGAAATCTGGGAATATGCTTCCCCTCGAATTTATTTGCGACGGACTTACTTTTTAATTCCATTCCTACCGAACTAATTGCCGCCACCTATGACACCAACACCTATTAAAGCTGGCTCACACCACTCAACTAACGACAAGGCATTTGAACTGATCACCGCGCGTTTGGAAAGCGGTTCGCGGATTCTTGATCTGGGCGCAGGCCGCGGCCATCTTGCACGTCGCATTGGCTCGTGGCTGGAGGCGCGCGGGGGGGGGGCTTCTCGCAACCGACATTTCGCAAGAAGGATTCGAGGCTACCGAAGTGCCGTTCCGCAGGCTCAATTTCAACGAGCCGTTACCGTTTGACGATCAATGCTTCGACGTAATTTACACCATCGAAGTAATGGAACACTTGCATCGCCCCTACGACTTGCTCAAGGAGTGTTTCCGGGTGCTCAAACCCGGCGGATCGCTAATCGCGTCGACGCCGAACATATTAAACTTACAGTCGCGCTTTCGCTTTCTGTTCACTGGCTTCTGGGATCTATATCAACCGCCGTCCATCGATCCGGCCAACGGCGGACGAATCTGTGGCCATGTGATGCCATTGCATCTTGCCTATTACGCCTACGGACTGCGCTTGGCGGGTTTTGATACGGTGACGTACGATTTTGACCGGTTTAAGCGGGGTTCACGTTTATTGCACTTCCTGCTTCGCCCTTTGCTTGCAGGAATGCGCGCGCGCTTCGAGGCGGAAGTGCGGCGATATGATCCGACAGTCTATGCCGAGAACCGCGAAGTATTGGCGATGGTCAACGGTCAACAGATGATGACCGCGCGTAGCCTTATATTCGCGGCTCGCCGACCGGCACTATCACAGCCGGGCTGAGCGAAGTGCTTCCTTAGGAAATGATCCACTACGGCATGACCAAAGCCGCACAGCTCGCGGGTCTCGCGCGGTCTGGCGATAGAACTCGCCGGCACCGGCGTCACGGTGAATGCGCTGCTGCCAGGCCCGACGCGCACGGAAAATTCCGACGGTTCGCGCGCCGAGCGCGCCACAGCGGCGGGCATGACGGTGGCGGAATTTGAAAAAGCTTTTTTCGTAAATTTCTGCCCGACTTCTCTGTTGAAACGCTTTGCGTCGGCCGAAGAAGTCGCGAATCTCGCCGTGTACCTGTGTAGCCCGCTCGCCTCGGCGACCACCGGCGCGGCGATGCGCGTCGACGGCGGTGTGGTGAATCAGATAATGTAACCACGACCCATCGCAAGATGATTGCGCAATCCCGCTCAAGCGTTGCGTTGCTCACGGCAGCGACGCCAAATTAAACGACACCTCTTGCTCTGCACCCCGCTTCCCGCAATAATCCAAGCTTAATTTCACCTAGCGCCTCAACCATGCCCTCATTCGACATCGTTTCTGAAGTAGACAAACAAGAAGTCAAAAATGCAGTCGAGCAGACGAACAAAGAAGTCTCGACACGTTTTGATTTCAAAAGCTCTGATTCTCGTGTGGAACAAGCCGAATACACGTTGACGGTTTTCGCGGACGACGACTTTAAGCTTAGCCAGGTGCGCGACGTTCTCGAAGGCAAGTTAGTGAAACGCGGGGTCGATATCAAGTGTCTTGATGTCGCGGATGCGGAAAAAATCAGCGGCAACAAGGTCAAACAAATAGTCACCGTAAAAGTTGGCGTGGAGCAAGAGTTGTCGAAAAAGATCGTAAAATTGATCAAAGATTCCAAGCTCAAAACCCAAGCTAGCATCCAAGGTGAGGTCGTTCGAGTAACGGGCGCCAAAAAAGATATGTTGCAGGACGCCATTGCACTCATCCGTCAGGCGAATCTGGGATTTCCCTTACAGTTCAAAAATTTTCGAGATTAACCTAAACTAAAAATCGGACAAAAATGAAATTGGAAGTCGATTTCACATCGTAGGAATTATTGACAATCGGAAACCCGGTACCTATAAATCGGGCATGAGTCTTGACAACAATAATATATTAGGAAGGCTTGCTCTTACTCCTTTGCCCTCGGCACCGGACGTTTTGCTCCGTCTACTGAGTTCTTTGACCAAAGAAGGCACTACTTTCGACGAGATTGCGCAAATCATTCGGCATGACGTTGCGCTATGTGCAAAGGTTTTGGATATCGCTTATCCAGCCTACGTGCGCGCGCCTCGTCGCCTATTTTCTCTGGAGCAGGCGCTTGCCGATGTGGGTATCGATGCGCTGAAAACATTGGTTTTTAGTACCGCCGTCAATCAGGTGTTTCACCAGCCCGCCGAGACCGCCGAAAATATGCTGACTCAGGAATCTGCTCGCTGGGTTTTTCGCGCCTATCTGGCGCGCGCGATTGCCGAACAAGTCAATCATTCCGGTCGCGACGAGGCGTATTTGGCGGGGCTTTTCTACGATCTCGGCAAATTTGCCCTGGCAGCTAATTTCCCACCGAGCGATGAAGCGCCACATTCCAATGCGCCGCCCAATCCGCCCGTCGCTTCCTCCGCGAGCCTCGCGCGCGAGGCCGGCGTGATGTTTACGTCCCGTTGGCCCGTCGCATCGTTTATTGCGGACGCGATTCGGTACCGCGACGAGCACACCGACCGTATTTCGGGCGCGCCACCACTGATTAAAATCGCGCATTTGGCCAATCTAGTTGCCGAAGGTGCGCAGTATACAAACGCGTTGCCCTTCCCGGCGGCGGAAAAACTATTCGGCATGCGACCCTCGGAGTTGCAATCGGTCGTAGAGAACGCGCAGCGCATGGCGACCAGTGGCGTGCGGGCATTGACCTTGGTTAAGGAACGCGCTGCAATCGAAAGCACTGCTTTCGAGAAAGTCAAGCGCGTAAGACTGGCACGCGAAGTGCGCGAGATCGGTTTGCTGTCGCGCATGCGCCCGAATTTCTCCGGCCTCAAGGATGAGGTCGATATCTACATCGCCATTCGCAAAACCTTGCATGTGTTGTTTGACTTTGCCCACCCGATTTTTCTTCGTTACGAGAGTTCCACCAATACCTTGAACGGGGTATCGCTGCCGGGGCAGAGCGATTTGGTGAATCAGATCTCGATTCCCTTCGTCAGCGGCACGAGCATCGTGGTCGACGCCGCCCTGCGCAACGAGTTGTTGCACACCTTTGAGGCTGAGCGCGCGCTACAAAAACTCGTGGTTGACGATCAACTGACACGCCTAACCGGGCAGGAGGGCATTCTCTGCTTGCCCCTGAATGGCAAGAACAATATGATCGGCGTCATTGCGCTGGGCGTGGCTGAAGATCAACTGTTACGGCTCGAGCCGCAAATCAAACTGCTCGCCACGCTGGTTACGCAGGCGGGTGGCGCGCTCGATTCGGCGCGGCGCCGATTGCCCGCGCCACCGGTTTGCGATCAAGAAAGCATGAACGTATCCTTGGGCGAGTTGAGGCGTGCGGTGCACGAAGCCAACAATCCGTTGACTATCATGAAGAACTACACCAAAATCTTGCGCTTGAAACTCTCCGAGCAGGATCCGGCGCAGCGCGATTTGGGTGTCATCGACGATGAGATCGACCGCGTCGGCGCCATCCTCAGAAATTTGGTCGAACCGGAAACAAAGAAAAGCCATTTCCGGCCAGAGTTGGTTGATGTCAACGGACTGATATTCGATCTCACGCGCCTGACGGATCAAGCCTTTCTTACGCATCAAGTTCGGCTGCGCACGGAATTGTCGCACGCGATCGAGCCGATTGTCGCAGACCGCGATCGGCTCAAGCAAATACTCATAAACTTGCTCAAGAATGCCGCCGAAGCGATGCCGCAGGGCGGCCAAATCACAATTTCCACTACTGACGATGTCGTCTTTGAAGGTAAACCGGGTGTTCAAATTGCTATTGAGGATAAGGGTCCCGGCATCCCGGATGCGGTCAAAGCGCGTATGTTTCAGCCCGGCGTGACCACCAAACGCGGCGATCATGCAGGTCTTGGGCTGTCGATCGTCCAAGGGTTGGTTCGCGAGATTCGCGGCAATATTGAATATCAATCCAGTCCCGAATTCGGCACGGCATTCCGCATCTATTTGCCAAAGACGCGTCAATAGGCTTTATGCGCGAATATGGCGGCAATTAATTTGCCAGTAAAAACCAATTTGGGGTTAAATTTTGACCGTGACCAGTCGCGAATACTGGTCGTGGATGATGAGCCGCGAATGTTGACCGCGCTATGCGAACTGTTGCGCATGCGCAATCACCATGTGACCGCTGCAAGCGGCGGGCAGACGGCGATCGATCTGTTGCAGGAACATCGTTTCGACCTCGTATTACTTGACCTCAATATGCCCGGAACCGACGGTTTCGGCGTGCTGAAGCATATCGAGCGCTATAGCAACGATACGCCGACTATCGTGGTCAGTGGCGATTCAACCATCAACGCCGCAATCCGCGCGTTGCGCCAGGGCGTCCACGATTTCGTACGCAAGCCCTACGCACCGGACGATTTGTTTCGCGCGATCGACACCGCCCTCGTGCGTAAGCAACATGGCCAAGCACTGCGGGACTCCAACCATCAGATTGAACAATCGGAAAAATGGCATCGTTATCTGGTGAACGAATCGCCCGATATTATCTATACCCTGGACAGTGCCGGGCGCTTCACTTTTCTGAATGATCGCGCCGAATCGTTTCTCGGCATCGCCCGTGCCGATTTGATTGGGCGACACTATACGCAAATGGTGTTCGAGGAGGACATCGAGCGGGCAAAGTATGTACTGAACGAACGCCGCATCGGCAAGCGCGCCAGCCGCGATGTGGAGTTGCGATTAAATGTACGATCCGGCGACGCGAATGGCAAGCGTTTTCTCACGGTGGAAGTGTCGTCCTCGGGAATCTACGAGCAACCGGCCGAGGGTGCGCCGCGAACTTTTTGCGGCACCTACGGTGTGGCCAAAGAAGTCGGCGACCGACAACGTGCGCAAGAAAAACTATTGCATCAAGCCTATCACGACGGCTTGACCGGATTGCCGAATCGATTGTTATTTCGTGATCGACTCAATCTTGCCATCGCGCAGGCGAAACGCAATGGCGGCATGCTAGCCGTGATGTTCATCGATCTTGATCGCTTCAAGAGCATCAACGACAATTTGGGCCATGCTGCGGGTGATCAGTTGCTTCAAGCGGTTGCGGCTCGGCTGACTAAATGCATACGCCTGGGCGATACCGTGGCGCGAATCGGCGGCGACGAATTCACGCTGCTATTCCCCAACATCACTCGGCGCGAAGATGCGGAAAATGCCGCACGCAAAGTGTTGGCCGTGCTGAGCCAACCGTTTCGTGTTGGTCATCAGGAGCATAGCAGCGGTGCGAGCATCGGTATCGCCGTCTATCCGGACGACGGTGACACCATCGATGCGTTGATTCGAAATGCCGACATCGCGATGTACGATGTCAAGGCGCAGGGTCGTAATAGCTATGCATTCTTCTCGGCGGCGCGCCACACCGCTTACTCGAATCGCGTAAATCTCGGGCATGAACTGCACAAGGCTGTGGCTGCAAATCAACTGCAGTTGTATTACCAACCGCAAATTTCAACCGAGACGGGCATCATAACGGGCCTCGAGGTTTTGTTGCGCTGGAACCATCCGATTCGCGGCCAGGTGCTGCCGGATGAGTTCATTCCGCTCGCCCAAGAGGCCGGCGCCATCGCCTATATTTCGCAATGGGTCATTCGCAGCGCGTGCAATCAGTTGAAAGCTTGGAAGGACGATGGCCTGGCGCCGGTGCGCTTAGGCATCAACCTCGCGGCTGAACAAATTCAGGCGCACGATTTCGTCGCTAAATTTAGCCAGCTCTTGCATGAAATGAAAATCGATCCAGCCCTGATTGAGATCGAAATTACCGAGAGTACGATGGTGCGCGACCGGGTCGCTACCCAGGAAAAATTGACTGCATTAAGCAAATTAGGCGTCAAGATCGCGATCGACGATTTTGGCATGGGCTATTCCTCCCTGAGTTATCTGCGCGATTTGACGATCCATGCCATAAAAATCGATCGCTCCTTCATCGCCGAAATCAATATCAACACCGACAACACATTGGTTAACGCCATGATACTCATTGCCAAAGGCCTGGGACTCAGGCTGGTTGCCGAAGGGGTTGAAACAAAGGAGCAACTGGCGTTTCTCAAATCCCACGGCTGCGATGAATGTCAGGGCTATCTGATCAGCGAGCCGTTGCAAGCCGAGCAGGTAACGCGGCTACTGGCGCGCCGCGCGCCACTCTATTCCTTGTAAGGCCTCGTCGCTATTCCCGGTTTGTCGACCTACTGGGTAATGCTATGCTGCGCTAATGATGGAAATCGAACGAATTCGAACCCTGGTTGGCGCGTTCACCTTAATTTTTTCTTCGCTCGCCGGAGCGGTGGACGTGAATGTTGTCGGCCTCTTCGCAGGCAAAGCCCTGCTTGAGATCAACAAAGCGCCGGCGCGCATGGTCAGCGTTGGCCAGAAAATCAACGGCGTGAAACTGCTGGAGGCGAATTCCGAAGGCGCCGTTGTGGAAATCAATGGTAAACGCGAAAAATTGTTGCTAGGCCAGTCAATCGCTTCCGTTGGTCCGGTGAGTGATCGGCCGAAAATCATTCTTACCGCCGACAGCAAAGGCCACTTCACCACGACGGGTCAAATGAATGGCGCTACAACACGATTTTTGGTCGACACCGGTGCGACGACTATCGCGATGAGTACGGGGGAAGCAAAGCGGTTGGGTATTTCGTACTTAAAAGGCCAACGCGGCATCAGCAACACGGCGAACGGGCAAGTGGCGTATTACCACATCAGCTTGGATACCGTAAAAGTCGGTGACGTCACGCTACATCAAGTCGACGCCGCGGTAATTGATGGCGCCGGCATGGACATCACGCTGCTCGGCATGAGTTTTTTGAATCGTTTGGAAATGAAACGCGCCGGCTCGACACTGACGCTAACGAAGAGCTATTAGCATACCGCGCCACCAACCAATCGGAGCGCGGCTCTTGGCGCATGTCTAAAAACAGTTAGGTTTTGCTGCGCTTATTCCGCTCAATGAGCGCGTAGGCGGAATGGTTGTGAATCGACTCAAAGTTCTCCGATTCGACGATGTACCAGTCGATGCGGTCGTCGGCATTCAATCGTGCTGCGACATCGCGCACTAAATCTTCAACAAATTTTGGATTGTCGTAGGCGCGCTCGGTGACGTATTTTTCGTCCGGTCGCTTGAGTAAACCATACAGCTCGCACGAAGCTTCTTCCTCGCCGATGCGAACCAGCTCTTCAATCCAAACATGCTGATTGGTCTTCGCCGTGATCGTGACGTGCGAGCGCTGATTATGGGCGCCGTAGGCGGAAATTTTCTTTGAGCACGGGCACAGGCTCGTCACCGGAACGACGATCTTCATGGTGAACTCGGTCTTGCCGCCAGTAATTTCGCCGGTGAATGTAACGTCGTAATCCAACAAGGATTTCACACCGGAAATCGGCGCCGCTTTGTTGATGAAATAGGGGAAATTCATTTCCACGTGCCCCGCTTCCGCCTCCAGACGGGTCACCATGTCGTGTAACATTCCGCTGAACGATTCCACGGAAATTTCCCGCTCGCGGCTGTTGAGGATCTCCACAAAACGCGACATGTGCGTGCCTTTGAAGTGCTGCGGCAAATGCACGTACATGTTGAAATTGGCGATGGTATGTTGCACGCCGCCTTCGCGATCCGCGACCTTAACCGGATGGCGAATTGACTTAATACCGACCCGGTCGATCGCGATGTGGCGCGTATCCGGTGAGCTTTGTACGTCTGGAATGACGAAATCAGGATCGCGCTTATTCATGGGATTTTCCTAGAGCGATTTCAGTAATTTGGTTTCAAGATTCACGCTTTGAGTAACGGCGCGGCGAAAGAGTTCAACAGCCTGAAGCGTTCTGTAACCGAGGTCACGATACCTGCTTTATCAAGGCCGCATTCAACTAACATCGCAGCGGGATCGCCATGATCGATGAAACAATCCGGCAGACCCAATTGCATCACATTGGTGGTCACGTTTTGCTTCAGCAGCGACTCGACGACCGCGCTTCCGGCCCCGCCCTGGATGGTATTTTCTTCGATAGTAACCAACAGATCGTGCGACAACGCCAGCTTCATCACTAACTCATCGTCGAGCGGCTTGACGAAACGCATGTTCGCCACCGTTGCATTCAGTTCCTCCGCCGCATCGAGCGCGGGTTTCAACATGCTGCCGAACGCGAGCAACGCAATTCTGCGTCCGTCGCGGCGTATTTCACCTTTGCCAACCGGTACGGCGCGCATCGTCGGTTCGATCGCCACCCCCGGCCCGCTGCCGCGCGGATAGCGCACGGCGCTGGGCGAATTAAGACTAAACGCCGTGAATAGCATCTGTCGGCATTCGTTTTCGTCAGCGGGCGCCATGATGGTGGTGTTCGGCAAGCAACGCAGAAAACTGAAATCGAAACTCCCGGCGTGGGTCGGGCCGTCGGCGCCGACTAAACCGGCGCGATCGATCGCGAATACCACCGGCAAATTCTGCAACACCACATCGTGGATCACTTGGTCATACGCGCGTTGCAAAAACGTCGAGTAAATCGCAACGACGGGCTTCATGCCTTCGCACGCCAATCCGGCAGCAAACGTCACCGCATGCTGTTCCGCGATGCCGACATCAAAGTAACGATCTGGATATTGCTCGGAAAATTTCACCATGCCCGAGCCTTCGCGCATCGCAGGCGTAATGCCGATCAAGCGCCGGTCGAGCTTCGCCATGTCGCATAACCAATCGCCAAAAATTTGCGAATAGGTCGGCTTGCTTGATGGTTTCGAGACGATACCAACGGCCGGATCGAATTTCCCTGGGCCGTGATAGAGAATGGGATCTTCCTCGGCCGGTGCATAGCCTTTGCCTTTCTTTGTCACCACATGCAAGAACTGCGGGCCGCGCAACTTCTTGATGTTGGCCAAGGTGGCGACTAACGCCTCGGTGTCGTGGCCATCGATTGGGCCGATGTAGTTAAAACCGAATTCCTCAAACAGCGTGCCGGGCGTCACCATGCCCTTCATGTGCTCTTCCCAGCGCTTGGCGAATTCGTGCAGCGTCGGCGTACCGCGTAACATGCGATCACCGGTGCCGCGCACCGTGGAGTAGAGCGGCCCGGACATCAGCCGCGCCAAGTAATTGCGCAGCGCACCGACCGGGTGCGAGATCGACATATCGTTGTCGTTTAATACGACTAGCAAATTTGTGCCGAGTACGCCCGCATTATTCAGCGCTTCAAAGGCCATGCCGGCGGTCATTGCGCCGTCGCCAATAATGGCGATGGTATGGTGATCTTCGCCTTTTTGCTTCGCGGCAATGGCCATCCCCAGCGCGGCGCTGATGCTGGTGCTGGAATGGGCGGTGCCGAAGGTGTCATACAGGCTCTCGTCACGGCGCGGGAATCCGGCGATGCCACCCTGCATGCGCAGCTTCGCCATGCCGGCGCGGCGGCCGGTCAAGATTTTGTGTGCGTAGGTTTGGTGGCCGACGTCCCACACCAGCCGGTCTTCGGGTGTATCGAATACGTAGTGAAGGGCAATCGTCAGCTCGACCGTGCCGAGATTGGACGACAAGTGTCCCCCGGTTTTTGCCACCGATTCCAGAATGAACGCGCGCAATTCGTCCGCAAGCGGACGCAACTGTTTGCGCTCGAGCTTGCGCAGATCGAACGGATCACGAATTGAGTTTAAGAGGGAAGGTTGACTCAAGACTAGAATTTCCTCTCGACGATAAAGCGTCCGATCTCACCCAAACGGTGGGCGCCATCGCCCAGTTCGGACAAAGCCGATTCCGCTTTGTCCCTGAGTTCATGGGCAAAATGGCGCGCACCCGAGATACCCATTATACCGACATAGGTGGGCTTGTTGTTTTTGGCGTCTTTCCCGGCAGTTTTCCCTAACGTCGCGCTATTTCCCTCAGCATCCAAAACATCGTCGATCACTTGGAACGCCAGCCCGACCCACTTCGCGAATTGATCGAATGCCTTAAATTTTGCTTCCGGCATTTCCCGGCCCGCCAATGCACCTAACTGAACCGAAGCGCGAATCAGCGCCCCGGTTTTGCGGATGTGCATCAACTCCAGTTCTGGCAACGATAGCGTCTTGTCGATACTGGCCAGATCGATTGCTTGGCCGCCCGCCATGCCGCGCGATCCTGCCGCACGGGCAAGAATATCAATCATTCTGAGTTGTTGCGACGCTTGATCGGCTAACGCCGTGCCGCACAGCAACTGAAATGCGAGGCTTTGTAAGCTATCGCCGACCAACAAGGCCATCGCTTCGTCATACTCCAAGTGGCAAGTGGGCTTGCCGCGGCGCAGCGTATCGTCGTCCATACAGGGCAAGTCGTCGTGCACCAGCGAATAGGCATGGATCAACTCCACCGCGGACGCGACGATCTCAAGCCGTTCGGGCGCGGCGCCACTGACTTCGCCGGCAGCGAACAATAACAGCGGCCGCACGCGCTTGCCGCCGCCCAGCACCACATAGCGCATGGCTCGGTGCAGCCGTTCGGGAGCGACGTTGCCACCCGGCAGCAGCCGACCCAGACACGCCTCCATGCGCGCCTGAATGTCGTACACCCAGTGGCGAAAATCAGCTTCTATCTTGCGTTTCCTCGAACGGCTTCAATTCGCCGGCTTCTAAAATGCGCACGCGGTCTTGGGCATTGGCGAGTTGTGATTGGCAGTATTTGAGTAGCTCCGCACCGCGTTGATAAGACGTAAGCGATTGCTCCAGCGCTAATTCGCCGGACTCCATCGCCGCGACAAGGGTTTCAAGTTCCGCCAAAGCCGCCTCGAAGGTCGGCGGCGGTTGTGTTTTTTGTGATTTAGCCATAGCGGTATTTTACACCCCGCAAACGGGCAATCTTGGGGCAAATCGATTGCATTCCGAGGAATTCAAACGAGGGCAGCTGGAGAGGCGCATGGAGACTGGTTCTTCAAGCATGCACTGCCGTGAGGCAATGGCCCAAGGCCACCCAGTATCCATGCGGCTCATGGCGCAACATCAAATGTAGGTCGGGATAACCCGCCAAACAAACATGTGGCAGTGTCGGGTTGCCCCGCCCTACGCCAAATCCCTGTCATTGCGAGGAACGCAAGTGACGAAGCAATCTCGCCTTTGGCGTTGCCTCGCATGCCGGCACCCTGAAACCTACCCCGCCCTCACTTCCACCCGACATTCCGAAAAAGTCGGCGCTCTTCCAAGATCAGCAAAGCGCGCGCTGTTCACCGCATTCACAGTCGATCCGCCGATACTCGTGCTCGCCCAATAGCCGAGCGGCGAGGCGAGCACGCCGGGCATGACGTCTTCGGTCACTTTGGCAAGGGCGCGGAAGCGGCCGGTATCGTTAAACACTTCCACCGTCCCGCCGTCGACAATCTTGCGCGCTTGCGCGTCGTTCGGATGAATCATCACGTATTGATCGCCGGCGTGGCCGAGTTGCCGCGCGATGTTGGCGTAGCCTGAATTAAGGAACGAGTGATTTTTCGGCGAGATGATATTGAGCGGATATTTCGCGTCGTTTTCGTATTCCACATAGCCGGGCAGCGGGTCCACCGGCGAGCCGTCCTGATGGTCGTTCGATCCTTGGCGGAAAACCGGGACAACGAAATTGCCGCCGGCCGCCATGGATGCCTTGAGTTCGACCTTGCCCGACGGCGTCGGGAATTTGCCTTCGGCGTGGGGCAGATATTTATCGGGCGTGCCGAGTTTCAGGCGCGCGAAGCCTTTCGTTTTTAAATCTTCGATGGTGATGCCTTGCAACGCAGGATTAGCCCAATCCATCGAATCGGCGATCATTTGCTCGTCGCTGCGCTGGAAGAACGGATCGTCCATGCCCATGGCTTTGGCGAGGCGGCGGAACAATTCCGTGTTGGTCACGCATTCGCCCTGGGGTTTTATCGCGCGATTGTTATAGCTCAAATAAAAATGCCCCCACGAGAACATGATTTCTTCTTGTTCCATTTGCGTGGTCGCGGGCAACACGATGTCGGCATAGCGGGCCGTGTCGGTGATGAAATGCTCGCTGACGACGGTGAACAAATCCTCGCGCATCAAGCCTTTGATGACTTTATCCTGCTCCGGCGCGACGACCAACGGATTGGCGTTGTACACGCAGATCGATTCAATCGGCGGATCGAGCCTCATTTCGCCGGTCAGCGCTTGACCGAGTTGCCACTGGTTCAGCACGCGCGTGCCGGGTGTGATGAAATCGGGCCGCATCAGATTGCCCCAGTTCATCGGGAAAGCCCAAATCGGCAATTGCAAAATGCCGCCGCCGACGTGCCGCCATGCGCCCACCAGCGCGGGCAAGCAAGTCAGCGCGCGCACCGTTTGGCCGCCGTTGCGATGGCGCTCGACTGCCACGCCGATGCGGATCACTGACGGCTGCGTGGTCGCATAATCGCGCGCGAGTTTGCGCACGTCGTCCGCGGGAATGCCGGTGATGCGCGCGACTTTCTCCGCCGGATAATCCTTCGCCCGCTCGGCGAGTTCGTCGAAACCCACGGTGTAGCTATCGATGTAATCTTTATCGATCAAGCCTTCCGCAATCACCACGTTGATCATGCCCATGGCGAGTGCCGTGTCGGTGCCGGGGCGAATCTGGATGTGCCAATCGGCGTGGTTCGAGGTGCGCGTTTTCATCGGATCGATGACGATCACTTTCGCGCCGCGTTTTTTCGCTGCGTCGATGATCGGCCAATGATGCAAGTTGGTGCTGACCGTATTGCACGCCCACAAGATGATGTATTTCGAATGCGCAAAACTTTCGGGATCGGTGCCCGGCGTCGGGCCCACCGTCATCATGTAGGCCGTGCTCGCACCGGAATCGCAAAATGTGCGCTCGCTGATGGTCGCGCCAAGTTTGTTGAAGAACGGATCGCCAACGTTCAAGCCATTCAAAATGCCTTGCGTGCCGAGATAGCTATAGGGGAGAATCGCCGTCGGCCCCGATTTCGCGATGATCGCTTTCCAGCGATCGCTGATTTCTTTGATCGCCTGATCCCACGTGATGCGCTCGAATTGCCCGCTGCCCTTCGGCCCTTTGCGCTTGAGCGGATGCATCACGCGATCGGTGCTGTGCACGCGCTCTTCGTAGTGATTGATCTTCACGCACAAGCGCCCATCGGTGTAAGGGTGATCGGGATTGCCGCGCACTTCCAAAATCTTGTCGTTGTCCACCGTCACGATCATCGAACAAGTGTCGGGACAATCGTGGGGACAAGCGGCAATGACGTTACGCGATGAACTCGGTGCGACGGCTTGCGGGGTGCTCATGGTTTTCTCCTCGTTTGGTGTGTGCCTGGGCTGCTTATAGGTGCTTCGACAACATTGTGCGCTCGGGGGTGTGGTGCCTGTCAACTGCGATTTTGTAAAAGTTGAACGGGCTGGGAGGCACGTAGATACTGGCTCTTGGAGCATGTTGCGCCGCGAGGCAAGATTCATGCGGCTCGTGGCGATGCTGTAATCGAGTTTAGCGACCGCATCAACTCACCAATTGTCATTCCCGCCATCGCGGGAATGACACCTCGGGCTAGCACAATCATCCAAATTGAAAAATATTTGTTTCCGCCTCCCGAAAACGCAGAAATCGCCGTTGCGCGGGGGGTAAGTTTGGGGTACAGTCCCCCCCTTCTTTTACTTGACGCGCGCAAGCGCGAGGCGGAACGGGTCGACAAGGTTACTTGTCTTTTTCTTAGCGTTATCGATAGGATTCACACACGGTATGTCCAATCTGGCGACTGTTACTCAACTTACTGCCCCTACGCCACAGCTTCCTGTCGCGTGGTATTTCGATCCAAAAATCCATGAATTAGAACAGCAGTATCTGTTCAGCCGCGGGCCGAATTACGTCGGTCACGAGCTCATGGTGCCGAACGTCGGTGATTATTTTCCCCTAGAGGGGCTGGATTTTTCCAAAATGCTGGTGCGTAACGACATCGGCGTCGAGCTAATCGGCAATATCTGTCGTCATCGCCAATCGATCATATTTAAGGAAAAAGGCAACGGCCAGAATATCGTCTGTCCCTTGCATCGTTGGACCTACGACCTCGAGGGCAAGCTCCTCGGCGCGCCGCACTTTCCGCGCAACCCGTGTAAGCACTTACCTAAAACCACGCTGCAAAACTGGCGCGGCATGCTGTTTGACAGCAAGCGCGATATCACCAAGGATTTAGCCAATCTGGGCATCGCCAAGGATCTCGACTTTAGCGATTACGTGTTGGATAAAGTCGAAGTTAAAGAGTACGAATTGAACTGGAAAACCTTCATCGAGGTTTATCTCGAGGATTATCACGTCGAGCCGTTTCATCCGGGCCTGGGCAATTTCGTCGATTGCGACGACTTGAAATGGGAATTCGGCGAGCATTATTCGGTGCAAACTGTCGGCGTGAAAAACGCGCTGGCGAAAGCCGGCACCGCGACTTACGACAAATGGCATGAAGCGGTGCGCAATTCTCACAACGGCGAAGCGCCGCGCCACGGCGCGATTTGGATGGTGTATTACCCGAACATCATGATCGAGTGGTATCCCGATGTGCT
>JBKJHT010000178.1:0-18850 GCA_046598945.1 Burkholderiales bacterium | reverse complement strand
TGCGCATCCTGCAGCGCGGCAATCGGCTGTCGATCACGCCGATTGAGCGGACGGAGTGGGACTTCATCATCGGCAAGTTATAAGGCGATGCTCTACGCGCTGAGCTACCTGGTGCTTGGCGCCGTCGTCGGGCTGTTCGCGGGCATGCTGGGCATCGGCGGCGGTGTGATCATCATTGTCGGACTACTGGAAATTTTCAAACAACTGCACTTTGGACAGACCCATATCATGCATATGGCGCTGGGCACATCGATGGCCTGCATTCTGTTCGGATCCTTGTCGAGCTTGCGCGCGCACCAATCCCTGGGCTCCGTGGATTGGCTCATCGTTCGACGCTTAACACCTGGTATTCTGGTCGGCGGTTTTCTCGCAACTTTCGCCGCGGCCCAGGTTTCTTCGCCCGTGCTGAAAATTATCTTCGTCGCGTTCATGCTCTACACCGCAACGCAAATGCTGATCAACGCCAGGCCCAAACCCCATCGCAATCTGCCGGGCAAGCTGGGCATGTTGGTCGCCGGTAATGTCATCGGCGCGATCTCAAGTTTGGTCGGCATCGGCGGCGCGGCCATTACCATTCCGTTCATGACCTGGTGCAACGTGCATATGCATCGCGCCATCGGCACGGCAGCCGCGCTGGGATTTCCGGTCTCGCTGTTCGGCAGCGTGGGTTACATCATCAACGGCTGGGGCGCGCCCGGCCGCCCTGAGTGGAGCCTCGGTTTCGTCTACCTGCCTGCTTGTATCGGCATTGCGTTGACCAGCACATTGACGGCGCCCTTCGGCGCGCGCCTGGGTCAGCGCCTCCCGGTTCCCATGCTGAAGAAAATTTTCGCGTGCTTATTGTTCGTCTTGGCGGCTAAACTCGTCAGTGGTTTGCTCTAACAGAAAATTTCTAGCGTTCTGAACAGCGCTAATTTACACTGGCCGGTAGTGGTTCACGGCGATGCTTTGCGCGAAAGATTTATTCGTACCGTTAACGCTCAAGGAGGTTCAACAACATGTTTGATTTGCTCATCAAAGAAGTTGCCGCTAAGTTTGGCGTGGGAGACAAAGCGGGTTCAATCCTTAGCTCACTACTTAGCTTAATGTTCCAGAAGCAGTCGGGTGGACTGGGCGGAGTGATGGATATGTTCAAGCAAAAAGGTCTGGCGAGCATTGCCGCGACCTGGCTCGGCGGCGGCAAAGGATTGCCGTTGGGCATTAATCCAACGCAACTGGAAAACGTCATCGGCGGCTCATTGGTTCAGGAGATCGCATCGAAGACCGGCCTCGGGAGCGGTCCGATCGGCGGCGCCCTCGCTTTCATGTTGCCGAAAATCGTCCGGGCGTTAACGCCCGATGGCGTTGTCCCCACCGGTGTTCCTGCGGCGATCAGCCAGTATCTTGCGAGCGCGGCAGGGGCTGCTCCCGCCGCTGCCACGCCTGCGCCCGCGCGCCCGCCTGTGTCCCCTGCTGCGCCAGCCTACGCGCCTACGCCTGCGGCAGTGGAGTCGAAAGGCTTCCCATGGTGGTGGATATTGATTCCCTTGGTTCTATTGCTCGGCTGGTGTGTAATGCCTAAACCGGCAGACGCGCCGCCGCCCGCGGCAGAAACCACGCCACCCGTGACAGCGGCGCCTGCGCCGGTTGCTCAACTCAATTCCAAACTAGAACTCAACAACGACGGCGGCAAAATTTACTATACCGGGACGGTCGCCGATGAAGCGGCTAAAATTTCCCTAAGCGACGCGATCAAGGCGGCATTGGGCGATGCCGCCACTGGCGATATCCGCGTGGATGGAACAGCCAGAAGCGCGAATTGGCTCGGTGCGCTGGGGCAATTTCTGCCGGAATTGAAATCCCTGTCCGGCTCGAAACTGACACTTGATGGCGACGACATCACGCTGGACGGCGCGTTAGCCCATGGCGACATCGATGGACTCATGAGAAAGTTGAAATCAGTCTTGGGTGACAAGTTCAACATCAAATCGGTTGCGCAAGTGGTAGAAGCGGCGGCAACGCCTGCCGCGCCGATGGACGATATTGCCAAAAATGCGGCCGCCGCCGCGAAAATGGATGAACTGAAAACAGCTGGCAATATCAGCGGAACGGATCTGGTGAACGCGCTTAATCTAGCCACCATAACATTCGCCACCGGTAGCGCGACGATCTCACCGAATAGCATGGCTATTCTCAACAAGGCCGCGGATACGCTGAAGGCCGCAGCCGATGGCACTCGGGTGGAGATTGGCGGCCACACCGATAACGTCGGCGACCTGGCGAGCAATACGAGGCTCTCCGAAGCGCGCGCGAATTCGGTGATGGTTACTTTGGTGAAACTCGGCGTCAACGCCGCGATACTAACGGCCAAAGGTTATGGCGATACCAAGCCGGTGGATTCTAACGACACGCCGGAGGGCAAAGCGAAGAATCGTCGCATGGAGTTTTCGGTCGCGCAGTAGGGTTTGACCGATAGCCGTAAAAAGGGCCCGTAATCCGGCCCTTTTTTATTCCTTGAGCAAGGGCGTAATCACGTCGCGATAAAATTGCGGCTGTTTTGCGCCGCTATACTTCGCGCGCAGCACACCTTTGCGATCGAACACGTAACATGTAGGCGTCGGATATTTTTTCTCGAAGCCACTTTCGATCAGGTCGCTTACCATGCCGCCGGGCAAGTTGTAGTTCTTCGCCATTCGCGCCGAGCGTTCTTTATCATCGGGACGATCGATGCTGAGCGCGATGACTTCCAGCCCCTTCGGTTTGAATTGTTCGTAGTAATTTTCCACGTTGCCGATTTCCAGCGCGCAAATTTTGCAAAAGCTGGAAAAGAAATTCAGCATCACGACTTTACCTTTATAGTCGCTCAGATCGAACGGCGTGCCGTCGAACAAGGCGCCCTGAAGTGGCGGAGCGGGCTCGTCGATGGTTGGCGCCGCATAGGCGGATAAGCTGCCCAACGTAAGCAACGCGCCGCACAGGAATGCTCGGAGAGGCCATTTCCAGGGGCTGGGGGGCTGGCCTAGGGCCACCTCGGGCCATGCGGTTCTTGAGGCATTGCGGGGGAAACGATATTGCATCAAACCGACCTCCAAAATGTCATCCAGAACGAAGTGAAGGATCCGTTTTTCTCGGCGCTCCCAAAGCAGATTCTTCGCTGCGCTCAGAATGACATTAGCTACACGACGGGAGTTTCAGTCAATCGGATAAGAGCCTCACGATACTTCGCCCCGGTTTTCTCCGCCACTTCTTTCGGCAATTCCGGCGCCGGCGGTTGCTTATTCCACTTGATCGACTCCAGCCAATTGCGCACGAATTGCTTATCAAAACTTTCCGGACTGGCGCCGATCTTGTAGCTATCTTGCGGCCAGAAGCGCGATGAGTCGGGGGTCAGAGCTTCATCGATCAAAAATAATTTTCCTTGATCGTCCAAGCCAAACTCAAACTTAGTGTCGGCGATAATGATGCCGCGTGTCAAAGCATACCTGGCGGCTTCGCGGTACAGCGCAATGGCGGTATCACGCACTTGCGCGGCAAGTTCGGGACCGATGAGTTTTTCCGTTGCGGCGAAGGAAATATTCTCGTCGTGCGCGCCCGTTTCCGCTTTGGTCGAGGGTGTGAAAATCGGCTCCGGCAGTTGTTGCGCGCGCTGCAATCCTGCCGGCAACGGAATACCACAAATGCTTTGCTTCTCCTGATATTCCTTCCAGCCGCCACCCTCGATATAGCCGCGCACAACGGCTTCCACCGGCAATGCCTTGAAACGCCGCACCACGATTGCTCGTCCGGCCACTTGCGTTCGTTCGCCGCTCTGCACAAGGCTCTCAGGCATGGCGCCTGTCAAATGATTCGGCACGATATGCTGAAGTTTCGCAAACCAAAAGTTTGCCAGTTGGGTTAACACTTCACCCTTGCCGGGAATCGGCGTCGGCATGACCACATCGAATGCGGAGAGTCGATCAGTGGTGACGATCAGCAAACGATCGTCGCCGACGGCATAGATGTCGCGTACTTTGCCGCGCGCTATCAACGGCAAACTTTGGATATTGGATTCAAACATTGCTGGCATAGTTCGATTATCTGTAGGGTGCATTTATGCACCATTTATTGGAACCGTGCATAAATTCACCCTACACATTATTCCTTCACATAAGGTTTTGTCGTATCACCATCTTGCTCGTAGGGAAACTTCACGTGACCGTAACGCACGGCGAGCACCGCCAGCGTGAGTAACAGGATCGAGCCTGATACGGCAAGCATGCGCCACTCATTGATATCCTTTGCATCGAGAATCAAGTAGCGCGCCAGCGCCACCATTGCGATATAAAGCGGGAACCGCACCGGCAATTGCCCGGACGAAAAATAATGACCGATCATCGCCAAGACTTCGAGAAACAAGAACATCAATAGCAGATCCGTGAGCGCAACTTTGTTCGCCGCGATCATGATCATCACTTCTTGGTACATCGCTACCGTGGTGGCAAAGCCGATAACTAATAGTCCCGCGTATTCGACCAAATCGAGGCCGAAGCGGAAAAAACCTTGAACGCGATTAAACACGGCGGAGTTACGTTGCATGGGCGCGGATGCTCGATGAAAGAACGTACTATAAACAATTTGGGCTGCCGCAGCAGCCCAAAATTCTCGTGCTATGGCTTCAGAGGCTAGTGTATGACGGCTTTTAGCTCGCCTTTGCTGTAGCGCTCCGCCATTTTCTCCAGCGGCACTGCGTTGATCTTGCTTGCTTGGCCGGCGCAACCGAACTGCTCGTAGCGCTGCTTGCAAATCTGTTTAGCGGCTTCGCGCGCGGGCTTCAGATAATCACGCGGATCGAACGCCGATTTTTTCTCGTTCATGAATTTACGGATCGCCGCCGTCATCGCCAAACGAATATCGGTGTCGATATTGATTTTGCGCACACCGTGTTTGATGCCCTCTTGGATCTCCTCCACCGGTACGCCATAGGTTTCTTTCATGTCACCGCCGTTCTCGCGAATGATTTCGAGCAGATCCTGCGGCACGCTCGATGAGCCGTGCATCACCAAGTGAGTGTTGGGAATGCGTTTGTGAATTTCCTTAATCCGCTCAATCGCAAGGATATCGCCAGTGGGCTTGCGCGAGAATTTGTACGCGCCGTGGGACGTGCCGATCGCAATCGCCAGCGCATCACATTGTGTGAGGTCGACAAACTCCGCCGCTTGGTTCGGATCCGTCAACAACATCTCGCGGGTCATCGTGCCTTCCGCACCATGGTCGTCTTCCTTATCGCCTTTCATGGTTTCCAGCGAGCCGAGACAGCCCAATTCGCCTTCGACGGTGACGCCAATCGCATGGGCTATTTTGGTTACTTCGCGGGTTACATCGACGTTGTATTCATATTCCGCAACGGTCTTGCCGTCCGCCATCAACGAGCCGTCCATCATCACGCTGGAAAAACCCGAACGGATTGCGGTCAAGCACACCGCCGTTGATTGGCCATGATCTTGATGCATCACGACGGGAAGATGCGGATAAGTTTCCACCGCCGCTTCGATCAAGTGACGCAAAAAATTGCCCCCCGCGTATTTGCGCGCCCCGGCGGAGGCTTGCATAATTACCGGCGAATTCAATTCATTCGCCGCTTCCATAATGGCTTGAACCTGCTCCAGGTTGTTAACGTTGAAGGCCGGTAGGCCGTAGCCATTTTCCGCCGCGTGGTCGAGTAGTTGTCGCATAGATACGAGTGGCATGTTGTGCTCCTTGCTTTTAGGATTTAGGATTTAGTGTCTGTGGGCAATTGTTTCAGGGAATTTCTGAGGCCGGAAAGCATGCTTCCTATCTCGTCTGTCTGGGCTAACAATAAATTTTCCGCTTCGTTGTCGACCAAGCCTAGGCGCCTGGTAATTTGAAATAGTGTTTCCAACTCCATAAGTGAACCGCCTGCAATCGATAAATGATTTAGGTAAGCATTGGTATATTTTCGGCCATGTCCCTCGGCAATGTTTGCAGGGATGGATACCGCGGCACGACGAAGTTGACTGGTGAGTCCGAATTTTTCATCGTTTGGGAATTGTTCCGTAAGGCCATATACCCTTTCAACGAGATTCATCGCTTTTTGCCAAACAACAAGCTCGCTATATTTCACCCAAAGGCCTCAATCCTAAATCCAAACTCCTAAATCCTAAATTGTGTGTTCACCGATTTTAATTATTTTCATGGTATTCGTTCCACCGGGTTTGCCGATCGGTTCGCCGATGGTGAGGACGATCAAGTCGCCGGTATTCACTGCTTCGCGCTTTAACAAATCTTCTTGCGCCAAGTTCATGATCTCTTCGGGGTCGACCGTTGCGTGTTTAAACCGCACCGGATACACGCCGCGAAACAATGTCACTTTACGGCGTGTCTCGATCGAGGGAGACAGTGCATAGATCGGCACATCCGCATTCATGCGCGACATCAATAGCGCGGTTTTACCACTGTGGGTGAGCGCGGCGATCGCACGCACCGGCAAATGGTTCGCGGTGAAAATGGCGGCGTGCGCAATCGCACCTTCAACACCGGAAGAATTCGCATGAGTCAGGGCGCGACGATCCAACACATCGAGTTTCTCTTTTTCCGCTTCGATTAGAACGCGAACCATGGCTTCAACGGCTTCGACCGGAAATTGCCCCGCAGCCGTCTCGGCGGACAGCATCACCGCATCCGTACCATCAATCGCCGCGTTGGCCACATCGGACACTTCTGCACGAGTCGGCACCGGGCTGGAGATCATCGACTCCATCATCTGCGTCGCGGTGATGACGGCTTTGTTCTTGAGTCGCGCGGCGCGAATCATGCGTTTTTGTAATGCCGGGACGACCGCGTCGCCGACCTCGACGGCGAGATCGCCGCGCGCCACCATGATGGCGTCGCTGGCATCGAGAATTTCATCCAGCGCCTCGATCGCTTCGGCGCGCTCGATCTTGGCGATCAGCATGGCTTTACCACCGGCTTCGCGCATGAGATCTCGCGCGTGCCGCATGTCCGCGCCGGAACGCGGAAACGATACCGCCAAAAAATCGCACTGCAGATCCGCCGCGGTTTGAATGTCGGCGATGTCTTTTTCCGTCAACGCCGGCGCGGTCAGACCACCGCCTTTGCGGTTGATGCCTTTGTTGTTCGACAACACGCCGCCGCGTATCACCACGCAATGCACTTGGTCGCCTTTTACGGCGACGACGTGGAACTCAATGCGGCCATCGTCCAACAGCAGAATGTCGTCAGGTACGACGTCTTGCGGTAACTCTTTGTAGTCGAGGCCGACACGATCTCCGTTGCCAATCGTGCATTTTGCGTCAAGGATAAATTTATCGCCGACTTGCAGCGTGATCTTGCCGTCTTTAAATTTACCGATGCGAATTTTCGGGCCTTGCAGATCAACGAGAATGCCGACCGTGCGGCCAAGATTGCGCGCGATGGATTTAACGCTCGCCACCCGCGCCGCGTGTTCGCTCGCCGTGCCGTGGGAAAAATTCATGCGCACTACGTCTACGCCCGCTTCGATCATGCGCGCCAGCGTGGCAGGATCGCTGGACGAGGGGCCAAGGGTGGCAACGATTTTGGTCTTACGTAACATCAGTATGTAGGGTGCGCCATGCGCACGCTTCCTTTCGAGTCATGGTGCGCAGTGCGCACCCTACGTCGCGGCACGTTCCTCCAGGACCGCAACCGCCGGTAATTTCTTGCCCTCAAGAAATTCGAGAAACGCGCCACCTGCTGTTGAGATGTATGAAATCTGATTAGTCACACCATACTTCGCGATCGCGGCAACGGTATCGCCGCCGCCGGCGATGGAAAAAGCCGACGAACCGGCAATGGAGTTGGCAAGCGATTCCGTGCCCTTACCAAATTGCTCGAACTCGAACACGCCGAGTGGACCGTTCCAAACGATGGTACCGGCTTTACGCACGATGTCCATGTAGTTGCGCACGGTCATGGGACCGACGTCAAAAATCATGTCATCGTCTTCGATCTCCTCGACATCTTTCACCGTCGCTTCCGCCGTCGCGGAGAATTCTTTACCCGTTACCACGTCCACCGGAATCGGCACTTCCCCGCCCTTGGCCTTCGCGATAGCGATGATGTCTTTCGCTTCTTGCAACAGATCTTTTTCGACCAAGGACTTGCCGATGTTCAAGCCTGCCGCCAGCATGAAGGTATTCGCAATACCGCCACCAACGATGAGTTGATCGACTTTATCCGACAACGCCTTGAGTACTGTTAGCTTGGTGGATACTTTGGAGCCGCCGACAATCGCGAGCAGAGGCCGTGCCGGTTTCGTAAGCGCTTTACCAAGCGCCTCCAACTCCGCCGCCATCAATGGCCCAGCGCAGGCGATAGGGGCGAACTTAGCGATGCCGTGGGTCGTGGCTTCGGCGCGATGGGCGGAACCGAAGGCATCGTTGGCGTAGATGTCGCACAACTTCGCCATCTTTTGTGCCAATGCGTCATCGTTTTTCTTCTCACCCTTGTTGACACGGCAATTCTCGAGCATCACCACTTCGCCGGGTTTCACGTCGACACCGTCCAACCAATTTTGCTTGAGCGATACAGGCTTGCCGAGCAATTCGCTCAAGCGCTTCGCGATCGGCGCGAGCGAATCTTCCGGCTTTAGTTCGCCCTCGGTCGGGCGACCTAGGTGGGAGGTCACCATCACCGCCGCGCCTTTTTCCAGCGCCAGTTTGATACCTGGCACGGAAGCGCGAATGCGCGTGTCGTCGGTGATGTTGCCCGCATCATCTTGCGGCACGTTGAGGTCGGCGCGGATGAACACGCGCTTGCCGGCTAGGTTTAGGTCGGTGAGCTTTAGAATTGGCATGATTGGGGATTAGAGAAAAAAGTTTATCGGGATAAGGGTGCGTCACGACGCTAGGCCCAGCCGCGCTTCTTTATTTAGCAGCCATCAACGCAATGGTCGTATCCAACATCCGATTGCTGAAGCCCCATTCGTTGTCGTACCAGCTCGAGGCTTTAACCAATCGACCGGAAACTTTGGTCAGCGTGGCATCGAATACCGACGAGCGCGAATCGTGATTGAAGTCGACCGACACCAGCGGTGCGGTGTTGTAGCCGAGCACGCCTTTCCATTCGGCTTTTTCCGAGGCTTCCTTGATCGCGGCGTTGATTTCTTCAGCCGTCGTATCGCGCGCGGCGATGAACGAGAGATCGACAACGGACACATTAATAGTCGGCACACGCATCGCGTAACCGTCGAGCTTGCCGTTCAGTTCCGGCAGCACTAGGCCAACCGCCGCGGCGGCACCGGTCTTGGTCGGGATCATCGACTGCGTCGCCGAGCGGGCGCGGCGCAGATCTTCGTGATAAACGTCGGTCAAGACTTGATCGTTGGTGTAGGCGTGAATCGTCGTCATCAAGCCGTTCACGATGCCGACTTTTTCGTGCAGCACTTTCGCCATCGGCGCGAGGCAGTTAGTGGTGCAAGACGCATTGGAGATCACGGTGTCGCCGGCTTTCAGCGTTTTGTGATTCACACCGTAAACGATCGTTGCATCTACATCCTTGCCGCCGGGCGCGGAGATGATGACTTTTTTCGCGCCGCCGCGAATGTGTGCGGATGCTTTTTCCTTGGTGGTGAAAAGCCCGGTGCATTCCAGCACGACGTCAACATCGTGGGCGCCCCAGGGAATCTCGGCCGGATTGCGCACGGCGTAGACTTTGATTTTATCGCCGTTTACGACCATGTGATCGCCATCGACCGCGACCGTGCCTTGGAACGGGCCGTGCGCCGTGTCGTAACGCGTTAAATGCGCGTTGGTTTCAGCGTTGCCGAGATCGTTGATCGCGACGATTTGGATTTCACTAGTGCGCTTGGCTTCGTACAGCGCGCGCAGAATATTGCGGCCGATGCGGCCATAACCGTTGATTGCTACTTTAATTGCCATCACTTTCTCCAAATACTTTTAATGAATAATGGATTGTGCGGTCTTGACCACATTGTCGACCGTGAAGCCAAAAAATTTGAACAATTCGCCGGCCGGAGCGGATTCGCCGAAGCGGTCGATGCCGACCACCGCGCCGTCCAAGCCGACATATTTGCGCCAGTAGTCAGTCACGCCGGCCTCGATGGCGACGCGCGGCACGCCGGGCGGTAAAACAAATTCTTTATAGTTTAACTCTTGTCGGTCGAACACCTCGGCGCACGGCATGGACACGACGCGAACGTAAATGCCGGTCTCAGCCAGAGCTTTTTGCGCACCCATGGCCAGGTGCACTTCCGAGCCGGTGGCGATAAGGATCGCCTTTGCCTGGCGGGTTTTCGCTTCCGACAGGATGTAAGCGCCGCGTTCGATGCTGGCGATGGCCGACGGATCGCGTGGCTGATAGGGTAAATTTTGCCGCGACAGAATCAAGCAGGTTGGCCCGTCGCGCTCGATCGCAGAGGTCCAGGCCATCGCCGTTTCCACCGTATCGCACGGACGCCAGACATCCAATTGCGGAATCAGGCGCAAGCTCGACACATGCTCGACGGATTGGTGCGTTGGGCCGTCTTCGCCGAGGCCGATTGAGTCGTGAGTGAAGACAAAAATGTTGCGCAGCTTCATCAGCGCGGCCATGCGCAACGCATTACGCGAGTAATCGGCGAAGGTCAGGAACGTGCCGGTGTAGGGAATGAATCCGCCGTGTAACGCCATGCCGTTGGTGATCGCGGCCATGGCGAATTCGCGCACGCCGAAATTGATGTAGTTGCCGGGGCTGTCCTTGGTCATGGCTTTCGAGCCGGACCAGTTGGTGAACACGCTGCCGGTCAAATCCGCCGAGCCACCGATAAAACCCGGCAAGTCGGGAGCCAGGGTTTCAATGGCTTGCTGCGACGCTTTGCGCGTGGCGATGGTTTCGGCTTTTTCGTTTTGCTGCGAGAGCAGCGCCACGACCATTTTGTCCCACTGCTCCGGCAACTTGTTCGACAGGCGATGCTCTAAGGCCCGCGCCAATACTGGATCAAAAGCACTATATGCCTGGAACGCCTTATTCCATGCGGCTTCCAGGGCAACGCCATGTTCCCGCCCATCCCATGCGGAATAAATGTCTTTCGGTATCTCGAACGGGGCGTAGTTCCAACCGAGTGCAGCGCGCGTCGCAGCGATTTCTTTTTCACCGAGCGGCGCGCCGTGAGTTGCGTCGGTGCCCTGCTTAGTCGGCGCACCCTTGCCGATAATGGTTTTGCAGCAAATCATCGTCGGTTGCGTTGGCTGGGACTTGGCTTGTTTGATCGCCGCGTCTATCGCATCGGCATTGTGGCCATTGACGTTCGCAATCACATTCCAGCCGTAAGCCGCGAAACGCTTCGGCGTGTCGTCCGTGAACCAGCCCTTCACTTCGCCGTCGATGGAAATGCCGTTGTCGTCGTAGAAGCAAATCAGCTTTCCCAAGCCCAGCGTACCGGCGAGCGAGCCGGCCTCATGAGAAATACCTTCCATCAAACAACCGTCACCGAGGAAAACATAAGTGTGGTGATCGACGATGTGGTGGCCGGGCCGGTTGAATTCCGCGGCGAGCAATTTTTCCGCGATCGCCATGCCGACCGCATTGGTCAGTCCCTGGCCAAGTGGGCCAGTGGTGGTTTCCACGCCCGGCGTCATGCCGTATTCGGGATGGCCGGGGGTTTTCGAGTGCAGTTGGCGAAACTTCTTAATTTCATCGATCGATAAATCGTAGCCGCTCAGGTGCAGCAACGCGTAAAGCAGCATCGAGCCATGGCCGTTCGAGACGACGAATCGATCACGATTCGCCCATTTTGGATTGTTCGGATTGTGTTTAAGGTGGCTGCGCCACAACACTTCGGCGATGTCGGCCATGCCCATGGGCATGCCCGGGTGACCGGATTTGGCTTTTTCCACCGCGTCCATGGCGAGGGCGCGAATGGCGTTCGAGAGTTCTTGTCTATTGGTGGTTGCCACGGGTTTCTCGGCGGGAAGATTCGTAATTATCCTTCAAACGGAGGAAACGTGCTATTTGATTGTCATTACGCCTGTCATCCTGAGCGCAGCGAAGTATCTGCTTTTAGTTAGGCGCCGCAAAGAGCCAAAGCAGATCCTTCGCTGCGCTCAGGATGACATGATGGGAATTAACCCGCGTTCTTGCGCTGCTCGTTCAGCTTCAAAATCATCGGCGTCAAAATTAACTGCATCGCCAATTCCTGTTTGCCGCCCGCCACCACAATACAATTCGCGCGCGACATAAACGAATCGTGAATCATCGACAGCAGATAGGGAAAATCGATGCCCTTGGGATTGCGGAAGCGAATCACCACGAAGCTTTCATCAGCGGTCGGAATATCGCGAGCGACAAATGGATTACTCGTATCGACCGTCGGCACGCGCTGAAAATTGATGTGCGTGCGCGAGAATTGCGGCACGATGTAGTGGACGTAATCGTGCATGCGCCGCAAAATGGTTTGCGTCACCGCCTCGGTCGAGTAGCCGCGCATTTGGGTGTCGCGGTGCATTTTTTGTATCCACTCAAGATTGACGATTGGCACCACGCCAATCAATAAATCGGCATGGCGTCCGACATCGGTGTCGCCGTCCACCACGGAGCCGTGTAAGCCTTCATAAAACAGCGCTTCCGTGCTTGTTTCGATCGGTTCCCATGCAGTAAACGTGCCCGGCTGTTGTTTGAACGGCTCCGCTTCTTCTTCGTCATGCAAATAACGCCGCACTTTTCCCGCGCCGGTCTCGCCATATTCCTTGAACAGTTGTGCCAACTCGCCGAACAAATTTGCCTCGGGGCCGAAATGGCTGATCGGCCGGCCGCCGTTTTCCTCGGATTTAGCGATGGCCTTTTTCATTTCCTCGCGGTCGAAACGATGGTAGCTATCGCCTTCGATGAAGGTGGCTTTGATCCCCTCACGTCGAAATATGTGCGTGAAGGTATATTTGACGGAGGTTGTTCCGGCGCCAGAAGAGCCGGTGACGGCGATGACAGGGTGTTTAATGGACATCGAATCACTCAGTAAAAATTATTGGCCGAAAACTTCCGCGCGGAAACACAAGCACCTACTGCACAAACAAAGTGCGCACGTTAAACGACGGCGACTTGAATTCTTCCAGCCCCAATTCGTTATGATAGCCCACCACCCACTCGACCTCGTTCTTGGAACCCGAGATCACCGGAACACGCTGATGCAGCGCCTCCGGCTGCATATCGACAATGCGCTCACGACCCGTGGAACCCGCCCCACCTACCTGCTCGACGATGAACGCTATCGGGTTAACCTCATGTAGCGAAGTGCGGTTGAGCCATGGGTTTTTCAACGTAATCGACAACGGCGATTTCTGCCGCCGCGCTGAAGCAGTACTGGACCGAGCATTGGCCTGCAAGCCAATACTGGCGCGGGCCTTGTCGATGATCAGCAACTCGGCGAATGCGCGGATGCGGGTTTTTAGGGGCTTGAGGCCAACCCGTTCCGTGTCGAGTTTGTCCAGCACCTCGGCGACATCGGAGTCGCCGAAGATTTTTGAGCGGTCAATGGCGGCGGAGCCGCGCTATTGCTCGGGCAAGGATCAGACAAAGCTCAAAAAACCGCTGCGCCAGAAGCCAATCGGGAAGCGGCCGCCAGCCAACGATGCCCGGAAAGGCAGGCTGGGTGCGGCTCGTGGCAAGGCATAAAAAACACGCCGATAACGATTTATCTCGGAAAATTTGCAGTGTTCTTTCACGACCCGGCCTCCACGCGCATACTATGTGAGTCAGTTTGAAGTTTCCTGAAAAGTGAATATGAATACTAAACGAACACTTACCGATTTTTATTTTCTGCGTATCGCGTTGATCGGGGTTGCCACTTTACTTTCGGTCTCGATCGCGTCCGCCGAAGCGCTGCCCGAAATTGATGTCGCGGCTGCGGCGGCACAAATTCAAGACAAGCAGATCAAGGTGCTAGACGTGCGTGAGCCTGCCGAGTTCGCTACGGGTGTGATTCAAGGCGCGGTGCTCATTCCCCTTGGTCAAGTGGAAAAACGCATCGGGGAATTGGATGGGCTGAAGGATCAACCGATGCTCGTGGTGTGCGGTTCCGGCGGGCGCTCGGCGCAGGCGATCAAGGTGCTGAGCAAGTATGGTTTTACCAAGCTTACGAATATTAAGGGTGGAATGAATGCTTGGCGCAAGGCCAAGTTGCCGGTGGTGGCGCCTTAGTTCAATGGTTGCGCCGACCGCATCCTCTTGTCATTTCCGCGATGGCGAGAATCCATACTGCGCTTGCATTTTCACCGAGCGCATTCTTGCATCGGCCAAAAGGATTCCGCCTTCGCGGGAATGACAATTAATTGAAGCCTACGAAAAAACGCTGCGCCACTCAGGCGACTACAACCTAGCCCGCACCCAACTCTTCCATTCCGCGAACAGCGAGGGCTGCAATCCCGCGATCACCGAGCGCTTCCAGGTATCCCCACTCCAAAAATCGTCGCTGTCGAAAGTGGCCATCTGCCCGCCAGCCTCACTCAAAATCAAGCTTCCCGCCGCGTAGTCCCAGAGTTTTTGGCCGCCGTGAAGATAGAGATTGAAGCGCCCCGCGGCAACGTAGCACCACTCGAGCGTGGCGGCGCCGAAATTTCGTTGCGAGGCAAACGGCGGTTTTTCCGCGAGCGCTGAGCGCAATGGGCCGGGAAGGCGCTTGAAATCCACTTCTGCGATGGCTTCGCGTAATGTCAGGCTGCATTCGTGAATCGGCAATTCGACGCCATTCAAGTACGCCCCGCAGCCGCGTTCGGCGTAGAACGCTTCTTCCGCGACGGGATCATAGACCACGCCCAGCACCGGCCACTGATTCTGCAACAGCGCGACGGATACGGCGAAGTAAGGAATGCCGTTGACGAAATTCGAGGTGCCGTCGATCGGATCGACGCACCAGATGCCCTCGTTGCCACGCTTCCATAACTCGAGATGCTCATCGTCCTTCATTTCTTCACCCAGCAATGGGCAATCGCGAATAGCGGTAAGTTCTTTGCGTAACGCATTTTGCGCGGCGATGTCGGCCTGGGTGAACAGGCTACCGTCGGTTTTGCGTTCGTGGGCGACTTTGAGATAACGCGGCATCACTTCTTCGTGCGCCACTTTTTTGACCGCGGCGATGGTGGCGGCAAGCATGGGGGAAATGTTATGAGCGACGGCGCTTTCCATTGGTCAGTCCATTCGCGTCGCAAGCCTGCCAGCGCTCGACAGCGGTTTATTTACCGGCGCTCGCCGGTGGTTGCTTGAGACAGCTTCTGGTGGGGTGGCCACGCGTTTTTACGGCTGAGAGGAGTTGATGTGCCTATGATAACATGGGTCATCACCCGATCCTACCCGCGGCATGGCCATTACGCGCTTGTTTTGCTCCATTAGTCTCGCCCATCGCGCTCAGGCAAACCTTCCCAGCGGCGCGGCCCACCACGCGATACGCGTGCTGCGTTTGAAGCGCGGCGACGAGGTGCGGCTGTTCAATGGCGAGGGCGGGGAATATGAAGCGAGTATCCATCGCGTCGACAAAGACAGCGTGACGGTTGATATTGGCCGCCATCACCACATCGAACGAGAATCAAAAGTGCGCGTCTGTCTCGCGCAGGCAATTACCACCGGTGACAAAATGGACTACACCTTGCAGAAAGCCGTGGAGTTGGGTGTTGCGCGCATTCAGCCGCTGCAAACCAATCGCGCCGTGGTGCGCCTGAATCAAGAGCGCGCCGAAAAACGTTTGCAGCATTGGCGGAACATTGTCGTCTCTGCATGCGAGCAATGTGGCCGCAATACGGTGCCGAAAGTTGAAGCCATTAAGCCGTTTGAAGAATGGGTCGCCGCGACGGATCCGGCGGCCATGCGCTTGATGCTCTCGCCCCACGTCGAACAATCATTACGCGATTGCCCGGCGCCAACGGGCGAAGTGAGCCTGGTGGTCGGTCCGGAAGGCGGGCTCAACCAAGAGGAAGTGGCCTTCGCGCAAGTCAAAGGCTTCACCTCGGTGCGCATGGGGCAGCGGGTGTTGCGCACGGAAACGGCGCCCTTGGCGGCGTTGGCCGCGATGCAGATCCTGTGGGGCGATTTCTGACAATGTGTTTAGAATACTAAACTTAATCGGCAACCCACTAATCCATGGCCAAATCTGATTCATTCGTCACCTCGTTTCGCTTGGCGGCGCCGTACATCCACACTTTCCGCGACAAGATTTTCGTTATCGCGTTTGGCGGAGAAGTCGTGGAGGGTGGCAAGTTCGTCGCGTTGGTGCATGACTTGAACTTGCTCGAAAGCCTGGGCGTGCGCTTGGTGTTAGTTCACGGCACGCGGCCACAGATTGAGGCGAGGCTGAATAAAACTAACCATCAATCGGAATTCGTGCGTGGCTTGCGCGTAACCGATGCGGAAACATTGGCGGTCGTGAAAGAGGCCACCGGCACGGTGCGGGTCGAGATCGAGGCGTTGCTCTCCATGGGCTTACCGAATTCGCCCATGGCCGGTTCCGACATCCGCGTTGCGAGCGGCAATTCCGTCACGGCGCGGCCCATTGGCGTGATCGACGGCATCGATCTGCTGCATACCGGCATGGTGCGCAAGATTGACGCCGATGGCATACGGCGCCGTCTTGAGGACGAGGAGATCGTGTTGCTCTCGCCCCTAGGGTATTCACCAACCGGCGAAGTATTTAACCTGGCGCTGGAAGATGTCGCCACCAGCGCGGCGATTGCGCTCAAGGCCGACAAGCTCATTTTTCTGATGGACGGCCCCGGCATGCTGGATAAGCGCGGCAAGCTGTTGAGCGAAATCACCGCCCAAGATGCGGAAGCTGAACTGGCTAAAAATCATAAGCAGTCGGAAGACATCCGGCTCTATGTGCCGTGCGCGGTTCGCGCTTGCAAAGAAAGCGTAGGCCGATGCCACATTATCGACCGCAACATCGATGGCGGTTTGCTGACGGAGTTATTCACCCGCGCCGGTATCGGCACCATGGTCACCCGCGACCCACTGGAAAAATTGCGCACTGCAACTATCCAAGATGTCGGCGGCATCATTCGCTTGATCGAACCGTTGGAAGCGGAAGGCATTTTGGTGAAGCGCTCGCGCGAACAAATTGAAGTGGAAATCAATAATTTTTCCGTGCTCGACTACGACGGCGCCATCGTCGGCTGTGTCGCGTTTTTCCCGTTTCAGGGCGACAAGGCGGCTGAACTTGCGTGTATGGCCGTGAATCCCGCGTACCGCAACCTCGGCCGCGGCGATACGCTGCTCACACATATTGAAACCCGCGCGAAAAAATCCGGCATTCGCAACTTGTTCGTACTCTCCGCGCGCAGCTTTCACTGGTTCATCGAGCGTGGCTTTGAGGAGACCACGGTCGAACTATTGCCGGATCAGAAACAGAAAAGCTACAGCTACGAGCGCCGTTCCAAGGTGCTGGTGAAGCGCTTAATTGGCAAGAGATAATAGGACTCAATATGACTCGAATGATCCAATGTGTGAAACTGAAACGGGAAGCTGAAGGACTCGATTTTCCGCCGTATCCCGGCGCGCTCGGAAAACGAATTTACGAGGGCGTGTCCAAGGAGGCATGGAAAGGCTGGGTGGATTATCAAAAAATGCTGATCAATGAGAATCGACTCAACCTAGCAGACATTAAAGCGCGCAAGTATCTGGAGCAGCAGATGGAACAGCACTTTTTCGGTGACGGCGCCGAGCAGGTCTCCGGCTACGTGCCGCCCGCAAAGTGATGTGACGGTTTAAGGCGCTACCGGTCCCTTGAAGTTTCCGTCGCCGCGGTTTCGAGTTCGGGCCTATTGCGCTGTGTCGCCAAGCGCTCGTTTGCGGCGTCCAAATCTTTCTGTAGGCGACTGACTTGGTTGAGGCGATCATCGCGATCTCGCTCGAGTTGGTCATAGCGACTGCGCCAACTCGCGAAGAATTCTTCGAAGCCCCGTTGCTCGCGTCCGCCGCGCATGATCCATGCCGTTACGAAGCCGACGGCGAAACTCAGCATCAAACTGATAGTGGTTTGTACCGCGATCGAGATCATCGCCTTCCCTCCTTCGTCACTGGCGGTGCGGAATCAACAGATACGACCTGTAGGTCATTAAGCACCCGGCCTTCCGGCCCGACTAATTGGGTGACGGCGCTGCCGACGCTAAGCTTTGCGGAAATATCGGGCGCCTGGCCGAATATCAGCACGCTCATCCCGTTGACACTGATCTCGCCGGACTGGATTTGCTCGATTCTGGGCGGAAACCACTTCAGCACTGAATCGAACCACGGGGTTAGGACAATCCCCGGCTCGACACCAAGATTGTCTTGCACGTTACTTGACCCGTAGATCGCCTTGGCGCGATTTACCACGGTGTCGTGGGATTTCTCGTCTGGGAGCGTTCCGCGCAATGTCGCTTTGCTGTTCTCAAACTTGATGCTCAAGGTGACGGGAATTAAAACATCCCCTTTAACCAACGAGCGCTCGGCGGCCACGACAGGGCGCAGCGTATCGACCTTTTGACGCGCATTTGTCTCAAGGCTGATTCGCGCCGCAATCGAGGCGCAGACGATGATAAGAAACACCAAGAATCCTAAACCTGCAACAGTCTTCTCGTTCAGCGCTTGAGCCTTGCCCCAGAGGATTGTGCCACTGGGTAAGTTGACAGCATTATCCATTTGTTTTCCCGATACCAGCCGGGTTAATTGTGACTACATTGCTACTTTTTATTCTGCCGCGATTATAAAGCAAACGAAAGCGCATCGCACGGTCGTTCGCTCAACGCTACAGCAGCTCCAGTTCCGAATGCCGCAATAGCCAGCTTTCCTCCAATTCGCTTAGTCTGGCGTTGATTTCGGCTTGTTGTCGCAGCGCGCGCTTGAGATCTTCTTTGCGGCCTTCGCTATACAGCGC
>JBKJHT010000194.1:0-8371 GCA_046598945.1 Burkholderiales bacterium | reverse complement strand
GGCGCGCCAGTTTGATCAAGGGCTTACAGAAATGTACGCCCATTTCATTGGCGCCAACGCACCTGAATCGTAGATACTTCCTCTTGCTAATACGGGACAAGCTTGCTCAGGCCGTTTTAGGCATTTGCGAATAGTCCTCGCCACCCCAATCGGGTTGTTCGGTGAGACCAAAAAAATTCAACTCGATGGTGAGCCCGTCGGGATCCTTGATAAACATCTGAAACAGACCGAAGTCCGGCAATTTTCGCGATCGATAATTGAGTTTCATCGTATCCAGGCGATCGCGGAACTCAGCGGGTTCTTGCGCCAGAAAGGCGACGTGATCCACCACCCCTGAATTGGTCAGCGCTGCATCCGGTGGTGTGCCGATGTAATACAGATCCGAATGGGCTATGCCGTGCTGCCCCATGTGAATTTGAACCTTGCCGTTTACGCCAAGCCAGTAACCGCGAAACGGAAACGGCGGTCGCGGCATGATCTCGAAGCCGAGTGCTTGGCAATACCAGTCCTTTGAGACTTCCAGGTCGTTACAACGTACGAAATAGTGATTCAGTTCGGTGAGCGGCATATAGCCTCCTGACTATTGACGGGAATTCGACGTAGCGTAGTATATCGAATTCAAGCGCGAGCAAAACGTCGCGGAATGTAGCGTCAGCAGCGACCGGGGTTTCCGGTAGCGCGAGTGAAAGCAGATCCTGGGGAGGCATACTAAACGTGACCACTTTACATTACCGTTCTCGCCGCGCCGTTTTGCGCCGCGTTGCCCTCGTTTCACTCATGTTGTTAAGCGGCGCGCCGGTAGGTGCCCAGCAAGTGATCAAAATTGGCGCGGTGCTGTCCCTTACGGGTGTAGGCGCGGGTCTTGGCATCCCAGAAAAACACGGCGCGTTGCTGGCGGAAAAAATGATCAATCTGCGCGGCGGTGTGAAGGGGCGGCCGATAAAGATCATCATCGAAGACGACGGCTCAAAAGCCGATATAGCCAAAAGCAAGGCGGAGAGGCTCGTCTACTCCGAAAAGGTGACAGCAATGATCGGACCGTCGCTGACCGCCAGCACCGGCGCGGTGGCCTCGATTACCAACGGCGCCCCGATGGTTCAAATCGCCTTCACGGGGCTTGGGCCGCAGATTGAACGGACGTACAAAAAACTGTTTCACGTGTTACCGCCCCAGGTGCTTAACGCCAAGGCGCTACTGGAGTATGCGACTAAAGCCGCGAAAGCCAAACGTATCGGTGTGCTGCACGATTCGGGCTATGGCAGTGTCGTAATGGCCGCCATGAAATCCGTGGCCGGCAATTACGCGGTGGAATTCGTGGCCACCGAAAAGTTCGAGGTTGGCGCTACCGATGTGACTACCCAGGCGGCCAAGGTTAAGGCAGCGAATCCCGACATCATCCTAGTCATTGCAACCTCGCCGATCCCGTTTCGAAACGTGAAGCAAATCGGCATCAAGCAACCGATATTGGCGGCAGTGGGTTCGGCCAGTTACGAGTACGCAAAAGGCATGGGCGAATTTGCCGACGAGATCGTGTTCGCCGAGTTCTTGGTGGCGGAAGAGCCGCTGCCACATCAGAAGGAGTTCGTGGAGTTGTACCGTAAAGAGTACGGCGCGCTGCCGAAAACCCCTGAAGCGGCCGGTTGGGACGCAGTTCACATTCTCGCCATGGCGCTGGAGAAAGCCGGTCCCGATGCCGATGCGGAAGCGCTCGCGACCGCTATTCGAGGGGCAACGCAGGGCGTAGTAGCCGCCTATGATTTCACGCGCGAAGACATGACGGGAATCGAGTTATCGAGTTATACCTATTCGAAGTTGGTGAAAGGTCAATTCACTCGGCTACCATTCGTTAACCGTAAGTAGCGCCGTTTATGTTGGCGCGGAAATCGTCACCCATGCGCCATTGAACGGGCCTTAACGTCTCATTCGGTATGACTATCTCGTTATTCATTCAGTCGATTTTTGCCGGCATATCGAATGGTTTCGTGTATGGTTTGATCGGACTCGGCCTTGCCGTCATCTTCCGCGGAACTCGGGTCATCAATGCGATGCAGGGCGAGTTCTGCGTGGTGGCGGGAATGGCCGCCGTTATTTTGCTGGAACATTGGCGCGTTCCGCTGGCGGTTGCGATGCTCTGCGCGACGCTACTCGGGGGTGCGCTAGGCCTTGTGCTCGAACTCGTGCCGGTGCGCGCTTTGCAACGGCGCGGCGGCACCGACGATAGTTATCTGCTGCTCACGCTTGGCGTTGCTTTCGCGATTTCGGCGCTGATTCTCTATGCTGTCGGACGCGATTCGCTGGCGCTGCCCGGAATCGGTGGCGAAGCCATGCTGATCGTCGCCGACGCCGCTATTCGCGTCCATGCGATTTGGCTAATTATCATCAGTACCGTCGTCATGTTCGCCCTCAAGTGGTTTTATTCTCGTACCCACATCGGCCTGTCGATGATGGCCGCGTCGATTGACGCTGACGGCGCGGCCACCACGGGCATCAACGTGCCGTTTATGCGCAGCGCAACGTTTTGCCTCGGTGGCCTCATCGGCGGGCTGGCCGGCATTCTCGTCACGCCGCTCACCACCGTACATTACGCCATGGGACTATTGCTGACGCTGAAAGGTTTCGCCGCAGCGATTTTGGGCGGACTTAACAATCCCTTCGGAGCGATCGTCGGTGGCATCACACTTGGATTGCTCGAAGCGCTCGCCATTGCCTTCGTATCCTCCGGCTACAAAGATGTGATTGCGATGTCGATCTTGATCGTCATCATGATTCTGCTGCCGAATGGCATGTTGGGTCGCCGCACCCGCAAGGGGGGGTGATGGCTGTGCCTGCGATGTTGCGCGCCAAGTTCCTGCCGTATGTCGTCGTTGGCGTGGTGCTTTGGGCTGTGCTGCCGGGCTTGGTCTCGCGACACGTCGTCGATCTGCTCATTTTCGCCGGCTTGTATACCATCGCCGGGCTGGGCGTGTCGTATCTGCTGGGTCATTGCGGCATCGTCTGCCTGGCGCAGAGCATGTTCTATGGCATTGGCGCTTACTGCGTCGCGTACTTCAGTGCCCAACACGCGCTGCCGAGCGTGGTGGCTTTTGTGGCGGGCGCGATGCTCAGCGCCGCCATTGCCTTCGCGGTCGGCTGGCCGATTCTGCGTTTGTCCGGACACTTTCTCGCGCTTGCCACCTTGGCGCTCGGCGTTATCGCACAAGTGCTGTTCCTAGAGTGGGATTGGCTGACCGGCGGCACGCTCGGCATTGGCGGATTGCCCAAACTTCAGCTATTCGGTTGGGACCTCAATACGCCACAACGCTTTTACTATTTGGTGTGGCCGGTGGCTGTTGTGGTCATGTGGCTCAAGTACAACCTCACCCATTCGCGCAACGGCCTTGCCATGCGCGCGATGCGCGATGCCCCTGATGCGGCCGCGGTCGCGGGTGTGGAAATTCATCTGCTCAAAGTGCGCATGTTCGTGCTGAGCGCGATTCTCGGCTCGCTAGCAGGCAGTTTATTTGCGCACTACGTTGGGTTTATTAGCGTTGATAGTTTTGGTATCGATCGTTCCATCAGTTTTTTGCTGCTCGCGGTATTAGGTGGCGTCAATACGACTTGGGGCCCGGCGCTAGGGGCATTGTTCGTTACCCTTGTGCCGGAACTGCTGAGTCGCTTCGGCGAGATTCATGCCGTGCTGTTTGCAGTCACCTTGGTGATTGCGGTTATATTTCTGCCGCAAGGTCTGGGCGGCGCGATTGAACAGCGGCTGCGCAAAGACTCCGCGCGATGAATAGGGCATTGTTATCGCTGCGCGATATCCGTCATAGTTTTCGTGGCCTGCACGTGCTCAAAGGGGTGGCGCTTGAAGTCCCAACGGGCGCCTTTGTCGGGCTGATCGGCCCAAACGGCGCGGGTAAGAGCACGCTTTTCAACATCGCCTCGGGTTTTCTCCATCCCGATGGCGGCGCCGTTTTTCTTGACGGCATCCAACTCAAGAAATGTTCTGTGCAAGAGCGCAGCCGTCGCGGGCTGGTGCGGACTTTTCAAACGCCGCAAGTATTCGGCGCCATGACCGTGCTTGAGAACTTGATGGTCGGCCGACACAAGCAGACGCGTTCCGGCATCGTCGGCAATTTGTTCCGTTCGCGGCGGTCGAGCCAGGAGTATCAAATGGCCAAGCAGGCGGCAACGGCCGTGCTGGCGCGTTTTAATCTGAGTCATGTAGCCGAGCACAAGGCGGGGAATCTACCGGCCGGACAGCAACGCATGCTCGAACTTGCGCGCGCCTATGTGGGCGAGCCGCGCCTGTTGTTGCTCGACGAGCCGTCTTCGGGACTGAACAACGAAGAGATTGCGCAACTTAGGCGCATGCTGAACGAACTGAACGGCGAAGGAATAACGATTCTGCTGGTTTCCCACGACATGAATTTGATCGAAGCGGCCGCCAACATTCACGTATTGTGCTTTGGCGAAATCATTGCCATGGGCGCCATGGCGGCGCTACGGGAAGACGCTCGCGTGCGCGAAGCGTATCTGGGACTCTAAAATGCACCATCCTATCCTCGAGGTGAAAAATCTTGCCGCGGGCTATGGCAAATTGCCGGTGCTGCGAGATGTCAGCCTCAGCGTGACGAGTGGCGAAAGTGTCGCGATCGTCGGCGCCAATGGCGCCGGCAAATCGACGCTAGTTCGTGCGATTTGCGGCTTGATTCGAACGTCCGCCGGAACCATTTTGAAGGGTGCCGCCGACCTGACCGGCCGCGCCGCCCATGAACGCGCCCGTCACGGCGTCGCGGTGGTATTGGAAGGACGGCATTTGTTTGGCGAGTTGTCGGTGCGCAATCACCTTACCCTTGCTCAAACCCAGGGACGCAGCCGTAGCGTGTCGCGTTTTTCTCTCGACGATATTCTGCATATGTTTCCCTTCCTGCGCGAGCGCATGAGCGCGCCGGTTGAATTGCTCAGCGGCGGCGAGCAGCAGATGGTGGCAATCGCACGGGCGTTGCTGTTACAACCGGAACTGTTAATTCTAGACGAGCCGTCAACGGGGCTCGCGCCGAAGGTGGTTAAAGACATCGTCGCGGTAATCGGCGCGCTACGTTCGCGTGGTATGAGTATTGTTCTGGTGGAACAGAACGCGGCGTTGGCCGCGACCACGACCGATCGCGCCTACGTGATGTCGCTTGGGCGCATCGTTCACGAAGTGGCGCCGGGTCAATGGTCGCAGTTTCTTGGCGATGAGAAGCTGACACGAAGTTACTTGGCGGGTTAACCCACATGTTAGATGTTCGCACTATTCGCTTGTTCGTCGCGGTTTATGAGGCGGGGAGTATCACCAAGGCCGCGGAGCGCGAGCACATCGCGCAACCGGCGCTTACGGTGCGCCTCCAACAACTCGAAGACGCGCTCAACGTTAAGCTGTTCGAGCGCTCGCCGCAGGGTGTAACGCCCATGCCGGCGGGCCGGCATTTCTACGGACTGTGCTTGGATTTGCTGAAACGCTTCGACGCCGTCGGCGCGCAGATGATCCAGTTTAATGGGGCGGTGGCCGGCGCCATTACCGCGGGGATCATGCCGTCAATCTGCCATGGACCCCTGGCGCCGATGCTGGCGCGCTATTGCAACGACTACCCGAACGTCGAAGTGCGTATCGTCGAAGGTTTGAGCGGTACGCTGGCCGGCTGGGTGTTGAACGGCGAGGTGGACTTCGCCATCTGCAATCGTCCGGCGTCGCCATCGGGGTTGGAATCGCGTTTGCTGTTGAGCGACAGGCTGGTGCTGGTTTCTGCTCGAGGCGCTGCCTTTAAGCCCTTCGCGCCATGCAAATTGGATCAGATATGCGCACTCAAGCTGGTGTTGCCTTCGCGTCATCACACCTTGCGCCACGCGCTTGATCAGCATATCGATCGTGGCGAATTGTTACCGGTTAAAACCCTGGAGATCGACGGTCAGAGCGCGACGCTACAGTTCGTTGCGCATTCGGATTGGTCGACTATCCTTCCTGCGATCGCTTTAATCAACGAGTTCGGCTCGCATCGATTCACCATTAATCCCATCGATGCGCCGAATTTCACGACGGAAATCTATGAACTGCGCTCGTCGCGCCAAACGCTGTCGCTCGCTGCGGAGCACTTTATTCATATGCTGGAGACTAGTATGCGCGCTGCACCCGCTATTCCCTCTCCAGCCGACCCGACTTGAGTGGCAATCGCCGATCGCAATGACGGGCATCGTAAATGGGTATTGGTCGATGTTGAGCGCTGCGTCATAAACTGACATCCTTCGATTCGTCGCAATAGGGATAATTATTATGCCGCCACCCAAAGTTATTCTGCAGCTCTATCCGATGATTCCCGCCGCCGACGAGGAGGATCGCAAACGTCGGCGCCCGCTGGGCCGCGATCGCGATTTATATCATCGCGCACTGCACGATTGGCCCGATATCATTCGTGCCGCCGAGGAGTTGGGCGTTTGGGGCGCCAGCACGATCGAGCATCACTTGCATTCCGAAGGTTATGAGGTCGGGCCGAGCCCCGGCATTCTGAACGCCTGGTGGGCTTCTCAGTTTAAGAAAATTCATATCGGCGCCCTCGGCTACGTGATGGCCACGCAAGATCCGATTCGGGTAGCGGAAGAAACCGCCTTACTCGATCACATCACCAAAGGCCGCTACTTTGTGGGCTTTGCGCGCGGCTATCAATCGCGTTGGACGAATACGTTGGGCCAATTCACGGAATCGCGCGCGACCCTTTCGGACGGTGGCAGCGATGACGAGCGCAATCGCGAGATTTTCGAAGAGCGCGTCAACATGGTACGGGACTGTTGGGAACAAGATTCCGTGCGGCTTGACGGCAAGTATTACCAAGCACCGTTTCCTCTTGATAGCGGTATCGCCGGCTATCCGGCGCGAAATATCGCCCGTGCCGCGGGCGCAGAGGGCGAAGTGGACGATAGTGGCGCGCTACGCCGCTTCAGCGTCGTGCCTGCACCGTATCAACGGCCGCACCCGCCGATTTTTGTCGCCGTCACTCGCAGTGAGCCGTCGGTGCGCTATTGTGCGCGCAACGGCTATACTGTCGTCCACTTTTCCAAGGGTGAAGGCGTGGCAAAATCGGCGCAGATTTATTGCGACGAAGCCGCGAAACACGGTCGTCAGTTCAAATTTGGTCAGCGCCAGAACGTCGTGCGTTGGCCGCATATTGCCAAGAACGAAGCAGACTATCACCATAAGCTGACCCAGTATGATTTGGATATCTACAAGAATTTCTATTCGCCGTTCTTTCCGCAACTGCCGGCGAATCTAGATTGGGTGCAAAACATGAAAGAATCGGGGCTATTCTTGGGCGGTACGCTCGAACAGGCGCGCGCCCTATTTCAACAGGAATGGGCTAGAGTTCCGAGCGAGTACCTCACGTTGATTTGGCACTACGCGCAACAACCGAAAGACGAAGTGATTTGGGAATTGGAGCAGTTTATGAAACACATCTGGCCGACGCTCGAGGCGGTAGAGTCATCGGTCGCGAGCTAACGATGCGAGGGGAAGGGAATTAAAATTTTGGACAGCATCGTCACGGATTACGCGATCGACCCAATGGATTTGCGCCGAGCATTGGGTAATTTTGTCACGGGCGTCACAGTCGTCACCACACGCGGTGTCAGTGGCGAGTTGGCCGGTTTAACCGTTAACTCCTTCAGTTCGCTGTCGCTATCTCCGCCGCTGGTAATGTGGAGTCTTGCACTTTCAGCCGCCAGTTTTGCGGCATTTGAAGCCTGCACGCACTTCACGGTGAATGTGCTCGCGGAAGATCAGATGCATCTGGCGGAACGTTTTGCGCGCAGTGGCGGCGACAAATTTAGCGGCCTGGCGGTGCGCGAAAGCATCCCCGGCGTACCGGTGCTGGACGGTGCTGCGGCAAGCTTTAGCTGCCGCGCCGCGTCGCGCTACCCAGGTGGCGATCACGTCATTCTGATTGGTGAGGTGTTAACGTATCAACAAAGCGTGCGCGCACCGTTACTCTATGCGCGCGGTCGCTATGCTCGACTCAAAGACGAGAAATCGTCCTCCCGCTAACAGGTTGGCATAAACGCCAATCGTTTACCCACCGCCATTGCGCAAAAATAAAATCGCGCTAGGCGGCGCCATGGTCGCCACCCGCCGCCAATTCGCGATAACGCGGCCAGCCCGCGTTCATTTCGTCCCAAGTTTGATCACCCCAGGGCACGTCGCGCGCCGGATCGGGGTTGGCGGGATTTCGCGCCGAGTTGTCCCGCGTCATATCGAACACGATACGGGTTCCGCTTAGAATTATTTTTGGTTCTTGAAATTGATACACCGTTTGCCAACTGAAATCATATTTCGGCGCAGACAATAAAATTTCCTCACGGCCAT
>JBKJHT010000041.1:0-26699 GCA_046598945.1 Burkholderiales bacterium | reverse complement strand
ATCGGTATCGGCGAAACCCGTCGCGAGCGCATCGAGTCATTGCTGGCCCTGCGTGAATTGCATGCGCAATATGGTCATATTCAAGAAATCATCATCCAAAATTTCCGCGCTAAGGCGGGCACTAAAATGCACGCGGCCGCACAGCCGTCGATGGATGAATTGTGCTGGACTATCGCCGTTGCGCGCCTGATATTCGGCGCCCACATGAGCATTCAAGCGCCGCCTAATTTATATCAAGGCGATCTCGCTGAGCCGATCCGCGCGGGCATCAATGATTGGGGCGGGGTGTCGCCGGTGACGCCGGATCACGTCAATCCTGAAGCACCCTGGCCGCATCTCGATCACCTCGCTGCGCAAACCGAACGTGCCGGTCACTACTTGGTTGAACGCTTGACGGTCTACCCGAAATATATCGAAGCGCGCGATCAATGGATTGCGGCGCGGTTGCATTCGCAGGTATTGCGCTTGAGTGATAGCGGCGGATTGGCGCGCCCTGGGCCTTGGGCGCCTGGCTTGGGTGATGTCGATACCACAGCCGATGAGCGCGACGTCGCCCCGCGCCCGACACTCGCCGTCGCTCGACCCATCGCCAGTTTGGTGCAGCGCGCAGCGGCAGGAAGCGAGTTAAACGAAGCCGAAATTTCGATGCTATTTAACGCGCGCGGCGGTGACTTTCAGCACATCTGCCGCGCAGCAGATGAGTTGCGCAAAGCCACGGTTGGTGACACGGTGCGTTACGTGGTCACGCGCAATATTAACTACACCAACGTCTGCCTTTACCACTGCGGCTTCTGCGCATTTTCCAAAGGCAAAACCCACGAAGAATTGCGCGGCCGGCCCTACATGGTTGAGTTGTCGGAGATCACCCGACGCGTGCGCGAAGCCTGGCGGCGCGGGGCGACTGAAGTGTGCATGCAAGGTGGCATTCATCCGGGATTCACCGGCAATACCTATTTGGAAATTTGCCGAACCGCAAAAGAAGCCGCGCCGGAGATTCATGTACATGCCTTTTCGCCATTGGAAATTACTCACGGCGCGAAGACGCTTGGCCTATCGACGACAGCATTTTTGCAGGAATTGAAAAGCGCCGGATTAGGTTCGTTGCCCGGCACGGCAGCGGAAATTCTTGACGACGATATTCGTCGCGAAATTTGTCCGGACAAGGTCAACACGAAAGAGTGGCTCAACATAATGGGCGAAGCCCATGATCTCGGTCTGCGCACCACCTCGACCATCATGTTCGGCCATTTGGAAGCCTACCAACATTGGGCGCGGCATTTGCTGCACTTAAGGATCCAACAGCAGCGTAGCGGCGGCTTTACCGAATTCGTACCCCTGCCCTTTGTACACATGGAGGCCCCGCTTTACTTAAAAGGCCGCACACGCAAAGGCCCGAGTTTGCGCGAGACTATTCTGATGCACGCTGTCGCGCGTCTGGTGTTGTATCCGCATATACGCAACATACAAGTTTCGTGGGTCAAGGTCGGGCCGCGTTGGGCGCAGTACTGCCTGCAGGCCGGCGCCAACGACATGGGTGGCACGCTGATGAACGAATCGATCAGCCGCGCCGCCGGCGCCGCGCACGGACAGGAGCTTGATGCGGGAAATATGGAAACACTCATTCGCTCCATCGATCGCAAGCCCGAGCAGCGCACGACACTCTACGCGCCGGCGAATGCCGAACGTCAAACGTCCGCGAAAAATTCTGCTGCATTGGAAGAGCCGGTCAACATGCCCTTGCGCCCGCAACGGCGCGAAAGCTTGCGGAATATCAATGCTTAGCATCCGGATTCACAATCAAATTGGTCCTTGCGAGGAGCGTCTTTCGCGACGAAGCAATTTAGTATTTTGCGACGAAAAATCGAGATTGCTTCGTCGCTACGCTTCTCGCAATGAAAAAATATGAGATTTTGGATGTTAGCTATTTAGCGCAAACTTAAATTAGACCCGTCCGGAAACATCAATCATGCTGACGCTAGGCTATAAGGCATCCGCGGAACAGTTTTCGCCGAGTGAACTGTTACGCTTCGCGCGCCTCGCGGAAGAACTCGGTTTCGATTCCATTTTTGTCAGCGATCATTTTCAAGGCTGGCGACACACCGGCGGCCACGCACCGTTTGCGCTCGCATGGCTGGGCGCGCTCGGCGCCAGCACCTCGCGCATTGTCATGGGCACCAGCGTGCTGACGCCGACCTTTCGCTATCACCCGTCGATTGTGGCGCAGGCTTTTGGCACCCTCGGCGAGTTGTTTCCGCAGCGCGTTATTCTCGGCGTCGGCACCGGTGAATCGCTCAACGAAACACCGGCGACCGGCATGCCCTGGCCGCCACAAGCCGAGCGCACGGCGCGTTTTCGCGAAGCGGTTGAGCTCATCAAACTACTCTGGCGCGAAGAGCGCGTCAGTTTCGAAGGTAAGTTTTACCGCACCGAGAACGCGACCATCTATGATCGACCAGCCGATCCAGTACCGATCTACATCGCCGCCGCCGGGCCGGTGATCGCCAAACTCGCCGGTGAACAAGGTGCGGGTTTTATCTGCACCAGCGGAAAAAAAAGCGAACTCTACAGCGAAACTTTGTTGCCTAGTGTCAGCGCGGGAGTGGAAAAAGCCGGACGTCCATCCGACGATATCGATCGCATGATCGAAATGAAAGTGTCATTTGATAGTGACTACCGGCGAGCCCTTGAAGACACGCGTCATTGGGGCGCGTTGGCGCTGTCCGCCGACGAAAAAATGAATGTCGAAGACCCGCTGGAAATGCAGCGCTTGTCCGATGCTCTGCCGGTCGAACGCACTGCGCAACGATGGATCGTTTCCACCGATCCGGATGAACAAGTTCAAAAAATTAAGCCCTATATCGACCTCGGCTTCAATCACCTTGTATTTCACGCGCCCGGCCCCGACCAAGAACGCTTTTTGCGCTTATATGCGCAGCAGGTATTGCCACTGCTGCGCAAGCGCTTTAGCTAAGGTGAGCGCCGGCACGTCGGACATAACGGAACATTGGTTGGACGACGGTGCAACCGCCGCGATGCTCGCGGCAACCTGCGTTGCAGAATTATTAAGGCAGGGAATCGCCGAACGTAACGTCGCGGGCCTTGCCGTTTCAGGTGGGCGTAGTCCGATTGCGTTCTTTGATCAACTTTCGCGCCAAATACTGCCCTGGGAAAAAGTATCGATCACCTTGGTCGATGAACGTTGGGTGCCGACCAGCAGCGAGGAAAGCAACGAGCATTTGGTCCGACAACATCTGTTACGAAATGCCGCTGCAAGCGCGCAGTTCGTACCACTGAAAACCAACGCGACGAGCCCACAAGATGCGCTTGCCGAGCGTGAAACAGCCATCAACAAGATACCGTCGCCATTGGATGCCATCGTGCTTGGCATGGGTGAAGATGGACACACGGCCTCGTTGTTTCCCGGCGCCGAAAACTTATCCGCCGCGCTGGACGTGACGCGCCCTGCCCTGTTGATCGACATCGATCCGCCCCACGCGGATCACCGCCGCATAAGTTTGACCCTGCGTGCCCTGCTGCACACTCGATGCGTGGTATTGTTAATGCAAAACTCGCGCAAACGGGCCATCTACCAACGTGCGCGCGATGGCGCTGACGTCGCACTATTACCCATCGCTGGCGTGCTAGCCCAACCCAAAGTCAAGGTTGAAGTATTCTGGGTGCCGTGACAATGGCGCAGAAACTGCCGCTAACCGAAAGTAATGAAATCAATTCGTCAACGTTTTGCAAATGAACAGTAAGCGCGCTGAGATTAACCTAGGATTTCGGTGAAAATTGAAATCAAGTGCCCTGCGAAGCAATACCGGTGCGGCATTCAACGCATGCATTGCCACGAATCAGTATCCATGCGCTCTTTGGCGAGGCGCCATTAGAATCGGTTGAAGGTCGCGAGTACCATTTCAACCTCGGCGCAGCAGTCACTTTCACCTTTGATTTCACCCCGCGCGTCACTATGCCAGCACTGTAAGTCTATAGGGGGCGATGCAATGGCGACGTCTATCGTTAGTAGTAAGAGCCAAGTCGTGATTGCCATCGAGGTTCGCAGCGATATGCACGTTAAGCAAGGCTCTCGGGTGGAGTTCGTCACGACCGACAACGGTTGGCTTGTCAAACCGGCAACGCAATCGGTGACGATTCTGAAAGGCATGATTGCCAAACCCAAGAAGCCCGTATCGGTTGAGGACATGATTGCCCGTCACCATAAAAAAATCGCATGATCGGTCTGGATGCCAACGTTGCGGTGTGCTATTTCGTGCAAAACGATCCCGTACAATCGCGCCTGGCAAAGCCGTCGATCGAAGCACGTAGCGCCGATGATCCGGGATTCGTGTCGATCGTCACCTTAGCCGAAATCACCTTGGTCCTCACAACCGCATGCGGTGCAAGCCGCGACGAGATCGGCAAGGTCGTCGAAAATTTATTTCAGACACAAACCCTGGTTGTACAACTTGCCGAGACTGCCTGGAAAGCATTAGCGGCCTATCGCAAAGGCGTGGCGGACTACGCGGATTGCCTGATCGAGCGGCTGGGCGCGGCGAACCAGTGCGACGCAACGTACATCTTCGATAAAGTCGCGGCTCGTGATGCCGGCATGCAATTACAGGTTAGCAGGTAATAAGGGATCACGGCAAATAAAATCCGCGGCATTAGCTGCACGTCCCGAATATAGCGCAGCAATGTCACATCCGCTGTCGTTCCCACGAAGGCGGGAACCCATGGGGCCTAAACCGAGCGCGAATGACGCCAGACGTGGTCACCCTAAGTTTTTGGTATGGGTGTGGAGTGCCACAGCGCAAACTGCCAACCCTGCGGTGTTTTGATCCACACGTTCGCGTAACGCATATTCAGATTTCTTTCTATGTCGCTTACCTTCACGTCAATGCGTGCGCGTCCTGTGGTGATGACGGTATCGCCGTAAACCTGTGAGTGGGTATCGAAGCGTTCGACTTTGAGATATTTCACTCTGCCGGAACGAATAGATTCGACATAGCTCGCCTTATCGTCGACCACGGCGCTGGAGTGTGTGTAGGTTAGCGTGTCGGCCAACAAGCTTTCCAGCGTGGCGAGGTCGCTAGCGGTCATTGCCGCGCAGCGGCGTTCTTCAAGTTTGCTTACTTCATCTTGTGCATTCATCAGTTCCTCCGTTGAAAATAGGTCATTCTATTGGCTTTGGCGCATTACATCGAGATGCGCAATACAGCGACGCGCCAAATCAACGCGCGCTTCACGCGAGGCCATCACAATATCGCCGATTAACAAATGCGGATCGTTGGCGCTGCGTGCGCCTTCCAGTGCGGTATCCTGAGTATCGACCATCAGCACATCGATGAAATCGCCATACATGCGGGCGATGCTAAGTGCGCCACCATCGGCGCCGAGTTCGCTCATCATTTTTGCAGCCGGGCCTTTGAGGGCGCGGCCGCCGATGATAGGCGATACGGCCACTACCGGTGCGGATACGTCACGCAATCGTTCACGCAGGCCGACCACGGCGAGAATGGGCGCAATGCTCAGATAGGGATTGGAGGGACAGACGATCACGCCACGCAAATTTTTGTCATCCAGCGCACGCGCGACTTCGATTGGAATCTGCGCCTGTTCGGCGCCGGCATAGCGCAACGCGCGTACTTTGGGTTCACAGCGCCGCCTGACAAAATAATCCTGAAACGCGAGATCGCCTTCGTCAGTTCTTACGAACGTTTGTACTGGCTCATTACTCATCGGCAACACGGCATGACGCAAACCGAACCTTGCCGTCAAATGCGCGGTTGCCTCGGTGAGCGTTTTGCCGGCGCGCAGCATTTGTGTGCGCAGCAGATGCAATGCGATATCGCGATCGCCAAGCTTGAACCAGCTCTCGCCGCCAAGGTGTTCTAACTCTTGCATGACGGTCCATTGCTCGTCGGCGCGTCCCCAGCCCTGGCCCTCGTGCGCGATGTCGGCGAGGGTGTAAGTGACAGTATCGATGTCGGGGCTGATATGTAGCCCGAAATGATCGAAGTCATCGCCGGTATTGACAACGATGCAAAGTTCCTCGGGCGGCAGCACCCGCGATAATCCATAGGCTAACTTGGCGCCGCCGACGCCGCCGCAAAGTGCGACGACTCTAGTGCGCTCCGAGCCACTCACTTTGCCGGCGGCTCGCGGTGGCCGCCGAACATGAAACGCATGGCGGAAAGAACTTTTTCCGCGTAGGTATGCTCCTGCCGCGAACGAAAGCGCGCGTACAACGCAGCGGTCAACACTTCCGCCGGTACCGCTTCTTCAATCGCTGCTTGCACCGTCCAACGACCCTCGCCTGAATCTTGCACCACGCCGGAATATTCGGCGAGGCTGGCATCCTTCGCCAATGCCGCGGCAGTCAAATCCAGTAACCACGAAGAAACCACACTGCCGCGCCGCCACACTTCCGCGATATCCGCGAGATTTAATTCGTAGCGCCGATTAGCGGGAATACTTTCTTTCGCCACGCCGCGCATGATGTCGAAGCCTTCGGCCATGGCTTGCATCATGCCGTATTCAATACCGTTGTGAATCATCTTCACGAAATGGCCGGCGCCAGCCGGGCCGCAGTAAAGATAGCCTTGCTCGGCGCGCGCATCGTGACCGTCGCGATCGGGCGTGCGCTCAATTTCCCCGAGGCCGGGCGCGAGCGTCGCGAAAATGGAATCAAGTCGCTCGGCGGTGTTTTTGTCACCGCCGATCATCATGCAATAGCCGCGCTCCAAACCCCATACGCCGCCGCTGGTGCCCACATCAAGATAGTGAATGTCCTTGGCCGCAAGCTGTTCGGCACGCCGCACGTCGTCCTGATAAAAACTGTTTCCGCCATCAATGATGACATCGCCGACCGAAAGTTTCGTCGCAAGTAGCGCAATCGTATCTTCGGTAATGCTGCCGTGCGGCAGCATCAGCCACACAGCACGCGGCGTGCGCAGTTGAGCAACTAGCTCATCGAGGCTGGAAGCACCAATCGCGCCCTCGGCCATGAGCTGCTCGATTGCCGTTGCATCGACGTCATGCACAACGCACTCGTGGCCACCGCGCATTAGGCGCCGCACAATATTGCCGCCCATGCGGCCCAAGCCAATCATTGCCAATTGCATCGCGTTTGCTCGCTCGCTATAAAAAAAGATCCTGTTGGGCTGGCCGCAGCAGTTGTGTCGCCGACCCATTCTCGGAAAAATACTCAGGGGCGACGCCGGATACTATAACGATTGGTCGACCTTCATCGGCTTCGCCCATGACCAAGGTTGCGGCAGCCGCGATTTCATCCGCGACGGCAACCTGCGTTACGCGCAGAGGTCGGCCAAATCGATCGGGCTTACCGCGCAAATCGATCAAGGCGGTCAAGCCGGCACAGCCGATTGCGGTACCGCACACGCCCAGGCGCCACGGACGGCCAAAACTATCGCTAATAATCACGCCGACGCGCACCCTCAATCGTTGAGCGAGGTCAGTGCGAATGGCCGCGGCACTGACATCGGGATCCTGCGGCAGCAGCAGCGCGCGCGCGGCGGCATTCGGAATATTCGATTGATCGATGCCGGCGTTGGCGACGACAAATCCCAGGCGATGCCGAACGATGAGCACGTCTTTTACACAGCGCAACACGGCGCTCGATTCGCGCAACACCAGTTCCACCAAGCACGGATCTTTTTCGCATAACGCCGCAAGTTCCTTGGCACGAGGGCTTGGGCTAATCGTAGCCAATTCGACGTAACGGTTTTCCGCCTTGGACACGATTTTTTGGCAAAGCACTACCACCATCTCGTCGCCAAGCGCGAGCGCGTTGGCGCGAAGTGCGGCAATGATTGTTTCAACGATCGATTGCCCCGGCGTAATCTCGCCGAGGCCATCGAGTGCGGTTAGGGTTAGCGTGTGTTTTAGCACGTATTAAAATTTAGGTTCAGCGTTCAAGGGGATTTTAACAGGTCGCGGTGCGCGTATAATTTGCCTTATGGATTTCGGATTCAGCATCCCCACGCGTGGCGCGCTTGCCACTCAGCAAGCGGTGCTAGCGCTTGCGCAGCACGGCGAGAAGCTTGGCTTCAGGCATGTTGCGATACCCGATCACATCATCATCCCGAACAGCATCGCCTCGCCTTATCCCTACAACGCTGCGCGCAAGATGGCTGGCGCATCCGATGGCGATTGCTTGGAGCAACTCGCCGTACTCGCTTATCTGGCCGCAGCAACGACCAAAATACGATTGCTAACCTCCGTTATGGTGGTGCCCCATCGTCCGCCAGTATTCACGGCGAAGGCGCTCGCAACCATCGATGTTCTATCCAACGGCCGCGTTGATATTGGCATCGGCGCCGGCTGGATGGACGAGGAATTTCAAGCCATCGGCGCGCCGCCGTTTGCTGAGCGCGGCAAGGTCACCGACGAGTATTTGCGGATTTTCAAACAACTGTGGACGCAAGATGCACCGTGTTACGACGGCCAGTACGCCAAGTTTCACGATGTCACATTTTTGCCGAAACCGTTACAGAAACCCCATCCGCCGATCTGGGTCGGCGGCGAAAGTCCCGCCGCGTTGCGGCGCGTGATTGCGCTCGGCGATGCTTGGTATCCTATCGGTACAAACCCGCAGTTCTTGCTCAACACCCTTGAACGCTTCACTAGCGGCGTCGAACGTTTGCGCGCCGACGCGGAACGGGCCAATCGCGATCCGCAAAGCATTGCAATAACCTACTGGGCGCCCTGGTACAAAGGTACCCAAACACCAATCTTCGACGATGGCAAGCGCCAATTGTTTACCGGCAGCGATGCGGACGTCGCCAGAGACCTCATCGCCTTTCGCCAACTCGGTGTGCGACATTTACTGTTCAATTTCGTGCGCGCCAGCCTTTCGGAAACATTGACAGCCATGGAGCGTTTCGTGAGCGTAGTTGTGCCGCTTGCGGCAAGTGATTAGAAATAATCGAATCTGAATCTATGCGGAAAAAACAGAATTGCTTTGCCGTTTGCTGACTCACTATCGTCACTTCCGCACATATTAGACGCGGGTCGTTCGCTTAAGGCTTTGTAGCCAGACCGAATGGTAGTGGATAACGGGGAATGAAGAGTTTTGAAATATTTAAGATAAAAAGGAATCAAAAGTGATCGAAATGCCTTGATTTAGTTGGTCGGGGCGAGAGGATTTGAACCTCCGACCACTTGCACCCCATGCAAGTACGCTACCAGGCTGCGCTACGCCCCGAAGCCTCGCATTATAGCCGTTGTTAGGCCGGTCGCGCTATAGGCGCAATAGCTCAATTATTTCTTGGATCTCGATACGCATAGCGGCGGCATCGCCTTTAAGCGCCTTACGGGCGGCTGAGGGTGACATTTCGTCCAACCGGTGACGCGCACCGTTGATGGTGAAGCCTTCCTCGTAAAGGAGTTCGCGAATGCGACGGATGAGCAAAACTTCGTGGTGTTGATAATAGCGACGGTTACCGCGCCGCTTTACCGGTTTAAGTTGGGTGAATTCCTGCTCCCAATAGCGTAAAACGTGTGGCTTTACGCCGCACAAATCGCTCACCTCCCCAATTGTGAAATAGCGTTTCGCGGGGATCGGAGGTAACGCTTCTTTAGGTAGGATTTCCGCCATAGTTCTTTTCCACTAAACCTTTAAGCTTCTGGCTGGCGTGGAATGTCACGACGCGCCTAGCAGAGATCGGTATCTCTTCGCCAGTTTTTGGATTACGACCCGGCCGCTGGGGCTTGTTTCGCAATTGAAAATTGCCGAAGCCAGACAGTTTTACGCTGTCGCCACGTTCCAGGGCTATACGTATCTCTTCGAAGAAACTTTCGACGAGATCTTTAGCTTCCCGTTTATTCAATCCCACTTTTTCAAACAGAAGGTCGGATAGCTCGGCCTTAGTTAGAGTCATGGAAACTCCTTAACTTCTTAGTTGTGCTTGGTGAAGAGAAACCAGAGTGTGCTTTAACGACTGGTCGATTTTTTCGATTTCTTCTTCTGTTAAAGTTTTTTCAGTATCACTCATAACTATACGAAATGCAAGGCTTTTTTTCCCGTTCGCCAAATTTTTTCCGTGGTATTGGTCAAATAATTCGATCTCTTGAACCGATGGCGGAGCAGCCGCATAGAGGGATTTTATCAAAACTTTTGCTGGGATATTTTCATCGACTACAACCGCGATATCGCGTCGAACAGTCGGAAATTTTGAGATGTCCCGGTGGTGTGCAACAGCGATGGGCAACAAGGGTTCCAGGTCGAGCTCGAATACCAGGGGCGCGCTGGTTAACTCGTATTTTTGACCCAGTACAGGATGCAATTCGCCCAGATAGCCCACCGCATGGCCGGCTAAATACACCGCGGCGGAACGACCGGGATGAAGAATCCGAGTATCAAATTTTCTAAATTCTATTTTTGCATCATGGAATACTGCCTCCAAATCCGCCTTGATGTCGAAATAGTCAACTAGGCGTGCGCGTTCACCCCACTGCTCCTCGTATCGATTGCCATAGGATAAACCAGCTATCCGCTGGCGCTGGATGGCAATGTCGCGATCATCGGGAATTGCCTTGGGCAAGAAGCAAGAACCGATCTCGAAGATGCGCACGCGCTCTTGCTTTCGGTTTAGATTGAAGCGAAGCGTTTCGATTAGGCCACCGATTAGCGTTGTGCGCATGACGCTCATTTGCGCGGCAATCGGATTCTGAACCGGAATTGGATGCTGGCCCGGCGAAAAATCGCGCTCCCAGTCCGCGTTCACAAAGCTGTAAGTTAAAACTTCCTGGTAATCACGGCTGACGAGATGCCGTGCGATGTTGGCAACGCTTCGTTTGCCTTGTGGTTGCGGCAACAGCGCGGCGGACGAGACCTGGCGCGTAGCCGGTATGTTGTCGTACCCGTACACGCGCGCAATTTCTTCTATGAAATCCGCTTCGATGGTGAGATCAAATCGATGGCTGGGCGGCGTTACTAAAATTCCTTGATCGACGATGCGGCAAACGCAGCGCAGGCTTACTAATATCCGCGTTGCCACGTCGGAGTCGATCTCGATGCCTAAAATCCGGTGAACACGCGGCGGCCTGACTAAAACAGGATCACGCGCGGGTAACGACGTTTGGGCTTGCGTCACCGACCCCGCTTCGCCGCCGCAAATATCGATGATCAATTGCGTGGCGCGTTCAATTGCGCGCCGTGTGTTACCAAAATCGACACCACGCTCGAACCGGTAGGCCGCATCGCTCGTCAGTCCCAGCCGCCGTGGTCGACCGGTGACGGAACCGGGGGGGAAAAAGGCCGCTTCCAAGAAAATCGAGTGCGTCGCATCCGTGACACTACTATCATCGCCACCCATGATTCCACCCAAGGCAATGGGACCGCTACTATCGGCAATGACAACCATATCCGCAGTCAGATTGACCTCTTGCTGATTCAGTAGTCGGAGCGTTTCGCCGTCCCCGGCGAAACGAATGACGATGTCGCCGCTCAGCTTGTCATTATCGAATGCATGAAGCGGTTGACCCAGTTCGAGCATGACGTAATTCGTGACATCCACAACGGCGCTAATAGGCCGTAGTCCCGAACGCTCAAGACGCGACTTCATCCAAGTTGGCGTCGCGGCACCGGTTCTTGCGAGCTTGATCACTCGGCCGCAGTACAGCCCGCAGGCACTAGCGTTTTGAATCCGCACATCGCGGCTCACGGTCAGCGTGGGCGTAACGTCCGTCCAGGCAGGTGCATTCGCCGAACCGCCGGTAAGCGCAGATACTTCGCGCGCTAGACCCGCCATACTCAAACAATCGCCGCGGTTCGGGGTCAGTTTTAGTGTCGTTAAGGTATCGTTGAGATCAAGGTATTTAGCGACGTCCATCCCAATGGATGCATCGTTAGGGAATAACAATAGGCCCGATGCGTCTGCACTCAGCCCCAACTCTTGAGCGGAACACAGCATGCCATGAGAATCGATTCCTCGTAATACCGCCTGCTTGATCTGCAGCTCACCGACCTGCGCCCCGACAAGTGCACAAGGAACCAGTGCATCAACGGTAACATTTGGCGCACCACAAACGATCTGAAGCAATTCGTCAGCTCCGGCATCGACCTTGCACACCTTGAGGCGATCTGCGTTTGGATGTTGGGCAATTTCCACGATACGCGCGACTACAACGCGGTTGAAGTTTGGCGCCGAACGCTCCCGTGCTTCAACCTCAAGCCCGCTCATGGTCAGCGTGTCGGCCACGGAATGATCGTCGACAGGTGGATGCACCCAAGACCATAGCCAATTTTCAGAAAACTTCATGGATTAAATGATTTCTCGGATATCACGCACAAATCAATTGAGAATTATCTCATATCCTATTAATTTCAATATTTTATTTTTGTTCATTGTGAAATGCAACAAATTTAGGAAAATTGCCGCAAAAATCTCAAATCATTTTCATAAAATAGTCGTAGATCATTGATTTTATGTCGTAACATAGCCAATCGCTCAACACCTAATCCGAATGCGAACCCGAGAAATTTTTCGCTGTCGATTTGCACGTGTTGCAACACATTGGGGTGCACAACACCGCAACCTAGCACCTCGAGCCAGCCGGTTTGGCTGCATACTCGGCAGCCATCCCCCGAACAAATCACACAGCCAATATCCATTTCTGCTGAGGGTTCTGTAAACGGGAAAAACGAAGGTCGAAACCGTGCGCGCAAATCGTCACGCTCAAAAAATTGGCGTACGAAATCCACCAATAATCCTTTAAGGCCGGCAAAGTTTACATTCTCATCAACCCATAACCCCTCAATTTGATGAAACATTGGCGAATGCGTTGCATCCGAATCGATACGATAAACCCGGCCCGGCGCAATAATGCGAAGTGGCGGCTGATGCGATTGCATGTAACGCACCTGTACCGGCGAGGTGTGCGTGCGCAGGACATGCTTCTGATCGATGTAGAACGTATCGTGCATCGCACGGGCGGGATGATCTTCTGGAATATTCAACGCGGTGAAATTGTGAAAGTCCGTCTCGATTTCCGGTCCGTCCGCAACGGTAAATCCAACCGACGCGAACAGGGCTTGGATGCGGTCGATGGTCTGCGTGATGGGGTGTAAACCGCCCTGGCCCACGCCGCGGCCTGGCAAGGTCACATCCAATGCTTCGGTTCCCAGCCTCACCTCTAAAGCCTTTGACTCGATGATGTGGCGTTGCCGCTCCAAAGCAGCCTCGACCTCCGATTTTGCTAAATTCACCTTGGCGCCGGCTTCGCGCCGCGCTTGTGGGGCGAGGCTGCTAAGTTGCTTCAGCATGGCCGTCAGGCTACCGGCCTTGCCTAGATAGCGCGCCTTAACTTGCTCAAGTTCAGCCGCGTCGCTTACCGCAGCGAAACTGGCGGAAGCGTCGCGAACCAACGCATCAAGGTTTTCGTGTGGAGCCATGGTATTGACGAAAAAAAAAGGAGGCCTTCGGCCTCCTAACTGTTCTAAAAAAAATTAGCTTGTAAGGCTGGCTTTAGCCTGTTCGACCAGCTTCTGGAATGCCACCTTGTCAAATATCGCGATATCCGAAAGCACTTTGCGATCAATCTCGATGGCGGCTTTCTTTAAACCGTTCATAAAAGTGCTGTATTTCATCCCGGCTTCACGGGCTGCCGCGTTGATCCGCGCAATCCACAGGCCGCGAAAATCGCGTTTACGGTTACGACGGTCGCGATAGGCATATTGCCCGGCACGCATAACCGCTTCTTTAGCGATCCGGTATACATTCTTGCGGCGACCACGGTAGCCTTTGGCTTGGTCGATGATTTTTTTGTGACGGGCATGAGCCGTCACACCACGCTTAACTCTTGGCATCGCTGTTCTCCTTAAGCGTAGGGCATCATGGCTCGGATCGAGCCCATATTCGAATCGTGCACACCTGCCGTACCGCGCAGTTGGCGTTTATTCTTGGTCGTCTTTTTCGTCAGGATATGACGTTTGAACGCTTGCGCGCGCTTGACGCTGCCGGAACCGCGCACCTTAAATCGCTTGGCGGCACCGCTCTTGGTTTTCATCTTTGGCATTGCTAACTCCGATTATGTTTTAGATCCGCGTCGGGTGATTCCGTTGGAATACTTTTACAACCCGAACACGCCTTGGTTACCACTAATACCTTTACTTCTTTTTTGGCCCGACAACCATCACTAACTGGCGGCCTTCCATCTTGGGAAACTGCTCAACGGTACCGTGTGCCGTTAAATCCCCTTCCACCCGCTTCAATAGATTGAAGCCAAATTCTTGATGCGCCATTTCACGGCCTTTAAATCGCAACGAAACCTTGGCTTTGTCGCCTTCCGCTAGGAATTTAACCAGATTTCGCAACTTAATCTGATAGTCACCCTCGTCGGTCCCCGGCCGGAATTTAACTTCTTTGACCTGGATTTGCTTTTGCTTAAGTTTCGCTTCGTGAGCTTTTTTGCTTTCTCGGTATTTGTGCTTGCCGAAATCCATAATACGGCACACAGGTGGCTGGGCCGTTGGAGATATCTCCACCAGATCCATTTCCGCTTCTTCCGCCATCGTCTGCGCCGCTGCCAGACTCACTACACCGAGTTGCTCACTGTCTTTTCCGATCAAACGAATTTCGGGAGCAGTGATTTCCCCGTTGATTCGCAGTTCTTTGTCCTGGGCTATTGCTATGCCTCCCTAAAATTACCTAAGCCGCGCATGGAAAATCTTCATAACCATGGGATCGCGGGACGAAAATATTTACGCGAATACTGCTGCAAGTTCAGATTTAAGCTGTTCGACAAACGACGCAATGGGCATTTGACCGAGATCTTCACCCTTGCGGTTACGCACCGTAATCGCCTGTACCGCCAATTCCTTATCACCCAAAATTACTTGATAGGGTAGTTTTTGCATACTATGTTCCCGAATTTTATAGGAAATTTTCTCATTCCGCAAATCCGCCTTGGCGCGAAATCCAGCACATTTTAACGCGTCATTCACTTGTTTAACGTACTCAGCTTGGTGTTCTGACACGTTCATAACCACTATTTGCTCCGGCGCTAACCATAATGGGAAGGCCCCGGCGTAGTTCTCAATCAAGATGCCTATAAAGCGCTCCATGGAGCCGATCATCGCTCGGTGCAGCATCACCGGCACTTTTCGAGTGTTATCGTCGGCGACATATTCCGCCCCCAGGCGACCCGGCATCGAGAAATCCACCTGCATGGTCCCGCATTGCCAGGAACGACCGATGCTGTCTTTGAGGTGATATTCGATCTTGGGCCCGTAGAACGCACCCTCGCCCGGTAAGCGATCGTAAGGCACACCGCTGGCTTCCAGTGAAGTCGCCAGCGCCGCCTCTGCCTTGTCCCATAGATCATCTGCGCCCACCCGCTTGTCGGGGCGCAAAGCAAGCTTGTAAACAATGTCGGTAAAGCCGAATACCGCATAGACCTTTTGCAGCAATGCCGTATAAGCCACGCACTCCGATTGGATCTGGTCCTCGGTGCAGAAAATATGACCATCGTCCTGGGTAAACGCGCGCACGCGCATAATGCCGTGTAGCGCACCCGACGGCTCGTTGCGATGACAAGAGCCAAACTCACCATAGCGCAGCGGCAAATCGCGATAACTACGCAAATCGGAATTGAACACCTGAATATGGCCCGGACAATTCATCGGCTTCACCGCGTAGTCGCGATTCTCCGACGCCGTGGTAAACATATTCTCTTTAAAATTTTCCCAGTGTCCGGATTTTTCCCAAAGCGAGCGATCGATAATTTGCGGGCATTTCACTTCTTGGTAGCCGTTGTCTTGGTAGATCTTGCGCATGTATTGCTCGACTTGCTGCCACAGCGCCCAGCCCTTGGGATGCCAAAATATCATGCCTGGCGCTTCGTCTTGCATGTGGAAAAGATCGAGTTGCTTGCCGAGCTTGCGATGGTCGCGCTTCTCTGCTTCTTCCAGCATATGCAGATAGGCTTCTTGATCCTCCTTCTTCGCCCAAGCCGTGCCGTAAATTCGCTGCAACATCTCGTTCTTGGAATCGCCGCGCCAGTAGGCGCCGGCGAGCTTCATCAGCTTGAAAACTTTCAGCTTACCCGTCGATGGCACGTGGGGCCCACGGCACAGATCGATAAAATCGCCCTCGCGATACAAGCCGATCTCCTGATCCACCGGAATCGAGGCGATGATCTCGGCCTTGTAGTGCTCGCCAATCCCTTTGAAGAAGGCAACGGCTTTATCCCGATCCCACGCCTCGCGCACCACCGAAAAATCTTGCTTCGCCAACTCGCCCATCTTCTGTTCGATCTTAGTCAAATCTTCCGGCGTAAACGGGCGTTTGTACGAAAAATCGTAGTAAAAACCGTTCTCGATCACCGGGCCGATAGTAACTTGCGCATCGGTAAATAATTCTTTCACCGCGTAGGCGAGCAAGTGCGCCGTCGAATGGCGAATGATGTCCAACCCGTCGGCATCCTTGTCCGTCACAATCGCCAGATTCGCATCCGTATCGAGTCGATACGATGTGTCCACCAACTTTCCATCGACCTTGCCCGCCAATGCGGCCTTCGCAAGACCGGCGCCGATACTCGCCGCGACTTCAGCGACCGTCACCGGATGATCAAAAGTACGTTTCGAACCGTCGGGTAGCGTGATGTTCAACATAAAAAATCTCCGTTACAGCAAATAAAAAAAGCGCGGACAAGCCGCGCTTTTTCAGGGTCTCAAATTGAACGCGACTAATTCATCAACCACCAGTCGGAAGTAGTTCGCGGTGTCATAACCATGTTTTAAACAGGTCCTTTCACTCACCTGAGGATTGATCGCAGTAAGCGGGATTGGTTTTGAACCAACATCTCTTACTAAAATAAGGCGGCGACCAAATTTCAAAAGCTGGAGAAACTATAACAAAATCCAATGGTGACGACAAGAAGTAGGCCACCATCGCGTCGCGAGCAGGCGGGCTTGAGTATGCTCGCGTTCCGTTATCGTCTAAAAATTCGAGCCGAACCGGAAACCCTCAAAGAAACCGAACATACTTCAACATCTCGGCGTCAATGGCTCAAAGGCAATTAACGTAACCCCTTTATCTACGCGGCTTCCAGGCCATGCAACGCCAGCAGGCAAGCTGGCTGCGGCGTCTGGCTCACTGATAAACTGGATATCGCCGCGCACTTAACGCGTGACTGCGATTACGCCGTTGGCATCATCGCGTTTTAGACGCCAAGGTTTTTGCACTTGCCTGCCAGCCGCCGCCGAGCGCCTTGATGAGCGCGACACTGCTCACCATGCGCTGGCCATCGAGTTGCGCGATCAAGCGCTGATTGGCGAGCGTGGTGCGTTCCGTATCGACAACATCAAGGTAAGTGACCAGTCCGGCCTTGTAACGAACGGTGGAAATCTGCGCGCTTTTTTGCGCGCTGACCACGGCGCGGGCCTGGGCCTCGCTTTGTTCCGTGAGAATTCGCAATCCTGCCAACGCTGTTTCAACCTCCTGGAAAGCGACGAGGACGCGGCCCTGGTATTGCGCCAAATTTTCGTCGAATGCGGCCTTAGCGCGTTCCAGATTCGCCTTGTTGCGGCCGCCCTCGAATATTGGCAGCACGACGCCGATTCCGGCCGTCCAAATGCGGCTTGCGCCGCGCAGGATATCGGTCAAATCGGCGCTCTCGAATCCAGCTTGCCCGGTCAGGCGAATGGTCGGGAAAAATGCTGCTTTCGCTACGCCAATCTCGGCGTTGCGCGCTGCGAGCAAGCGTTCGGCTTCGGCCACATCGGGGCGGCGCTGCAACAATTCGCTACTGAGCCCAATCGGAATTTTTGGCGCGCTGGCATTGATCGGCAGTTCCGCCAGCTTAAATTCGCTCGCCACTTTGCCAACTAATACGGCGATGGCATTTTCCAGTTCAGCACGGCGCTTGCCGATACCGATGAGTTCCGCGTCCGTTGCGGCCACTTCCGCTTCGCCGCGCGTGACGTCGAGCTCGCTGGCAATGCCGCCGCGGTAGCGCGAGCGTGCGAGGTCGAGCCCTTTCTTGCGTAGTGTGATGGTATTGCGCAAGATGCCGCGTTCGGCGTCGAGAGCACGTAGCGTGAAATAGTTTTGTGCAAGGTCGCCGCTGAGCGTCAGCGCAATAGTTTGATAACCATACCGTGCCGCTTGGGCGCGCGCGACCGCCGAGTCCGACGCGCTCCGCATCTTGCCCCAAAAATCGATTTCAAAAGCCATGTCGATCGGCACGCGGAATCGATTGGCCGTATAGTCGCGCAGCGTCGAACCCGGCTGCGCGGGGCGATTGCCCGATTGGCGATTACGTTGCGCGTCGGGATCGAAATTCACCGTCGGCAATAAATCGGCGTCGCTGACGCGGGCGATGGCACGCGCTTGGCGCACCCGAGCCGCCGCCGCCTGCAATTGGAAATTGCCTTGCAGCGCGGCCTCTTCTAACTCATTTAACTTCGCATCGCCAAATAGTTCCCACCATTTTTGCTGAAGCTGTATCGCGCCTTTGTTCTCGGCCGTGGCCTCCTTCCAGTCCGTCGTTGTGACGTTTTTTGGCGCTTCGTATTTCGGCCCAACCGCACAAGCAGTCAACAACGACATGCAGAGAAAACTCAGGCTGCGACGATAATGTTGTGGAGTCTGAGCCATCGGTCTATTTCACCTTGGTCTGGGCAACCGTCGCAGTTGCTTGGGCGGCAGGCTTTGGTGCGACCGGTTTGTCTTCCGGCTTGGCCGCGGGCGGCGTGGCCGGCTTGTCCGGTTCCGCTACCTTCATATGGACACTCACGCCGTCGCGCATTGCGTCGGTCGGGTTGGTGACGATCATGTCTTTTTCGTCGACGCCGGAAAGGATCTCGATCTGCGTACCAAGATCACGCCCAAGTTTGACTTTGCGCAATTGCACCGTGTTGTTCGCGACTGCCGCCACTTGCGGCCCATCTTGGCGCACCATGAGGGTATTCGCGGGCAACAGGATATTCGGCTCGGTTTGATTCAGCGCAAACTTCGCTTGAACGAACATGCCGGCAGTCAACTCCGAATTTTCGTTCGGGACATTGATTTCCGTCAGCAGTGTTTTCGATTGCGGATCGAGCGCACCGGCGGTACGCAACACTTTACCGGTGAACGGTTGTGGAAATTCCTTCAACACGACGTTGACCGGCATGTCCATTTTGATCATTCGCATATGGCTTTGCGGCACGTTGATGTAGAGCTTCAAGGTATTCATCTTGGCCACCTTGAACATCCAGCGATTCGGATCTGGGTTTCCGGCACTGATCAGTTGCCCGATCTCGACGTTGCGACCGGTAATGGTGCCGGCGAACGGCGCATTGACCCGTTGAAACGATTTCATTTGAATCAATCGCTCGACACTCGCCTGGGACGCGGCGTAGTCCGCCTGCCGCGCCTTCAGCGCGCTGATTTTTTCATCGACTTCTTGTGGCGATACGGCGTTTTCTTGCAACACCGCTTTCCAGCGTTCGGCGGTCGAGCGCGCCAATTCCATATTGGCTTTGACTTGCTGTTGATTCGCTAACGCCTGCTTCAGCTCGCGATCAATCTCCGGCGTTTCGATTTCGGCGAGGAGCTGGCCTTGCTTAACTTGCGCGCCGATATCGACCTTCCATTGCTTTACGTAGCCGTTGGTGCGCGCGTAGATTAACGCTTCTTGAATGGGTAACAGGGTGCCTGGCAGGGTCAACTCCATATTGGCTTTGGCGCGCTGCGCCGCGACGACGACGACATTGGGCCGCATATCTTTTTGCACATCGGCGACCGCCTTGCCTGCGTGTAAACGTGGCCACACAGCGAGCAAAAAGAACAGGCCAAGCAAGCCTACCACGGCAAATGCCGACAATGTGCCGATGCGTTTTCCGCTGCCGCTCGGTGCAACCGGCTCGGGCATAGCCCCTGCCGTTTGGATGTCGTTGTGATCTTGTTGCATGGTTGAGTACCTTTTTAAATTACGCAGGCTGGGCCGTGGGCACGGCCAGCGGTTGAACGGGGCGCTCGCGGAGGCCATGAATCATACTAAATACCACCGGAACGAAGATCAGTGTTGAGATAGTCGCGAAGATCAAGCCGCCGATCACGGCACGGCCAAGGGGTGCGTTCTGTTCGCCGCCCTCACCCATTCCCAACGCCATCGGCACCATGCCGATAATCATCGCGCTGGCCGTCATCAGCACCGGACGCAACCGCGTGAAACCCGCTGCCAGCGCTGCTTGCATGGGTGTCTTGCCCGAGGTCAACTGCTCCTTGGCGAACGATACGATCAAAATACTATTCGCCGTGGCCACGCCGACGCTCATGATCGTTCCCATCAGCGATGGTACGCTGAACGTCGTGCCGGTGAGGAACAATATCCAAATAATGCCGCACAGCGCACCGGGCAACGCGGTGATGATAATGAACGGATCGGTCCACGATTGAAAATTGACCACCATGATGAAGTACACCAGCATCGCCGCGAACAAAATGCCGTAGCCGAGATTGGTAAACGCGGTTTTCATGCTCTCCACCTGGCCGCGCACTTCAATGCGAAGGCCCGGCGGGAGATTCGCGCAAATCGGGTTAACGTCTTTCTTAACCTCGCCTTTCTCGTCTTTTTGTGGTGTCGGCGCAGTGCCCTTGGAAAACCAACCGCTCCACCAGCCCAACCTTGCCGGCGGCGGGCAATATTCCACCACCAGTTTATCGAGTTGTGCCGCAACCGTTCCCAGATCCGTGCCTTGAACATTGGCGAACACATCGAAGGTCGGCTGGACGTTGGTGTGACTGATGACCAACGGCGTTTCCTTGCGTTCAATGGTGGCCACATTCGATAGCATTTGTGAGCCTGACTGTCCACGCCCAGGCAAGTTCGTACTCATCACATCTTCAATCGAATTCACTAAATATTGCGGTGTCTGCACGGCGACTGGATATTGCAATCCACTCTTAGGGTCAGGCCACAAGTTGAAGTTGACCACGGCGCTCGAAGATAGCGTTGTCAGCACGTTGTTGGCCACTTCGCGCTGCGTCATACCCAACTCCGCGGAGCGCTGGCGATCCACGGTGATTTGCAACGCGGGACCATTGGTGATTTGGTGCACATGTACGTCCACCGCGCCGGGAATCGCTTGAACTTTTTCTTTGATTTCTTTCGCGATTTTCGCCGCTTGTGGGCTGCTGCCGATGATCTGCACGTCGATTGGCGCCGGTAAGCCGAAGTTCAGGATCTGGTTGACGATATCCGCGGGCTGAAAGAAGAAATCGACGGTCGGGAAACGCTTGGGTAATTCCGCACGCAACCGGCGAATATATTCTTGCGTACCGAACTTACGCTCGCGGGAAAGGGAAATAAGTATCTCGCCATCGGCGGAACTGATGGTCGGTGTGTCGGTGAACGCCATGTTAATCGGCTGCGGCAGGCCGATATTGTCGAGAATTTGGCTGCGGTCTTCTTCGGGAATAATTTCGCGAATAACATTTTCAACTTTTCCGAAAATTAATTCGGACTCCTCCAAACGCGTCCCCGCAGGCACCGTGACGTGCATACGAATTTGCCCGGCATCGACCAGCGGAAAAAAGTCCTGGCCGACGAACGGCAACACCGCCAGGCTGACGACGCCCACCGCGCCGAACACTAAAAATATGGCCATGCGATGGAACAAACCCCAATTCAGCATGCCCACGTAACCTTTGCGAAAGCCCTCGAATCCACGCTCGAAACCGCGGTGGAATAGCGCCAGCGGATTGAGCGATGCGCGCACCGGTTGACCATGCTCCGCTGCTTCCTTGGGAAGTAGGTATTTCACCATCACCGGCACCAAGGTGCGCGACAACACATAGGACGCCAGCATGGCGTAAGCGACCACCAGCGCCATCGGCGTAAACAAAAATTTCGCCGGCCCGGTCAAGAAAATGACCGATACAAACACGATACAAATAGCCAGGGTCGACACGAATGCGGGCACGGCGATCTGCTGCGAGCCCTCGATAATGGCGTCCTCAAGCGGGTGGCCCATTTCGATATAGCGATGAATGTTCTCAACGGCAACGGTCGCATCGTCTACCAGAATCCCCACCGCCAACGCCAAGCCGCCCAACGTCATGATATTGAGCGTTTCACCGGTCAAATACATGACGCACAGCGACGAAAGAATCGATAGCGGAATAGAAACGGCGACGATGATGGTGCTGCGCCAACTGCCCAGGAAAAGCAAGATCATCAACGCCGTCAAACACGCGGCGATCAAGCCTTCCACCAAAACGCTGTTGATGGCCGCTTTGACAAACACCGATTGGTCGAACAGTTCTTTGAACTCCATGTCCGGAGATGCGGCCCGAACACCCACCAGGGCCTTTTTGATGCCTTCGACAACATCCAACGTAGACGACGAGCCAGCCTTGAGGATGGTGAGCAAGGCCGAGCGCCGGCCCTCATCGCGCACGATATTGGTCTGCACGCCGAAACCGTCACGCACATTGGCGACGTCGCGCAACAATATCCATGTGCCGTTGCCCTGTTGTTTGATGGGAATGTCGTTCAGTTCGTCGATACTGGTCGGATTGCTGTTGATACCGACGATGTAATCGCGCTCGCCGATTTTTACCATGCCGGTCGGAAGGTTGGCGTTCTGCGCGGTGAGCGCCGAATTAATATCGGTCATCGTTACACCGCGCGCCGCCATCAACTGCGGATCGGCGTCGATTTGGATCTGGCGCGGCTTGCCACCATAGGGCAAAGGCATACGCGAACCGCGCACCGGTGCGATGGCGGTGCGAACTTTGTATAAACCGGTATCGTAGAGTTGTTGCTCCGACAGCTTGTTGCTTGCCAGCGCAATCTGCAACACCGGCACGCTCGACGCATCGTAGCGGAATACAAATGGCGGCGTGGTGCCGAGCGGCATGCGGCGCAAAATGATTTGCGACAACGCGGTAATCTGCGACAGCGCCGCGGCGATGTCCACGGTCGGCTGGAAAAATACTTTAATAATGCACGCGCCGTTAACGGTTTGCGACTCGATCGACTTGACGTCGTTAATGCCCGACGAGATCGTAAACTCGCTAAAGGTCGTGATGTATTTTTCGAACTGTTGCGGCGGGATGCCTTGGTATTGCCACACCAACGCCACGACGGGAATCTTGATCGCCGGAAAAATATCCGTCGGTGTCTGTTTGTAGGCGAGGCCACCGAGAATTAGAATCAACAACGCCATCACTATGAAGGTGTACGGACGACGCAGAGCAAGTTTAACGATCCACATAACTTATTTCTGACTTTCCGGGCAAAAAGTCTTGAACTGACCTGAAGCGTTAATTATAATACGGAACGTTTCGAAATGTAAATATGGTTAAAGCGAATCCAACATGGCAATGAACGACGAATCCGCAACGGATCTACTCGAAGAGGCGCCCAGCCGCGCGCCCGGCCGCCCGCGTTGCCCCACCACGCATCAAGCTATCCTGGACGCCGCCAACAACTTGCTCGATGAAATCGGCTTCACCAACATGTCCTTGGAGGGCATCGCCGCGCGCGCCGGCGTCGGCAAAGCCACGATCTACCGCCGCTGGTCGAACAAAGCGAGCGTGGTGATGGATGCCTTTCTCGCCGCGACCGCGAAAGAGATCGCCTTCCCGAACACCAGCTCCGCCCGTGAGGATATCCGCCGCCAAATGCGCTCAGTGGTCAAAGTGTTGAACGGCCCGCGCGGCCGCACCATCGCCACCCTCATCGGTGTGGTGCAATCGGACAACGAACTCGCCGAAGCCTTCCGCACGCGTTTCGTCGCCGTGCGCCGCGGCGAAGCAAAAGCCGTGGTACAACGCGGCATCGCCAATGGTGAATTCAAACCCGACATGGATCTGGAATCGGTTCTGGATTGCCTCTACGGCCCGCTCTATTTTCGTCTGTTGATCGGCCACGAAAAGGCATCGGCGAAATATGCGGATCAGCTCGTCGACCTAGTATTACGCGGATAGCATCGCTGCGAGCCGCGTGGCCTTAGGGCAGCCCCTGGATATTGGCTCGCAGCAATGCATGCCCTGAAAGCGGCGCTGACGTTAGTTCTTCAGGCAATCGCCTTAAGGGTTTGTTGAAAAACGTAGCGAGGATGCCTGGATGCGAGGCGTGCAGGAACCGTAATGCATTCAATATACCTGAGGATTCCGAGCACCGCGCAACGACGAAGACGGGTAACGCAGTAGTTTTTCAACAAACTCTAAACGTGGCCCATCACTGCATGGGGCTGATAGGGCTCTTCCAACGTCTTGATATCCGCGTCCGAAAGCTTCACCTCCAGCGCGGCAATCGCATCGGGCAAATGATGGGATTTGCTCGCACCGATAACGGGCGCGGTCATGCCGGGCTTGCTGAGAATCCACGCCAAGGCAATTTGAATCGGCTTGACGCCTAATTTCTTACCTACTTTTTCGCAGCGCTCGGCGATTTTGAAATCCGTCGCATGGTAGTAATAGCCTTGCGCCATTTCATCCGAGCTCGCGCGCGCAGTAGCGGCCTTTTTCTTATCGAGATCGGATTTATCGCGATTGCCCGCCAAAAATCCGCGCGCCAGCGGGCTCCAGGGCGTGATGCCGATGCCTTGATCGCGGCACAGAGGCATCATCTCGCGCTCTTCTTCGCGATAGACTAAGTTGTAGTGATTTTGCATCGAGACGAATTTCGCCCACCCTCGCTGCTCGGAAATCTTCAGCGCTTGCATCAACTGCCACGACCACATGCTAGACGCGCCGATGTAACGTGCCTTGCCCGCGCGCACGACATCATTTAACGCGTCCAAGGTTTCTTCGATCGGCGTGTGGTAGTCCCAGCGATGGGTGATGTAGAGATCGACGTAATCCGTGCCCAAGCGTTTTAGCGATGCGTCGATGGAACTCATGATGTGTTTACGCGACAGCCCACGATCGTTGGGCGTGTCGCTCATGGCTTGATAGACTTTGGTTGCGAGTACGATCTCATCGCGCTTGGCAAAATCCTTCAGCGCCTTGCCGGTGACTTGCTCGCTCGCGCCAAGAGAATACATATCCGCCGTGTCAAAAAAATTAATGCCCGCTTCCAGTGCCTGTTTAAAAAATGGGCGGCTGGCTTTCTCGTCAAGAATCCATTTGCGCCACTTCGACGAGCCATAGGTCATGCAGCCCAAACAAAGCCGCGAAACTTTCATGCCGGTGTTCCCTAAACGAACGTATTGCATGGTCATTTCCTCCTTGTGAGTAGTGTAGCGAATATGGAAATTCTTGTCTTGGAAACGTTTCCATTAAGTCCATGTGGCATTATCCAGGGAGTTGCGGCAATATGCTCAGAATCGCTCACACCAAGAGGGAGAAGTGGCAACCAAGAGAAAGGCGACACTCGCAAAACTAACGCGTCCAAGGCTTTATGACGCTATGCCGCGCAAGCGTCTATTTCGTCTGCTCGACGCGGCGCGTAAGCAGCCGATCACCTGGGTCGCGGCGCCGCCCGGTGCGGGCAAAACTACGCTGGTGGCGAGCTACTTGGAAGCGCGCAAGGCGCCGTTTTTCTGGTATCAGCTCGACGCGGGCGATGCCGACCCGGCGACCTTCTTTTGGTACTTGGTCGAGCTTGCCGCGCAACTCAAGCGTCCCAAGAACGACCGGCTACCGTATTTAACGCCCGAGTATCTCTCGGACATTCCAGGATTTGCGCGGCGCTTCTTTCGAACTCTATTTTCGTGGTTTCCGAGCGGTAGCGTGTTGGTGCTGGACAACTGCCAGGAGGTCGCCAACCCGATCTTTCACCAGATTCTCGTCGAAGCTGCGAACGAAGCACCCGAGGGCTTGAGCATCGTCGCCGTGAGCCGTTCACAACCTGCCGCCGACCTTGCACGCCTCAAAGCGAATCGACAGCTCGCCGAACTTCAATGGGAGGACCTTAAGCTAACCTCTGACGAATGTGGAGAGATTTTGCACCGCAGGGGGATATCCGATCGCGAGCGCGTAGTGGAAATTCATCGTGCTGTTGATGGCTGGGCAGGTGGGTTGATGTTGCTAACTGCTTATTTTCGGGAAGACATCGAATCACGTGCTATCAATTTCAGCGGGAAAGAAGCGGTGTTCGATTATTTCGCCGGACAAATTTTCGATCGGGCGCCACAGGCGGAACGCGAGGTGCTGATGAAGACTGCGCTATTACCGCACGTGACTCCCGACGCAGCCGTGGCACTCAGCGGCGATCCCAGCGCGCCGAAAGTCCTCGACCAGTTGTATCGCCGTCAACACTTCACCGACCGACGCGCCGAGCCTCAAGTCTCCTACCGCTATCACGACTTGTTCCGCGAATTCCTGATCAATCGTGCGGAAAGTGAGTTTGACGCGCCGACACTTTCAACTCTGCGCCTTGATGCGGGCCACTTGCTGCTGGCAAGTGGGGAAACAGACCATGCCATTGAAATGCTCTGTCGCAGCGGGCGCGCGAGTGAGGCTCAGGAGGCGATTATCGATCGGGCGCCATCGCTGTTAGGCCAAGGCCGCTGGAAGACCCTCCTGGAATCGATCAAGCTTTTGCCGGACGCACAAGTAAGCGCCTCCGCCTCGCTACTATATTGGCGCGGTATGGCATACATCGCCGCTGACCCAATCGCGGCGAGAAAGGATCTGGAAGCATCGTTGCAATTGTTCGAACAAGCGCACGACGCGATTGGGCAACTTATCACGATCGTCGGTATTCTCTCCGCCCATTTCGTGCAAGACAACTCC
>JBKJHT010000217.1:0-8587 GCA_046598945.1 Burkholderiales bacterium | reverse complement strand
GATGATCGGCGTTTCCGCGGCGATGTCGGCGCCTGCCAACGCATGGGGCAAAAAGCCGATTGCGGGTGCGCTCCATAACATCTGATCGAGTTTGGCGGAGGTTGATGCGTCGGGTGTGAAGATCAACACTTTCAATTTACGCTCATAGGCCTTCGCGACAAGCTGGCACACGGTGTGAAGCTTGTCGCCGACGTGGGTATAAAAGTCGATTTGGGTCACTTGAAGGCGAGGATGAAGGATGAGGGATGAAGGATGAAAAAAATCTCGGTTTCCATAGGATTCAAGTTCTAGTTTTGTCAGTTGAGAAAAATGACGTTCGAATGAACGTGGTGTTTCATCCTTCCGCCTTCATCCTTTGCACTTATCTCGCTCGTGCCATCAAAAAATGACACAACAAGCCTACCGGCCTGCCGGTTGAACCCTTTTCTCGTCCTGACTTGTAGGCCGTGCCTGCGACATCCAAATGAGCCCAATCGAATTTCTTCGCGAAGCGCGACAGGAAACATGCGGCGGTGACGCTGCCCGCGGGCCGTCCACCAATGTTGGCCATATCGGCAAAGTTGCTGCGCAATTGTTCTTGATAATCGTCCCACAGCGGCATGTGCCACACCCGATCGTGTGCCGTATCGCCGGCCTTGATCACTTCTTGCGCGAGGGCGTCTTTATTCGCGTATAGGCCGGATGCAACCGTGCCCAGCGCGACGACGCAGGCACCGGTCAAGGTGGCGATGTCGATCACGGCGCTCGGTTGATAACGCTCCGCGTAGGTGAGGGCGTCGCACAAAATCAAGCGACCTTCGGCATCGGTGTTGAGAATTTCAATGGTCTGGCCGGACATACTTTTAACGATGTCACCGGGACGGGTTGCCGCGCCGTCGGGCATGTTTTCGCAAGTGGGAACCAGGCCGACGACGTTGAGCGGCAACTTCATCAGCGCGATGGCTTTCATCGTGCCAAGCACGCTACCGGCGCCGCTCATGTCGTACTTCATCTCGTCCATGTCCGGTGCGGGCTTGATGGAGATCCCGCCGGTGTCGAAGGTGATGCCTTTGCCGACGAGAACGGCCGGTTTATCACCTTTCTTGCCGCCTTTGTGCTCCAGGATAATAAACTTCGGCGGGTTACGGCTGCCTTTGGAAACCGACAGGAATGATCCCATGCCGAGTTTTTCCATGTCTTTTTGTTCCAGCACTTCGACTTTGAGGCCATGAGTCTTGGCCATCTTGCGCGCGGCATCCGCAAGGAAGGCCGGCGTACACACATTCGGCGGCGTGTTGCCCAAATCCTTGGCGAAAGCGATGCCGTCCGCCATGGCTTGGCCGGCTTGCAAGGCGGTGTCCACGGCACTTTGTTCGGCCTTGCCGTTCACGGCTAGGGCAATGTGCTTAAGCGCCGCGTTATGTCGATCCGGCGTGCCCTTGAAGCTTTCAAATCGATAGGTCGATTCGCCTGCGATCAAGGCCGTGTGCTCGGCTTTCCACGGCGCGGCGCGGCCTTTGACCGCGATTTCCAGCAGGAACAGGGTGGCGTCGACGGCGCCGGTTTGGCTCAGGGCGCGAAGCGCAACACGGATCATTTCGCGGTAGGCTTTGTCGCTGAGCTCCGTGTCCTTGCCCATGCCTACCAACAGTACGCGCTCGGCCGCCACGTTTGGCACGTGGTGCAGCAGAAGGGTGCTACCGGCTTTGCCGTTCATGTCGCCGCGCTTGAGAATCGCGCTGAGATGCAGTTTCGATGCCTTGTCCAACGCGGCGGCGCTGGCCGAGAGTTTGGCGGTTTCATGGATACCGACCACCACGCAGGCACCCTTGGCTTTTTCCGGGCTTAAACTTTTTGTGCTAAATTCCAACTTCTGCTCCTTGTTCTGACCACGTTAACTAGATTCCCCGATTATCCCCATTGTGCGAACAAAAAGTCAAAGCGCGTTTCATCGATGATCTTTAATCGCAGCCTCATGCGCGAATTCGGTCAAGTGGCGTTGACTGTCGGCGCGGTCTTGCTCGCCATTACCTTCACGACGCAGATTATCCGCTTACTCGGCAAGGCTGCGGGCGGGAGCTTGCCGGCGGATGCGGTCATGATCATGCTCGGCTTCGGCGCGCTGAACTATTTGCCGGTGGTCATATCGCTGACGTTATTCATCGCGGTGCTGCTCACCTTATCGCGCTGCTATCGCGATTCGGAAATGGTGGTGTGGTTTGCCAACGGCAAGAGCCTGGTGGATTTCATTCGGCCGGTGATGTTATTTGCCTTGCCCCTGGTATTTGCCGTCGGCGGGCTGAGCTTGTTTCTCTCGCCGTGGGCGCTCAAGCAAAGCGCTGAATACGCCAACCGGCTCGATGCGCGCAGCGACGTCTCGCGCATTTCCTCCGGGGTATTTCGCGAATCGAAAAACGCCGACCGGGTGTTCTTCGTCGAGAGTGTCGATCTGCAAAGCAATCGAATCGAGAATATCTTTGTGCAGTCCGTACAACATCAAAAACTCGGTGTGGTCGTGGCGGAAAAAGGCTACCAAGAGACCCACGAGAATGGCGACAAATTCATTGTCTTGCAGAATGGCCGGCGTTACGAGGGCACGCCAGGGAAGGCGGACTATCGCATAGTGGATTTCGAGCGCTATGCGATGCGCATCGAGAGTCAGGCGAAACAAACCGGCACGCCCAGCGCAAAAACCATGTCGCCACAAGATATCCTGAAAGAACCGACACCGGAGCGTTTTGCCGAATTGCATTGGCGCATCGGGTTGCCCGTGAGCGTATTGATCCTATCGCTGCTCGCCATTCCGCTGAGTTACGTCAATCCGCGCGCCGGGCGATCCGCCAATCTCATCCTCGCGTTGCTGATCTATATGACCTACAGCAACTTAATGAGCATCGCCCAAGCCTGGGTGGCGCAAGGCAAGCTCTCGCCCTTGATCGGCCTGTGGCCGGTTCATGCATTCATGGCGCTCACGCTGCTCGCGATGTTCTATCGCCGACTGAATAACCGCAAGCGCTGGCGACTTTCGCTTCCTGTGTGGTGGGCTCGATCGACATAGGATCGCCAGGCAAATTTGCTCTGAGCCCCCGTTGTAGTTTATCCTTAGCGCCCTTTCGGGTTGATCGTCGGGCAGTCCGCAAATGTTCGCAGAGGCGGGAGAGCGGTTTAAGTTTCACGCCTGGACAACATGCCGAAGGCCTGTTGCGGCGTAGGCTAACTTGCACAGCAAGTTAAGCGAAGCGGCCGAAGCCAAAGCGTAGCGCGGTTGAGCAGCCTACGAGTTGCAAAGAAATAGGAGAGGTGGATGAGCGGTTTAAGTCGCACGCCTGGAAAGCGTGTTTAGGTTAATTCCTAACGCGGGTTCGAATCCCGCCCTCTCCGCCAGCAAAGACAATCCAAGACCCTTATAGATACATACAAATCAATTAGTTAGAATATGTGATTTGTTTTTGATGGTCTTTGAATTGTCTGTAATTCGCCCATGTTTCGCCCAGCTATCGCCCAATTTTTCCGATTGCCACATCGTAGGCCGTGTTGTCCGAATATCAAAATGAGACGCGGGCAGGACGAGAAGTTAAAGTGATACCCGCGTCAAAGCGACTCGCGGTATACTTTGTTGCATGGTTGCTACGTTATTTCCGCTTCAATATCTGGTCGCTACCTTGGCAATGTGGCTCAATCGCCAGCAGCAAGAGGTCATCGACTATTTGAAGGAAGAGAATCGCATGCTCAAGGCCAAGCTCGGTGGCCGAAAGATGCGATTCACCGACGCCGAGCGCCGCCGCTTGGCGATTCGGGCCAAGGCCATTGGCCGTAAACTTCTCAGTCAACTCGAAACCCTCGTCACACCCGATACCCGGCTGCGTTGGCGCCGCGAGTTAGTCGCCCAGAAGTGGAATCACGCCCATCGACGCGGTCCGGGCCGTCCGGGAACCAAAAATGAAATCGTATCCCTTATTCTGCGCATGGCAGAGGAAAATCCGGGTTGGGGCTACACCCGTATTCTGGGCGCACTCAATAATTTGGGATTCAAGGTGGGTCGAGGCACGATCGCCAATGTACTTCGAGAAAACGGTATTGATCCCGCGCCGTTAAGAGGCAAGCGCACTCAGTGGTCGACGTTTCTCAAAGCCCATTGGAAAATCCTCGTGGCATCGGATTTCTTCAGCGTTGAAGTTTGGCGGTTAAGCGGTTTGACCACTTACTACGTTCTGTTCTTTATTCAGCTTTCGACACGAACCATCAAGATTGCCGGCATCACAATCAATCCCGATGCCGTTTGGATGATGCAGATCCCCAGGAACATGACCGATGAAGAGACCGGCTTGCTGTATGGTAAGCGAAAATTGATCATCGACCGCGATACGAAATACCGCAAGAATTTTCTCGAACTACTCGAACATTCCGGCACGACTATTATTCGCTTGCCGCCCCGATCACCCAATCTAAACGCCTATGCCCAACGCTTTGTTCGATCCATCAAGCAAGAATGTCTCAATGGCCTGATATTCTTTGGTGGGGCATCGCTACGCCGTGCACTGCGAGAATACACCGCTCACTATCAGCGCGAGCGGAATCATCAAGGAATGCACAACCGGCTGTTGACTACAGCCGCGAATGACGAATCCTGGCAACCCGGATGCATCTCAAAGCGCGCCCGTCTTGGCGGTGTTCTCAACTATTACTATCGAGAGGCGGCCTAATATGGGCGCACCACAAAGCATACCGCGTCGCCGGATTAGCGTGACTGAGTATCACAAGATGGGCGCGGCGGGCGTCTTTAGCAGCACCGATCGAGTTGAATTGATTGATGGAGAACTGATTCAGAAGGCACCTATTGGCGGATCGCATCTGCGCTTGGTTAACTTGCTCAACCGCATGTTGGTTCAACAACTGGGCGACGATGGCGTGGTATCGCCGCAGAATCCGATTTCGCTTCCGCCAGATAGCGAACCCGAGCCCGACATTGTCGTATTGCAGCCGGAGTGCTTGAATCGTGCAGAGGTGCCCACGGCGCAGGATGTACTCCTGATAGTCGAGGTATCCGTCACGACGTTAGATTACGACCGAGAGGTCAAAATTCCCCTTTACGCTGCGCACGCAATCCCGGAAGTCTGGTTATTTGATGTTGCCACTCGGTCAGTATCGATCTTTCGTGAACCAACACGCAATGGCTATCGGCGCTTATTGACTCCTAGTCAGAACGAAACGATTTCCGCATTACTGCTCCCCGCCGTTCACGTTCCATTGGCAAAACTTTGGCTGGGATAAACTTGAGTTGAGTTTTTAGACATAACGGCTTTGATGGTTTCGGCAAAGAGATCGAGGTAGGCACTAAATGTTCGATGGGTGCCGGCCTCGTCGGCGCCGGTAAGCCGAAAATACCCTTCAACGTCGGCATATAAGATCGCCGCGAGCTTGTGCGGGAGCGGCGCTGGTTCGTTTAACGCGTCTTGGGACGGCGATTCCACGTCATGTGCTCAGCCTGGATCGAGTAAGGGAAAGTATACACAAATCCCTTTACGAAAACGGTTGATGTAGGGCGCAATCGCGCAATATTGCGCCTTATGGTGAATGCCAAAATAGGCTGTAGATAGACTCAGGCGCTTACAGGCCAATGTTGCGCAATTGCCCTACTTGTTAAAACTCATCGAGGACGTTGCGCTGAGGACGATGGCAAAGTTCTCCAGTGCTCTTCGCTCTGTTTTCTCCTTGGCAGCAAGCTTTCCCAAATGGATACTGCGAGCGCCGCCGCGAGCAACATGATGCCGGTCCAAAGTGCGAAGGGAAAACCGATGAAGCTGATGGCCAGGCCACCGAGCATGGCGCCGCCCGCTTGGCCAACATATAACGCGGAAGCATTCAGCGCTAAGGTCGCGCTGGCGAGTCGCGAATCCTGATTCACCAAACGCGTTTGCTGCGCACTGCTGACGGCAAACGCGGCGGCGCCCCAAAGCCCCATGGCGACAATGGTCAACAACAGCGATGCGCCGGAAAACGCGAGCATGATGAAAGCGCTAAGCAATATGCCGATCCCGAAATGGGCAACTTGTGCGGCGCCCATTCGATCCACCCATTTTCCCGCGAGGGTATTGCCTAGCAAACCGGCGAGGCCAAACCACACCAACAGTGCGCTCAAGCCCGTTGGTCCGATGCCGTGTAACTGCAATAACAGCGCGGCAATATAAGTAAAGAGCGCGTATTGACCGGCCATGCCTAGCACCGTAGTCATGACCGTCAGCATCGGTGCTTTTTGGCGAAACAAGCGAAACCAATTTCGCGCTGAAACGGAGGGAACTTGCGTCCCGTGAGGCAAGGTTTGCGCAAGAAAACCCATCGCCAATAATGCTAGTACTCCAACCAAGGCAAACGCGCTGCGCCAACCGAAGGCGCCGCCGACGAATGTTCCTAACGGTACGCCGACTACGCTCGCCAAGCTGAATCCCGCGAACACCAGCGCGATGGCGCGCCCGCGTCGCTCCGGTCGCACCAAATGTGCGGCGAGCACCGCCGCATTTGGCGTGAATAGCGCCGCACCGATGCCTGCGAGTACGCGCGACAAGACCAGCATTCTGAAATTAGGCGCGAACGCACCGAGCAAACAAGCGAGCACAAAAATGCCGAGCCCGCTGAGCATTAACGGTCTGCGATCCACATGGCGTGTTGCAATGCCCAGCAAAGGCGCGCCCACGGCCAGGGAAAGACCATAGATCGTGACCAACTGGCCCGCCATAGCGACGCTGGTGTCCAGGCTTGCCGCGATTGCCGGCAAGATTCCCGCCACGATCAACGAGCCCGTACCAACCGTGAAATTCCCGAGCGTAAGCACCCAAAGCCGGTAATTCATTTGTTGAACAACCTAGAATTTTTTGGCAATATTTTCAACATGCGTATTTCGTTAGGTATGGAAATCTCGCGGCGGCGAAACAAAAGAAGCCCATTATGGCAGCAATATTTCGGGAAAAACGTGCGAAAAGGCGCAGAAAAAGTGTGACAAAAGTCACACTTTTTTGCTTTTCATGCCGCCAAGGAGAATCCGAAGCTAGCAGCCACAAGAAAGTACAGCGCTAGTTCCTGTGAACCCTAGCCCCATAGTCGTGAATAAGTCACAGTTTTGCTGTGCATTTACGCAATGATTTGATCGCCCTTGAAGACGATCATGTCAACCATAGCGAGACATAAACGTATCTTTGAAACGAGGCGTATGAACGACGTAACGAACATGATGTTTTTGGACAAGACCTGCGCGTATTGGCAACGTCCCAGTGGTGCGCGTGGGATCAGGTTAGCGAGCAGTAACGCCCTCGCTCCGATTCGTATTTTAGGAGCTTGGGCGCTTTTTTCTGCGGGCTACTTTCTCAGAGGCCATGGAACACCTGCGATTTAGTCGGCAGGCATTCCATGGCTTCCGCGAAAAAGTTTTGGGACATTTAACCTAACGAAAAGGAGATCGCAAATGTTGGCTAAAACGTTGGTATCAAGTGTCATGCTCGGTATGAGTTTATTGGCATCCCCGGTGTTCGCAGCGGAAAACCCGCTGGCGCCCGCCTACAACACACCGCAGCAGAAGAAATATTTCATGGAATTCTGCAAGATAGACCTAAACAGCGACGGCATGGTGTCCATGGAGGAATACCTCAACAAGGGCAATCCACTGTCCCCCGGCTATGATAAAAACCCCAAGCTCACCGCCAAATTAGATGCGTGGAAAGCGATGGCGGGGGAAGGCAAAGAAGTCGATGCCACGAAATTCGTTGCTTACATGGATACACGCAATCCCTTGAGCCCGTCTTTCAAGAAGTAACTCGTCTCAAGGAGCCCGTCGGACTTTAAGTTCGGCGGGCTCCTAGGGCAACAGCGCAAGTCGAGCGTGAGCGGCGACGTCCCGCAGTCGCTGGTCGAACACGGCGAATGCAAACGACAGATTCGTGCGGTCGCGAAGCGAGGGTGCGCTTGCGAGATGGAAGCTGTCAAAACCCCTTAGCTCATATGTTTCCGCTGTTTCTTCGGCTAGTCGTAGGATCGATGCCGTCAACTCGGCTCGCACAATTGACTCCCAATCCGCGTTTAGTTGGGAGACACGTTCACGATGTCTTGGTGCGCTGGTATGCGCTTCGCGGTGTAGGCGTGCGAAGGCGGCACGCGCTCGAGGACCGTTTCTTCGAATGGGCACGATTTCCGCCACCGGCAGATTGTGCGCCTGCACCGTTATCGTGACGCCTGCTTCCACTTGCCGCAGAAGGTGGCGGAGTCGAGCTTTAGGTTCCCGAACCGTTAGATTAAGCGCCAGTGTAAGGCAAAATCACGGCCGCCTTCGGTGCACACCGATCATTTCTCCAACCCGATCTTTTTCATGAGCGCCTTGAACCTCGGCTCCGCGCGCAAGCCGTCGAAAAACGGGAACTGTTTAGCCCATACCAATATCCACATCCCGGAACGTTCCTCGTACGTCTTCTCCAGCCAATACAACGCTTGATCCTTATCTCCCAAACCCAAGTAGACCCGTGCAAAGTCGGAAGGGGCGACCGGTTCTAGCTTTGCCTTCTCTTTGAGCGTATCGAGTACCTTGAGCGCTTCGCCTTTCTTGCCGGCGACGCCGTAGGCCCAC
>JBKJHT010000109.1:0-5224 GCA_046598945.1 Burkholderiales bacterium | reverse complement strand
GTACTCACCGGGGATATCCGCGTTATTGAGTCGCAATACTATAAACTGCTATTTCACTTTCCCTGCAGCTTTCATTACCTTATTACAGCCTTATTTGCCGCTTCGCATTGCAAGCGTTTCAATAACTGGTTCAAGCCGAATTTGCTACAGTCCGCCGATGCTTGCTGAGGAGGATCGCCGCATTCAGGCGGCTCCAGCACTGTGCCCCTTCGAGGGGCTAACAAAACTAAGCCCCCGGCTTTGCCGGGGGTCATTTAACTTCACCGCGTTGATGCGATAAGCTGCCCGTTATAATGTGGCTTACTTATGGCCCGCATTCATCTTCTTCCGGATATTCTCATCAGCCAAATCGCCGCGGGCGAGGTGGTTGAGCGTCCCGCTTCCGCGTTGAAAGAACTCGTGGAGAATAGTCTTGATGCAGGTTCACTCGAAATTAACGTCCAACTCGCGCAAGGCGGCATCAAGCGCATCAGCGTGACCGACGATGGCGTCGGCATCGAGCGCAACGATCTCGCCCTCGCATTGTCGCGCCACGCCACCAGCAAAATCGCTTCGCTGAATGATTTAGAACGCGTTGCGAGCCTCGGATTTCGCGGCGAAGCGCTGGCGAGTATTGCGTCCATCGCGAAAGTATCATTGACCAGTCGCGCACAAACCGCCGAGCACGGCTGGCGTGTCGAGACAAGCGCGAGCGATCCCACGCCGGCGGCCCGTGGCGGCGGGACCACGGTCGAGGTGGAGGATTTATACTTCAACACGCCGGCGCGGCGCAAATTTCTTAAGACCGAGTTGACGGAATTCGGCCACTGTGAAGAAGTGTTTAAGCGCCTGGCATTGAGCCGGCCCGACGTTGGATTTTCCTTGAGCCACAACGGCCGTCAGATCAATCACCTTGCGCCGGTGTTGGACGATCCTGACGCACGCGTGCGCGCGTTGCTCGGCAAGGAATTTTATGCGCAGTCGGTCGCCGTGCGCGTTGAGTCCGGTGAAACGTCGTTGACCGGGCTCGCGGCGATGCCGACCTTCAATCGGAGCGGGCGCGAAGCGCAATATTTTTTCGTCAACGGTCGTTTCGTGCGCGACAAGTTATTAAGCCACGCGGTGCGCCAGGCCTACCATGACGTGTTGCACCATGATCGCCATCCCGCGTACGTATTGTTTCTGTCCCTCGATCCGGCGTTGGTGGATGTCAATGTTCACCCGGCCAAAACGGAAGTGCGCTTCCGCGACGGGCAAGCCATTCATCGTTTTGTGTTTCACGCCTTAGAACGCGCGTTGGCGCAACCGCGCGACAACGCGGTTGCCTCGCCCGCGAATGACGCCCAGCCCAGCCGCAACGCCTGGCCGCAAAACCCGACGCAATATCGCTACCAAGGCGAGCTGCAAGTTGCGCAGCCGGTGGCGTTTTATGAAACCCTATTCGGCGGGTTGCGTGAATCGGAAGCGGTTCAAGTGCAGCCAACGCGTGCCGCCGAGCCGATGCCCGAGTTGGGTTTTGCCTTGGCGCAGTTGAGTGGTATCTATATTTTGGCGCAAAACAAAAATGGCCTGGTGGTCGTGGATATGCATGCTGCCCACGAGCGCGTAATGTATGAAAGATTAAAGTTGGCCGCGAACCGCGCCGAGCTTGCCGCACAACCATTGTTGATACCCATCACCTTTAGCGCCGATACGCTCGATGTGGCAACGGCAAGCGAGCAGGCAGAGAAACTACAGGAATTCGGTTTGGATGTCGGCGTATTGTCGCCAACCGCACTGGCCGTGCGTTCGGTACCGGCGTTGTTGAAAGACGCGGACGCGGCAGAGTTGACGAAGAGCGTGCTCGCGGAACTGCGCGAGTTCGGCGCCTCGTGCGCACTCACGGAGCGGCGCAACGAGCTCTTGTCGACCATGGCGTGCCACGGCGCCGTGCGCGCCAATCGTATCCTCACCGTTCCCGAGATGAATGCATTGTTGCGCGATATGGAACGTATCGATCGCGCCGATCAATGTAATCACGGTCGGCCAACGTGGTTTCAAATTACGATCGAGGAACTCGATCGTATGTTCATGCGCGGCCGATGATGGCGCAAGACGTAAGCAAACGCGCGAAGTATTTATATGAAGTTCCCGTTGAGTGGCAACACTATTCGCTGCTTTGCGGCGTCGATGAAGCGGGCCGCGGACCGCTTGCTGGGCCGGTCTACGCCGCTGCGGTAATTTTGGATGGCGATCGGGTGATAGTCGGTTTGGCCGATTCCAAGCAGTTACGCGAATCGCAGCGTGATGCGTTGGCAACGCAAATCAAAGCGCATTCGAAGGCGTGGGCAATCGCCTTCGCCAGCCCATTGGAAATCGACCAGCACAATATTCTGCGCGCGTCGCTGTTAGCGATGCGGCGTGCGGTGCTAGCGCTCGGCGTTACACCGCAACTCGTCGCGGTCGATGGCACCCATTGCCCGGTGTTGGATATTCCCGTCGTGGCGATTGTGAAAGGCGATAGCAAAGTCGCTGCGATTTCCGCCGCATCGATTTTGGCGAAGACAGCGCGTGATGCGGCGTTGATTGCCTTGCATGAAAAATTTCCCGAGTATGGCTTTGCTGACCATAAGGGTTATCCGACGCTGCAACATCGGCTGGCGCTGCAACGTCATGGACCGTGTAGCGAACATCGCCGTTCATTCGCGCCAATTCGAGCACTGCTGGTAGAATCCGTTCAACGCCAAATCTCGGAGATTGAACAATGAAATCGTTATTGATGGCCCATATATTGGGCGTCACCGTTTGGGTCGGCGGCATGTTCTTCGCCTACATGGCGCTGCGCCCGGCGTCGGTGGAACTATTGGAAACGCCGGAGCGGCTGATTTTGTGGAATGGCGTCCTTAGGCGATTCCTATCGTGGGTGTGGGTTGCCGTGTTGCTTATCTTGGTCAGTGGCCTGGGCATGATCATGTTGCTCGGCGGGTTTGCCAAGGTGCTGTGGCCGATTCACCTGATGTTCGCCTTGGGCGTGATCATGATGCTGATCTTTGGGCACGTTTATTTTGCCGGTTACTCGCGTCTGAAACGTTATGTCGCAGGACGCGAATGGCCTGCCGCAGGCAAGGCGTTGATTCAAATTCGCATGTTTATTGGGATGAATCTTATTATCGGACTCGTTACCATTGTCATTGCGACGTTGGGTTCGATGCATCATTGAGACTCGTAAATTCCACGGTCATTGGCGCTGCTGTTTCGCGAGCATCCGCGTTGCGTGTCGAGCTAAAATGCGCTTGTGCTAACCGTACGTAAAGGACATGTCGCGCATGCCGGTTTTCACTCCTAACTTAACGACGCTGCCGCCGCCGCAGCGCAAGCTATGGCCGGAGCTTGCGTCGACGCCGGAAGGCTTCACGCTTTACGGCGAGACGGCTCTTGCTCTGCGTTTGGCGCACCGGACTTCAGTCGATTTCGACTTTTTCTCGAACGCGCCATTCGATCCCGATGATCTGGCGCGCAAGCTGCCGTATCTCAAAGATGCTGAACGCGTCCGGATGGCCCCGAACACGCTAACCTGTCGCGTAGATCGCGGTGGGCCGGTGCTGTTGTCGTTTTTCGGGGAGCTTGGCCTGGGGCAAGTGGCGGCACACGACGCGGTGCACGGGATGCCGCTGCATGTGGCTTCGCTCCTCGATATTGCGGGTACTAAGGCGGCGGTCGTGCAAAAGCGCGCCGAGGTTAAAGACTATCTCGATATGGATGCGTTGTTGCGGCACGGGGTCGATTTGCCAACCGCGCTTGCCGCGGGGACAGTTGTTTATGGGAGCAGCTTCAATCCGCTGATTACGCTCAAGGCGCTGTGCTATTTCAAGGATGTGCCCGCGCTACCCGTCGAAGTGCAGGCACGGCTCACGGCGGCGGTGGCAGCCGTCGATGTCACCAAGCTACCCGCGCTGACGCCTTACGCCACGCGTCCCGATCATGGGTTCACGCTGTGAAGCCATTGCCGCCAACCCCGGCGCTGCTGGCCGTCGCGCGGCGCGTGGTGTGGTTTAAGGAGCCGTCCGAGACGCTGGCCGATGCGGCGCATTTCCTCGCTCACGTCATGACTTACGGTACGGTCGAAGACTTGCACGCGCTGCAGGGAGTCGTCGGGCAGATTGATTTTCGCGAAGCCCTGGAACAAGCACCGCCCGGCGTTTTCGATCCGCGTTCCTGGGCGTATTGGAATCTTAAATGCGCGATCACGCCCGCCCCCCCGCTGCCGGTGCGGCGACTGAGTAACGTCGTTGATACGGCTCACTGTTAGGCGTGCTTAGAAAAGCGTTGACCGATGAACCAACCGAGACAGGTTAAGCTCGAAGGAGATATGTTAACCATACGCACGCAGCCGATCCGCAACGGGCTTGATGACAAGGATTACATTTACATCCTTTTTGGAGGAGCGCAAAGTGAGCGGAAGGGAAAGAATGACGGCGAATAATAGTATGCAAGTGACCGCCAATGGCGTGCTTGGTGGCCGACATTGAAACGACTTGATGTCTCAAGCCTTACTGATCTTGTGACTGAGTAAAAACGCAATCGGCTTCTTTGCGAGCGGGATTGTTAGCAGTTACCGTTATAGCCACTTAGAGAGAGATGCGATGATGACGGGATTTGAAGGTGTAGGCCTGAAGGCAGTAATCGACGGCCTAGTTGGTCTGTTCAACAGGTCAAAGAACAAGCGAATTACCGCCAAGGGAAAACTGGCGCTCGAGGAGGCCATGCGCGAACTACTCATGGCACCTGCGGACTTGCGGTCGGCTGAAGCGAAGATACGCACAGCAAAGGCCGCAGGCATCATCAACGAAGATGTAGAACTAGCCGAAGATTGGGTAGCCAAACACAAGGCTGCGTCCAAGAAGCCCATTGCCAGGAAGCCCATTGCCAAGAAGCCCGTTGCCAAGAAGACCGTTACCAGGAAGACCGTTGCCAGGAAGACCGTTGCCAAGAAAGCCGCGGCCAAACACGCGTAAGTAGGAACCTCTCAATTAAGCCTCCATTTCAAAACTTACCCATTGCGAAACACAGGAAGCTTAGTTATGGATAGGCTTCCACTCCCGCGCCATGCGCTGCGCTTCATCGCGTTGCTGAGGGATCACTTTTTTCTCTAACCCGCATATTTCACCGTAGTTGAATTTTTGTTGTGACGTTGCGAATGCGTTGATGAGATGCGAGTTTATTGGTGTTAAAACGGAGCGTTGGTAGCGTTTTTATTGCGGTACGG
>JBKJHT010000105.1:0-31728 GCA_046598945.1 Burkholderiales bacterium | reverse complement strand
ATCGAAGGGTTTGCCGTCCAGCAAACCGTCGTAGTCGATGTCTACTTGGTCATCGCTCTGCGCGGCACGCTTCGCCTCGTGATAATGCACGCGCTGCTTGCGCAACACCTCGATGGTTTTGTCGATTTCCGCGTCGCCAATGCTTGCGATGGGGCGATTAATAGCCTTGTCCGCCAAGCTACCGACGATCACTTCAGGATAGACCTCATATACCGCGGTAAATTCAAAATTGCTGTCGCTTTCAGCGCTCTCTTTAGGCTCAAAGCGGGGATAACCGGCGATACGGATTTCCTGCTCTTTCACTTTGTCCGTAAACGCGCGCTGCAACGAATCGGACATCACTTCTTGCCGGACTTGACCACCGTATTGCTGGGCGACGATTTTCATCGGCACCTTACCGGGACGGAAGCCGGCAAATTTCGCCGTGCGAGCGATTTGTTTGAGCTTGGTTTCTACTTGTGCTTCAATTTCTGCGCTTGGAAATGAAAAATCGAGCTTGCGCTCTAAAGGACTAGTCTGTTGTACTTCTGCTTGCATGTAATGTTTTCCTAATAACCTTTTTGGTGCGAAAGGAGGGACTCGAACCCACACACCTTACGGCGCTGGAACCTAAATCCAGTGCGTCTACCAATTCCGCCACTTTCGCTTCACAAACCCCGACGGCATTTAAGGAAATTGCGTTCGCCCAATCGATATGCCGTCACTTCTAAGTTCACAGTTTAATATATTGGCCATCATCTGTCATTGTTCAAGGCTGGCCTGGGCCGTTAAAGCATGATCTAATCGATTGAACCCATTAGTAAATCAACCGGCTTAGGCATTACAACCGGTACCCCATTGAATCACGACAAAGTCATGACTGCGCTAAATCAACTCAATTCGTATCATCCCGCTGCCGCGCTGTTGCGCGATCGCGTCGTGCTCGTCACCGGCGCGGGTCAAGGTTTGGGCCACGCCGTCGCGCTCGCAGCGGCGGCCCATGGCGCGACGATCATCTTGCATGGCCGTAGCAGCGCCAAGCTGGAAAATACCTACGATGCCATCAGCGCCGCCGGTGGGCCGACACCGGCCATCGCCGCGCTCGATTTCGCCAGCGCCGGCACGCAAGATTTCGAGCAACTGGCGCAAACAATTCAGCATGAATTCGGCCGTGTTGATGGTATCGTCCATTGCGCCGCATTGTCGAAGCAATTGCAGCCGTTGGCCGACGAAAAATTAGACGACTGGCTCGCCTTGTTGCGCGTCAACCTTGCCGCACCGTTTGCCTTAACGCGCGCCTGCTTGCCCATGCTCAAGCGCAGCAACGACGCGTCGGTGATTTTCGTCTCCGAAAGCCACGGCCTGCGTCCCGTTGCCTATTGGGGTGGATTCGCGGTGAGCAAGTTTGCATTGGCCGGTTTACTAAAGGTTTGGACAGACGAGCTGTCCAATATCACGACCTTGCGCATGAACATCGTCGTGCCCGGGCCCGTGCAATCGCCACAACGGGCACTAACTCACCCCGGCGAGGATAAATCCAAACGCCGGCGCGTAGAAGAAATAACGCCGGCGTTCCTATATTTGCTCGGGGAAGATGGCAAAAGTGTGTCGGGGCAAGTAATCGACTTGGAACCGCCTGCCTAAGACCTCATTCCGTCTGTTCTACCTGCCCACCGGCCGCAGCCGCGCTGTCCAGTTCGTCCATTTCCCGCTGCGTTTCAGCTTCGATGCGCTCGGCCTCGTCTTGGGTAATTTCGTGGCTCGGCAATTGCACCGGACCCTGCCCGTTGTCGAGATCCGTTGCCAGCGGCTGCCCGGCACTGCCACCGGGTGGTGCGTATTGCGGCGCAATCTGATCCGGGCGTAACTCCACTTGACGCGGCAGCGGCGGATCGTCGCGGCCCATTTCGCTTTCCGTCTGGGCATCCGCAGACGGAACCGCGATGTCGCTCGGCGCCGCGAGGCGCGGAACGCTGCTGACTGCCTCACCGGGAGGTAAATCGATGCGGCTAGTGGCCGGTTGCGATGACACCGACTGGCCCGACGTCGGCGCCGGTTGCGCTACGGACGCGCGTGTTGTCGATGCGGCGTCGGCATTGGGGCGAACGGAAAAAACATCGAGCAAATAAAAGATCGCGAACAGACCGGCGATCAGGCCTATTGGCAAGATTTTTACGACGATATTGGTTAGGTCATTCATTTTTTATCAGCCCGCGCCACCACCCGCACGGCGCTTGCCTTCCGCCAGTGCAAGGCCTGCAAGCCAATATCTGCGCGCTGTTCCAAGCATCGACTTATGCGCCCTGCAGCATCTTAAGCGTTGCAATACCGACGAATGTCGCGGCCAGCGAACCGATTAGGTGACTTGCCGTGTGCGCGAATGCCCACCCATACTCGCCGCGACTCAACAGCCCCACCGCCTCGGCCGAAAAGGTCGAGAACGTCGTCAGGGCGCCGAGAAATCCGGTAACGCAAAACAATCGCACTTCCGGTGGCAAGCCGCTGCGCGTCGAGAAATATTGCATGGCCATGCCGATCAAAAATCCGCCGGCGAGGTTGGCGATCAACGTTCCCGCGGGTAAGCTAGGCGTGGCCGGGTTAAACCAATTTGCGAGCCACCAGCGCAGCCACGCGCCGAGCGATGCACCAATGCCAACCGCGACAAAACCCTGCCACAGCATCAGTCGAGCCCGATCAACGCGCGCAATTCCCCAGGCAGCATCTCGGACTTACCGCGCTGATAGTCGATCCATACGATGGTGGAATCACCGTCCGCATACAGCGTCGACGGATTGTTGGCATCGACAATTTCTTGATACATCGGAATGCTGGAACGTCCCAGCGCTTTGACATAAGTGCGAACTTCAACCGTCGCCGGATAAACGATCGGAATACGAAAATTACACGCTGCGGCAACCAAGATCGGCCCATGGCCGACGCTGCCGGAGGGCGCACCGATGGTCTCGAACCAGGAAATGCGCGCTTGCTCGAGGTATCGAAAATAATTGGCGTTGTTGACGTGGCCGAAAATATCCATGTCGCCCCAACGAACCTGTAATTGGATAGTGTGAATTAACTTTTTTGCCACTGCTCGCGGCGGCTGTTTGTTCGGCATGTAGGCGACTTTAACGTAGACAGCTTGCATTATAATCGCTTGTCTTATTTGAAGTCCCCCTACAGGAGCAGAAATTGGCCGAACGCGAATCGATGGAATTTGACGTAGTGATCGTCGGAGCCGGTCCGGCGGGACTCGCCGCTGCCATTCGATTAAAACAACTCGCCGCGGAAAATAAACGCGATGTCAGCGTCTGCATTGTCGAAAAAGGCTCGGAAGTTGGCGCGCATATTTTGTCCGGCGCGGTGATGGATCCGCGCGCCCTGAACGAACTCTTCCCTGACTGGAAAGAAAAAGGCGCGCCGCTCAATACGCCGGTCAGCGAAGATCAATTTTTGTTTCTCTCGGAAACCGGCGCGCGCAAAGTGCCGACCTGGCTGTTGCCGAAATGTTTTCACAATCAAGGCAACTACGTCATCAGCCTGGCCAATCTCTGCCGTTGGCTCGGCCAACAAGCCGAAGCCCTCGGCGTCGACATCTATCCCGGCTTCGCCGCCGCGGAAGTGTTGTATCAGGAAAATGGCCGCGTAAAAGGCGTCGCCACCGGCGCCATGGGCATCGGCAAGGACGGCCAGCCTGGTGACAACTATCAGCAGGGCATGGAATTGCACGCGAAATACACCTTCTTCGCCGAAGGTTGTCGCGGCCATCTGGGCAAACAACTCGAACAAAAATTTAATCTGCGCGCTGGGAAAAATCCGCAAGTTTATGGTATCGGTTTGAAGGAATTGTGGGACATCAAACCGGAAATGCATCAGCCGGGTTTAGTCATTCATTCCGGCGGCTGGCCGTTGGATAACGCTACTTATGGCGGATCGTTTCTCTACCACTTGGAGAACAACCAAGTCGCCGTTGGCTTCGTCGTGGGCTTGGCGTATGCGAATCCGTACCTCAGCCCGTTCGAAGAATTTCAGCGCTATAAAACCCATCCCGAGATTCGCCGGTTTTTCGAGGGCGGCAAGCGCGTCGCCTACGGTGCGCGCGCCATCACCGCCGGTGGCTTGCAATCATTGCCCAAGCTCACCTTTCCCGGCGGTTGCTTGATCGGCGACGACGCAGGATTCCTAAATGTGTCGCGCATCAAGGGCAGTCACGCCGCGATGAAGTCGGGCATGCTCGCTGCTGAAACTGCGTTCTCCGCCCTATCCAATAATTCCGAGCAAGCGGAACTGACAGACTATCCGCGCGCCTTCGAAACGAGCTGGCTGCACGATGAGTTGTATCGCGCCCGCAACTTCAAACCGTGGATGAGCAAGCACCTGTACGTCGGCAGCCCCATGGTGTGGATCGATCAAACGCTGTTCGGCGGCAAAGCGCCGTGGACATTGCGCCACCGGCATGCCGACCACGAAACGTTAACGAAAAAATCTAACGCGAAGCCAATCGTCTATCCGAAACCGGATGGCGTGTTGAGCTTCGACCGGCTATCGTCGGTGTTCGTCTCCAACACCAACCACGAAGAAAATCAGCCCGCTCATTTGACCTTGAAAAATGATGACGTGCCGGTGCAAACCAATCTCGCGCTCTACGACGGCCCCGAGCAACGTTACTGCCCGGCGGGCGTGTACGAATTCGTCGAAGCCGACGGCGGCAAGCGCCTACAGATCAACGCGCAAAACTGCGTACACTGCAAAACCTGCGACATCAAAGATCCCACGCAGAATATCGTATGGGTAACCCCAGAAGGCGGCGGCGGACCAAATTATCCGAACATGTAACTCACTGTCATTGCGAGGAGCCTAGCGACGAAGCAATCTGGTATTTTGCAACGTGTAACTCGAGATTGCTTCGTCGCGAGAACTCTCCTCGCGATGACAATGGCATCAAGGCGAATCGTAAATCATGTTAGCGACAAGAAATACAGTATTTCCGAACCCGCCCAACACGCGCATAATAACCAAAACAAGCGCGACAACTATGTCGCAAGCTGGAAACAGTTAGGAGGTAGTTCCGATGAAAAGCGTAAAGCAGTTGTTAGCCAACAAGCCTAGCTTGTTGTGGTTTATTCCCCCGGACGCCACTACTTTTGACGGCATCAAAATGCTGGCGGAAAAAAGTGTCGGCGCATTGCCCGTTATGCAGGACGGCAAATTGGTGGGCATGTTTTCCGAACGCGACTATGCGCGCAAAGTGGCGCTCAAAGGCAAGTCGTCTCTGGATACACCCATCAGCGAAGTAATGACGACCGAGGTCGTTTGCGTAAAGCTCGATCAAACCAACGAAGACTGCATGGCGCTGATGACCGACAAACGCATTCGCCACTTGCCCGCGCTCGACAACGGAAAAGTCGTCGGCGTGATCTCCATCGGTGATCTGGTGAAAGATATTATTTCCGAACAAAAATTCGTCATCGAACAATTGGAACACTACATTATGAGTTAGCCAGAAGGCGTATGGATGCTGGCTCCCAGCCAACCCATGCCGGAACGCCGCGCTGCGATTGCCGTTTCAGGCCATCGCGGTGCGCGACGTCAAATGGAATAAATAAAAATTAGCTCCCCACGCTTTAGCCCGCGCCTCACCGAACTGATTGAAGCGTCAAATTCCGCGTACCTGGCATGAACATGCGGGAGGTTATTGCGCCGGTTATCGACGAGATATATTCGAATGATGATCCCATAAAACATCGAGATGATTGGCACTATTTTATCTCCAAGCGACTGGTTTTTCACTAGCCTGACATTATCATATTGACCATGAGCAACGTCACAATTTCAGGTACCCTGCGTGGAAATCAAATAATCGCGCTGATCTTTGGGCAATTCGAACGTCGCAAGCGCTGCTTCCAGCAATTCGTGATTGTGCGGATCGGTGGTGAGTAGCCTATTCAAATCCGTGACGCTGATGGCATCATCCGCTCGCGACGTGATGACGATTTCGTCACCCGCTTGCACCTCACCCTCCTCCACCACGCGCATATAAAAGCCTGGCTTGCCCGCCTCGCCGAAACGACGCGGCATGTCGCCGATGCCGAATTTGGTCGCCAATTTATAACAGGCGATGCGTGGCGCTTGCACCATGAAATTCGCGCTGCCGATTTTTAGTTCGTCGCCGACGTATAGTTCGCTTTCGAGCAAACCTTCGATGGTGAGATTTTCGCCGAAGGCGCCGTAGCCGAATTGTTCCAGCACGCCGGGGCCTAACACTGTGCGCCATGCGGCGTAGTGCTCGATGGGATACGCATAAACCGCTTTATCGACACCACCGTGAACGGCGCTATCGACCTGCACGTCGCTTTCCAATCCACGCTTGGTCACGCGCACGGCGGTCATCGCGGGAATCTTGAAAATGCCGGTTTTGACTTGCTTACCGCGATAGGAAATCTCTTCAACTTGCGCGCGATTGACGGAAATAACTTTCATGATTGGACTTGCCCCACTTGAACTAAGGTCGGTTGCAAAATACGCACAACTTCCTGCGGCGCGATGCCGACGAGATAGCCGCGCCGCCCGCCGTTGATGTAAATTTGCGGGAGATCCAGTATGGTCTTTTCCATGTACACCGGCATGGATTTTTTTGTGCCGAAGGGTGATGTGCCGCCCACCCTATACCCGGAATGTTTCTGCGCGATTTCCGGTTTGCAAGGTTCCACGCGTTTGGCGCCGATTGCTCGCGCCAGTTCCTTCGTGGATACTTTGTGTGTGCCGTGCATCAGGACGATTAACGGTTTGGCGTTGTCGTCTTCCATCATCAATGTTTTAACTACGGCATATTCTTCGACGCCCAGTTCGCGGCTCGACACTTTTGTGCCGCCGTGATCTTCGTAGTCGTAAAGGTGATCGGTGAACGCCACTTTGTGTTGGCGCAATAATTTGGTGGCTTGGGTTTCCGGGGCGTTTGGCATTTATGGGTCAAATATTCGCCGACCCTCATGGCCCTAGGCCAGTGGCTAGCCTACTGGGTGGCCTAGGGCCAGGGCTACCCCGACCCGACCCTCTCCCCAAAGGGAAGGGTTAGGGTGAGGGGCCGTGAGGGCAAATACTATATTTTGAGAAATCTCGAATACACCATTTTACCCGAGGAACAAGCCCCAATCTGCTACCATCAAGCGCCATGCTAAACCTAGTTAATATCAAGAAATCCTACGGTGATAAAGTCATCCTCGACAACATATCGCTCAGCGTCAATCCCGGCGAATACATTGCGATCATGGGGGAATCAGGCAGCGGTAAATCGACGCTGCTGAATCTGATTGCTGGGTTGGATACGCCCGATAGAGGGAGCGTCGAAATCGATGGCCGCAACCTCGCCGTTCTCAACGACGATGCGCGAACGAAGTTCCGCGCAAGTGCTATCGGATTCGTGTTTCAGGCATTTCATCTTCTACCGCATCTGAGCCTATTGCATAACGTTGCGCTTCCGCTCGCCATTGGTGGAATTGATATTAACGTCCGCGACAAAAAAGCCCGCGCCATGTTGCAGGCATTCGGCCTCGCCGGGCGCGAAGCAAGCTTGCCGCGCGAGTTATCCGGCGGCGAAATGCAGCGTGCCGCCATCGCCCGCGCGCTCATCCACAGACCGAAACTCGTACTCGCCGACGAGCCCACCGGCAACCTCGACAGCGGCAACGCGCAATCCGTATTGCAACTGCTCAAACAACAAGTCAAAGATCGCGGCGCGTCTGGGATTCTGGTCACGCATTCGCTCGCGGCGGCGCAAACCGCCGACCGCATTCTGATATTACGGGACGGTAAATTCTGAACATCGCTAACGCCCTATTGTCCTGGCGCGCGACGATTCCCAATCCGTTTCGTCATGGTCGCGTGTTCGCCAGCATCGTTGCGATCGCCGCCGGTGTTGCGCTCGGCTTTGCGGTCTATCTGGTCAATCGTGTAGCCGTCGACGAATTCGCAAGCGCGATACGCCAACTGAGCGGCACCGCTGATCTGGTGATCGCCGGGTCGCACGGCGGATTCGCGCAGACGATTTATCCAGCGGTTGCGCAGTTGCCGCTGGTCGGCGCTGCGAGTCCGGTGATCGAGATTCGCGCGACCCTAGCCGGCCGCAAAGAATTTCTCAAGGTTCTCGGGGTGGACTTATTTCGTGCTGTAGAAGTTCATCCCGATTGGATTCCTCACACCCGTGGCGCGGCGGCGCGGTTATTCGCGCCGGATACGGTGATCTTGAGCGCGGCAGCGGCGACCTCGCTCAAGGTGAAAGCGGGAGAGCATCTGCGCGTTCAAGTGGGTCTGGCTGCCATCGACCTTAAGATCTTGGCGGTGTTGCCGGAACGCGACAATCAAGATGCTTTTGCGCTGATGGACATCGCCAACGTCCAGTCGCGCTTCGATCGCCTCGGTGTCGTGTCGCGCATCGAAACGCGCTTGCGGCCCGGCGCGAACCGCGAAACGGTGCGCGAGCAAATCGCTGCGTTGCTACCGGTCGGCGTATCGATTGAAAGCCCGGAAATCGCTGCGGCGAGCAGCGCAGACCTGTCAAAAGCCTATCGCGTAAATATGATGATCCTCGCCCTCGTCGCTTTATTCACCGGGGTATTTTTGGTGTTCTCAACCCAGGCGCTTGCCGTCATTCGGCGCCGCCCGCAACTCGCATTGGTGCGTGTGTTAGGGTTGTCGCGGCGTCGCTTGATCGCCTATTTAATGCTTGAAGGTGCGGCCATCGGTGCCTGCGGAGCCGCTCTGGGCGTGATTCTTGGCTATGCTCTAGCGGGATTCACGCTGCGCACGGTCGGCGCCGATCTCGGTGCCGGCTATTTTCCCGGCGTCACACCGACGCTACAGCTAAGCGCCGCGCCGGTGATTGCCTTCGTGTTACTCGGTATTGTCGTCGCCGTCGTCGGCACGTTAGTTCCCGCACTCGAGGCGGCAACTACACCACCCGCGCCCGCGCTGCGTGCCGGCAGCCAAGAGTTGCCGCTGCGCAGTTGGGCGCGGCCCAGACATGGCCTGGCGTGCCTTGGCCTCGCCGTGGTGGTTCTGTATTTACCGACGGTGACCACCTTGCCGATTGGCGGCTATAGCGCGATTGCGCTTATTCTCGCCGGCGTGCTGTTGTCGTTACCGAGCATCGCGCGACAATTTTTCGCGTGGTTGCCGGAGGCGAACGGCCTAAGTGGCCATCTCGCGGCGGCGCATCTGCGCAACGCTTATGGCCACGTGGCCATGAGTGTGGCGGCGCTGTTCGTCAGCTTCAGCTTGATCGTGGCGATGGGCGTGATGGTGTATTCGTTTCGCGCCTCGGTAATCGATTGGCTCGACGCGGTTCTCCCGGCGGATCTTTATGTTCGCTCCGGCCAAGCGGGCGAATCGAGTTTTTTTGATGAGGCGGCCCAGCGCGCCATTGCCACAACACCCGGGGTTGCCTACGCGAGTTTTGTGCGCTTCCAGAGCATCGTGCTCCGCCCCAATCAGGCGCCGGTTGCACTCATCGCGCGCCCGGTCGAACACTTGACGCAACATCACGCACTGCCTTTGGTCGGCACAAGCTACCGGCGGCACGCAAACGATCCGCCGCCCATTTGGATTTCTGAAGCGGTGCACGATCTGTACGGTTTTGACAGGGGTCAGAAGATCGATGTTCCCATCGCCGGAAAGCCGGCGCGATTCATTGTCAGCGGCATTTGGCGCGACTATGCGCGGCAGTTCGGCGCGTTGTTGATTGAACGCGAGACCTACATCCGCTTGACCGGCGACACCAAGGCAAATGACGCCGCCGTGTTTCTGCAACCCGGTTTTCGCGCCGCTGACGTGATCCGCGCATTGAAAATCAAAGTAGCGCTAGGCGAGCAACTGGAGTTCACCACTTCGTCCGAGGTCAGGAAACTCAGCTTACAAATTTTCGATCGGAGTTTTTATGTCACCTATGCGCTGGAGCTCATGACGGTATTGATCGGGCTATTTGGTGTGAGCGCGAGTTTCAGCAGTTCGTTATTGATGCGCCGCAAAGAATTCGGCATGCTGCGTCACATCGGCTTCACGCGCCGTCAAATTGCCCAATCACTTGGCCTGGAAGGCGCATGGATAGGCGTTCTTGGGGCATTGTCGGGTGCGCTCGCCGGATTTGTTTTGAGCTTGATCTTGATTCACGTGGTGACACGGCAATCGTTTCATTGGAGCATGGACGTACATGTACCGTGGTCATGGCTCGCGCTGCTCAGCATTGGAATTATCGCCGCGACCGCAGCCACGGCATGGCTCAGCGCACGCCAAGCGATGGGCAACGACGTGGTGCTGTCGGTACGAGAAGATTGGTGATGCGGAAAATTCTTCTACTCGCTATCGTGTTTGCCGCAACGAGCGTGGCGCTTGCCGCCGAAAACATTACTTACCCAAATGTGACGCCGGGATTCGAAGTGGCTTTTCCGCGCGACGAAGGCAGCCATCCGGAATTTCGCATCGAGTGGTGGTACGTTACCGGCTGGCTGATCGGCGCGGATAAACGTGAACGGGGCTTTCAGATTACCTTCTTCCGCGCCCGCCCCGACAACGTCGCCAGCGATAACCCGAGTCCGTTTTCGCCGCGACACATTCTGTTCGCCCACGTCGCGCTGAGCGATGTGTCGGAAGGAAAGCTTTTGCACGCACAACGCGGCGCGCGCGCCGGTCTCGGCCTGGCGGAGGCGAAGACCGGCGCGACCAACGTGTGGATCGGCGATTGGTTGTTGCGGCAAGATGGCAATCAGTATCGCGCCAAAATTCTCACGCCGCAGTTCGCGTTCGATTTTCAATTTCAGGCTCGCTCGGCGCCGATATTGAATGGCGCGCGTGGCTACAGTCAAAAATCACCCAATCCACTCGCCGCGAGTTACTACTACAGCATTGCGCAATTGCAGCTTACGGGAAAACTCATTCAGCACGGCAAAACTCAGTCGGTGACAGGAACCGCCTGGCTCGATCACGAGTGGTCAAGCGAGTACATGGATCCACGCGCGGCGGGCTGGGATTGGGCTGGCATTAACTTCGACGACGGCGCGGCGCTGATGGCATTTCGCATGCGCGAGCACTCCGGCAAGACGTTATGGGCGGGCGGAACCTATCGCGATAAAAACGGCGCGATTAAGATTTTGCGCCCGGAGGAAATTTCCTTCACGCCGCTTAAGCAATGGCGCTCACCGCGAACCCATGCGAGCTATCCGGTTTCGTGCCGGATTCGCGCGGGTGATCGCGAAATAATATTGCAACCCTTACTCGACGATCAGGAGCTCGATTCCGGCGCCACGACACGCGCCGTGTATTGGGAGGGCGCGGTCCGCGCACTGATCGACGGCAAGATCATTGGCCGCGGCTATTTAGAATTGACCGGTTACGCGTCCCCGCTTGCATTTTGACGATGCCTGGAGATCGGCTCTGGTAGACCGTCTCCAGGCATAAACGGGTTGAAGGATGAGCGCGCGGTTAATTGCCGTTTCTGGGATAATGCCTCATACGCCGCGCAATCAGCGCTGCGCCCGCCAACAGCAGCAACATTGGAAATAGCGGATCGAAAGCGGCGCGCTTCCGCAGCGTGCAGCCCCCGAGCTTGATATCGTCACAAGTGTCACCAAAGCCTTCGTCGTCGATTCGCGCGCCGTCGAAAATTTGCAGCGTGGCGCTGGGTGTGGAAATCTCCGCCCCACCGGTTGCGTTGAGCAATGACAGTCGCACATCTTCGACGCTCTCGATACCCCCACCTGACTTGACCGTGATGGTGAAAGTCTGCGAGGTAACGCCGACGCCGAAATGCAACGTGCCGGATGCGCTTTCATAATCGTCATCGCCGACCTTCGCTGTCAAGTCACTGGTCGCGAAAGCGACCGATACCGCCGTGGTGGTGTCGCCAACGCGGACGACTTTGATGAGTGCCTCGCCACAATCCTCGCTCACTTTAAAGGGGTCGGATTCGAAACGAATGGTCGAGGGAATTTGGCTGAGGTTGGTGACCTTGCCGATCTTGTTCGCCGCCGACGCAAAGAACAGCGATTGCGTCGCGGCGTCGGCGCCGATACCGCGCAATTCACCTGCCGTAATGCCGGTCGTAAATTCAACGATCGCGCCACCGCTGCTGGTAACCCGCCCGATGCGTCCGCCACTCTGAGACGTGTACCACAAATTCCCGTCGGAACCGACCGTGATGTAGTTCGGCCGGCTATTGCTTGCAATGCCGACGGAATATTCCGTGATAGCGTTGCTGTTGAAGGGATCAATCTTGCCGATCCGGTTGCGCCCCGGCATGGTAAACCAGATGAAATTATCCGGCCCCACGGTGATACCGGCCGGTTGCGCGGTCGTGCCAAGCAGCAGCGGGAAACGCGTCAACATACCCGAGCTAGGATTGAAACGGCTGATGCGATCGCTACCGCTCTCGGTAATCCACAAATTGTCATCGGGGCCTTTGACAATTCCTGCCGGCCCACTCAGCGTAACATTCAAAATTTCTGTCACGCTGCCCGTTCCCGCATCGACGCGCCCCAGTTTGCCGGTGCCGCGTTCGGTAAAATAAAGCGCCCCATCGGCGCCGGCAACAATCGCGTTCGGCAGCGCACCGCCCATGCCGGTCGAGAATTCTTCGATCACATTGGTGATCGTACTGATGCGACCAATGCGATTGGCGTTTTGTTCGGTAAACCAGAGAAAATTTCCGAGCGCCATGATGCCGGTCGGCGCGGCATTCGCCGTGAGGGTGGGAAATTCGTTGGTGACAGCGCCGGTGGCGGGATTCACGCGACCGATCTTGCTCGCGCTTTCTTGCGTAAACCAAATCGCCGCGTCGGGGCCGCCGACCACGCCACTGGGCTGACTATTGGCCGTGCCGATATCGGCTTCGGTAATCGCGATCCCCTGGACAACGGGCGCGGCACTCAGAAATAACGCAGCCAAAACGAAACAACAGGCGAAGCTTGGGTTGATTTTCATGATGATCTTTTCGTCCTAGTCATGGGTCGATTAAACGCGTGTAAATATTAGCATGGCATTGCGACGGAGGGGTTGACGCCTGGCCCGAGCACACTACGACAAATATCTGCTTGAGTTCGGACGTCACTCGAAAACAGCGTCGCCGCCGGCGAATGCGGCAAGCGCGACGCGGAAAATTATTCCGTAGCGAGAACCGGCTACGGCTTCTTACGCTCGCGAATAATTCTCAGCGCCTCTTTTAAAAGGTCGCCGTTAAACCGGCACGCCGCGCTTGCGAAACAACTCGAATTGCACAGCTTCCCATGAACCGAAACCCGGAGGTTTCATGGTTCGTATGCAGTGTTGGTCGCGCCGACACAGGCAGCTCGCAATGGGCCCGGCCAACACGTCAACCAGCCGCGATCGCGCCGCGGGTGCGTTACAGTATTTGCACAGCGTCGGCGTACCGGCGGAAGCGATCCGCGTGGTGTACGACAGCTACACCTCCGAGGCGGGTTATTCGTGCACGGTTCAGATGCTCGCGGAAGAACAACCGGTCACGGCCATCTTGGCCGGCAATGACACCATCACGTTGGGCGTTCTGGACGCCGCGAAGCGCATGGGCATCGACGTGCCAACACGTTTGTCGGTCATCGGCTTTGACGATGTGCCCTTCGCCGGCTCGCCGTTAATCGGACTCACCACCATCCAGCACCGCGCCCAGGAGATGGCGCGCACCGCAGCAAGGCGCATCCTCGACAGAATCAAAAACGCGCCGCTGGCGCCTGCGACCCGCGACGTTTTCCCAATACAATTGGTCAAACGCAACACGACTGCCAAGCCGCAATAGACGGCTGATGGGCACGCCTCCTCTGCGCCAGCAGCCGCTCCCTGCTTGGCTACTGGCCATGCATGGCCTGGAGAGCAGTGGCCCGAGGCCAGTGGCTAGCCAAGGGCTACCCGGTATCCATTCGGGTTCTGGCCAGGTGGCGGCTAATGTGGCCTTGATCCGGGTGTATCATCAATGGATACACCCGGGCGGCAAGACTAATGGCGTTGCGGTGGATCGCTGGGGCAACGGGCGCGCGCTACCTGTCAAAGGCAAACGGCGCCACGTAAGGCACGTCGACGCCGCAATGATGTTGGCGTGGGTTGTGCTTTACCCCGCGCAACCCCGCCTCGCCAGTTGAGGGTGAATAGGAATCTTAAAAGCCTTTTTAGCGAATCGTCGATCGCCATCACACGCGCGATTGTCGCGAAGTTTTAAATCCTCACCACAGCGACCTGACGCGCCAAGTGGAATTGCAACGATCGAGAAAACTAACGAGCACGCCGGCGCGGATAACTCTGCGCCATTAACGCGTCGATGTTTCCACTTATGAATCAAGAATTGTTGCTCAGGCAAGCGGAGTGACTTCAAGCGCGGATGGATGTTCTAGTTTCTAAGCTTTTGTACATGGATTATGATGGCGTATCCAAAGAATTAAGAAACTTGAATTTCCGTTACTCGACGATTCTCAAAGGCCACATGTCCGCGCGCTCGTTCACTACCTTCATCCATGCCGAGCCCGCGCTAAAGCCGCTACTCCAGCAGCTTTCGGAATTGAGTTATATGCAGCGACTCTACCAAAATTCGGTTCCAGCGGCCTTTGCCGCACTGGGCCAAGTGGGCTCGTTTCGAAATGGAATTCTGATTGTCGTTGCCAAAAACGGCGCGGCTGCGGCCAAGCTGAAACAAGTCGTCCCGAGCTTAGAACAGAAAATCTCGCAGCTTTTGCAACAGCCCGTTGACGTTAAAGTGAATGTGCTTGTAGATAGTTCGGAAGAACGCGTCAGCCCGCCGCAAAAGCATAAACCGGTTATGGGTCCGGTTGCGCTCGAAAGCTTGCAGCGCCTCGCTGCCGAGTTGCCGGCATCGACGCTGAAAGACGAAGTTTCGACGCTGCTGAAACGACAAAGTCGTCGCGAGAATTAAAACGGCGACTAGATTATTCGTTCGATGGCGAACAACGCCAGAACCACCAAGACGACAATTAATCCAACCTTCATGATTTGGCCTGCGTAACGGAGGAAACGCCGATCGCGGGTGAAGACATAAAGCCCGACGCAAATGCCGAGGGCGGCGAGTGAAACAACGACAATGAGGCGAAAAAAGACCATGTCGCCCCGTTGCGGCTAGGAACTAAACGGGTTGCGTAATGAGGCCAAAGAAACCCTGCGGCAGCGCGTCCAAGGAGTCGAACTTCGCGAACTCCCACGCCGCTTGCTCTTGCATCAACTCACGCAGTAAACGATTGTGTAGCGCATGACCCGCCTTGTAACCGTGGAATGCGCCGATCAACGGGTGACCGAGCAAATAAAGATCGCCCACGGCGTCGAGAATTTTATGGCGGACGAATTCGTCTTTATAGCGCAGACCATCTTCATTCAAGACCCGGTATTCGTCCATCACGATCGCATTGTCGAGCGAACCGCCTTGCGCCAACCCCATCGATCGGAGTGTTTCCACATCTTGCATGAAGCCAAAGGTTCGCGCGCGGCTGACTTCTTGCGCATACGATGTATCGGCGAAATTGATGGTCACGCTGGAATTATCAGCAGCAAAAACCGGATGATCAAACGCAATCGTATAGGTGAGCTTGAAGCCGTTAAAAGGTTCGAAGCGCGCCCACTTATCACCGTCGGCCACCTGGATCGGCTTTTTGATGCGAATGTATTTCTTAGCGGCTTTCTGTTCTTCAATACCCGCGCTTTGCAGCAGAAAAACGAAAGGCCCCGCGCTGCCATCCATAATCGGGACTTCCGCCGACGTGAGATCGACGAACAAATTATCGATGCCCAAACCAGAAATGGCCGACATCAAATGTTCGACGGTTGCGACGCGTACACCCGCTTCTTCCAAGCAAGTAGACAAGCGCGTATCGCCGACGCGGCGCGCCTCGGCCCGAATAGAATTGGGCTGAGGTAAGTCGCTACGAATGAACACGACACCGGTGTTAACAGGCGCCGGTCGCAAAGTCATATACACTTTTTGACCAGAATGCAGCCCCACACCGGTTGCGTGGATAACCGTTTTAATCGAACGTTGTTTAATCATATTCTCTTCGTTACGCAGGAAGATTGCGTAAATAGCTGATAATAATAGCACATTCCACGCTCACCAAACAACCGCGCCAGTGCGTGCGCCGGACACCCTACCGCTCTGAACGTCACTAAAATATGATCGCTCAGTCGGCTTGCTTGCGCAAAAATGCCGGAATATCGAGCAACTCGACACCCGATTGTTTCAGCGCTTCAACCGTGCTGTCGCGACGGCGACGCATCACCGCTGGCGCCGCCAATGCCTCGTAGTCAACTTCCATTGCCGAATTATCCGTACCGTTCTTGACCACGGCAAACGGCTTGGCCTGGCTACGCGCCAACACACCACCCAAACCTGTTGCCACGATGGTCACGCGCAGGTTATCGCCCATATCCGGATCGATCACGCTACCAAAAATCACCGTCGCATCGTCGGCGGTGAAGCCGCGAATGGTATTCATCACTTCATGAACTTCCTTGAGCTTCATGGTCTGACCGGCCGTGATATTAACCAACACGCCACGCGCGCCGGACAAGTTCACATCTTCGAGCAACGGGCTGGCGACGGCTTGCTCCGCCGCCATGCGGGCGCGATCGATGCCGGCGGCTTGGGCTGATCCCATCATTGCGACACCCATTTCCGACATAACGGTTTTCACGTCCGCAAAGTCGACATTCACTAAGCCTGGGCAATTGATTACTTCTGCGATACCGGCAACGGCGCCGCGTAGCACGTCGTTCGCCGCCTTATAGGCGTCAAGATAACCGACATCTTCGCCCAAAACTTCCATGAGTTTGTCGTTCGGGATAATGATCAGTGAATCGACGTACTGCGACAGCGCTTCGATTCCCGCCTGTGCGACGCGCATGCGCTTACCTTCAAAGGCAAACGGTTTGGTCACGACCGCAACGGTGAGAATGCCCAGTTCCTTGGCAATCTGCGCCACCACGGGCGCAGCGCCGGTTCCGGTGCCACCGCCCATTCCGGCCGTGATGAATAACATATCGGCGCCCTGAATCGCCTCGGAAATGCGTTCGCGATCTTCTTCGGCCGCTTGCTTGCCAATCTCTGGATTCGCCCCCGCCCCCAAACCCTTGGTTAACCCGCCGCCAAGCTGGATAACGTTCTTCACTTGGCTGCGTTTCAACGCTTGCGCGTCCGTGTTGGCGCAGATGAACTCCACGCCCGATACGCCGTTGTTGATCATATGATCCACCGCGTTGCCGCCGCAGCCACCTACGCCGATAACTTTAATCGTGGCGTCTTGCAATTGATTTTCGATGATTTCAAACATGGTTACATCCTCCGTAAGTTAACTAAATTCAATGCCTAAAAATTTCCTTTGAACCAATCCTTCATCCGCTCCAGAATCTGCTGAAACGAACTCGTTGAAAGCTTGATGATTTGATTGCGCTTATGTTGCTCATGACCAGCCAATAACAAACCAACCCCGGTCGAATAACGTGGACTCTTCACCACCTCCGCCAGTCCGCCGGCGTAGTTGGGTATCCCCAATCGAACCGGCATGTGAAACACTTCTTCGCCCAACTCCACCATGCCTTGCATGATGGCGGAGCCGCCCGTCAGGACAATGCCCGAGGACATCAGCTCTTCGAATCCGCTGCGACGTAGCTCGGCTTGCACCAGCGAGTAGAGTTCTTCCACCCGCGGCTCGATCACTTCCGCCAAGGTCTGACGCGACAATTGCCGCGCGCTGCGCTCGCCGACACCAGGCACTTCGACGCTCTCTTCTGTACTCGCCAACTGACGCAGGGCGCAGCCGTGCGCCACTTTGATGTCTTCCGCGTCTTTGGTCGGTGTGCGCAGCGCCATCGCGATGTCGTTGGTGATTTGATCGCCGGCGATGGGAATCACGGCGGTATGGCGAATCGCGCCTTCGGTGAATACAGCGATGTCGGTGGTGCCGCCGCCGATGTCGACCAGGCACACGCCAAGATCCTTTTCGTCTTCCGACAACACCGCCATGGCCGAAGCCAATGGCTGCAAAATCAGGTCGCGCACCTCAAGGCCGCAGCGGCGCACGCACTTCATGATGTTCTGTCCGGCGCTAACGGCGCCGGTGACAATATGAACCTTCACTTCCAGACGCACGCCCGCCATGCCGAGCGGCTCGCGCACATCTTCCTGACCGTCGATGACGAACTCTTGCGTCAGAATATGCAGGATCTGCTGATCCATCGGTATCGACACGGCGCGCGCCGTTTCGATTACACGATCAACATCCGCCTGCGCGACCTCTTTATCCTTGATCGCGACCATGCCATGAGAGTTGAAACTTTTGATATGGCTACCCGCAATACCGGTAATCACTTCGCGGATCTTGCAATCGGCCATCAGCTCCGCTTCTTCCAACGCGCGCTGAATGGCATTCACCGTGGTTTCGATATTCACCACCACGCCTTTTTTCAGTCCGCGTGATGGATGACTGCCCATGCCGATAATTTCGAGCCGTCCCTCCGGCGTCACCTCCGCTACAATCGCGACAATCTTGGACGTTCCGATGTCCAGACCGACGATTAGATTTTTGTACTCCCGAGTTTTGCTGATCATCCTTTGTGGCCTTGCTCGCGTTCTTTCTTAATAAGTCCTTTACCCAAGCCGGCTTTTAGGACAAATCCGCCGTCGTAGCGCAAATCGATCGTGCCGGCGCGCCCCGCGAGTTGCGCGAGTGCGGTCGGATACGCCCGTGCAAACACCGCAAGGCGATCGTCGATTTGCTCACGCCCCAGTTCCAGGGTTAATCCGTTATCCAACGTGACGCGCCAGGCGCGCCGCGGCGAAAGGTTGACGGCAAGCGGTGTAAGACCGAGTGGCGCGAGCGCGGATTTGCTGCGCTTATAGAAATCGACCACATCGTGTTGGCTGCCATCGGGCCCGGAAAAGCGCGGCAACACGCCGCGATAGTCTGCCTCGAACACTTCTCCATGGGTATTGATCAGCGCCTCATCGCCCCAACCGCCAAGGGGTTCGTGCTCTTCGATGGCGACATACAGCCGATCGGGAAATTCGCGGCGCACTTCGACACGCCGTACCCACGACAGCTTGGCAACGTTGGCATGGGCTTGATCCAAATCCACGCTCAACAAATCGCCGCGCAGTGAGCGCATCACGCCACCTAATACCGCCTCATCTACCTGTTGCAATGGTGCGCTGACAAATACGTGTTGCAGTCTAAACATGGCGCTGGCGCCAATCCATCTGAACGCCGCAAACAGCGCCAGCAGCGCGCAGAGCAGCAGCAGGTAATTGGCCAGCCCGTTCATCCGCGCCGCGGTAAACCAGCGTGCGATAGGAATCGATTCGATCGACGCGGAACTTGATCGCCCCATACTGCCGCGACCGTAACTCACACCGGGAACGAGCCCGGGTGGCGGCTTACGCTTGTCGCGCTGCCTATCCGACATGGGCAGATTCCAATATGCGAATGACTAAATCGGGAAACGCTAAGCCGTGGACTTTCGCCGCCATCGGCACCAAGCTGTGGCTGGTCATACCCGGTGACGTATTGACTTCAAGCAAATGCGGCGCGCCGCTCTGATCCAGCATGATGTCGACGCGACCCCAACCGCTACAACCAACGATTTGAAACGCGCGCAAGGCGAGGGTTTGCAACACCTGCTCCTGCGCCGACGGCAAACCGCTAGGACAAAAATACTGCGTGTCGTCGGCGAAATATTTCGCGTGGTAATCGTACAAACCACTGGCGGCCGCGATGCGGATAAGCGGCAAGGTCGTATCACCTAAAATCGACGCCGTGAGTTCCGAGCCGGACATAAACTGCTCCGCCAGCACCATCGCATCGTGTTTGACCGCGAGGTGGAAAGCCGCTTCTAACTGGTCGGCCTGGGTGACTTTGGTGAGCCCGATCGTCGATCCTTCTCGTGACGGTTTCACAATAATCGGCAAACCGAGTTGTGCAACCACCGCAGCGAAATCGCTCGCGCCGGTGAGCATTTCGAAACGCGGCGTCGGTATCCCCACCGCTTGCCAAACGAGCTTGGTGCGCCACTTATCCATCGCCAGCGCCGAGGCCATCACGCCGCTGCCGGTGTAGGGAATATTGAGCAGCTCCAGTGCGCCTTGGACCGTGCCATCCTCACCATAGCGGCCGTGTAGCGCAATGAACGCACGCGCGAATCCTTCGCGCAGCAAATCTTCCAGTGGGCGCTGCGCCGGATCGAAACCATGGGCGTCGATGCCACGACTACGCAAGGCCTCAAGCACCGCCGCGCCGCTCATTTGCGAAACTTCGCGTTCCGCCGACTTACCGCCTAACAACACCGCGACTTTTCCGAACTGGCTCATTTGTCTAGGCCCTCTCACCAATAATCTGGACTTCACGTTCCATCTCGACGCCTTGCTGATGTTTCACGACCAACTGAACCTTATCGATCAAATTCTCGATGTTGGCGGCCGTTGCCGTGCCAAGATTCACAATGAAATTGGCGTGTTTGGTTGAAACCTGCGCGCCGCCAATAGTGAGCCCCTTCAGGCCACAGGCTTCGATCAAGCGCGCCGCATGATGGCCGATCGGATTGCGAAAAACCGATCCGGCATTGGGTTGGCCGAACGGTTGTGTCGCCAGCCGTCGATCAAGAAGTTCTTTGACTTTTCGTTCCGAGGCTAACGTTTCACCGGGTGGAAATGAAAAATGTGCGGCGGTAAACCATTCTTCTGAAGCCGCCTTCGCGGCCGTCCCCGTTTCGGTCGAGGCATTATTGGATTTCAGCTTTGCGCTGCGGTAGCTGATCTCATAGTCTTCGGGACTTCGCTCACGCAGCCGCCCCATGCGATCCACCGTCGTGACCGACACGATGAAATCCCAAGTTTCGGCGCCATAACATCCAGCGTTCGTCGCGATCGCACCGCCAATAGTGCCGGGAATACCGGCAAAAAATTCCGCTCCATCCAACTGGTTTCTTCCGGCAAACTTCGCGATCTTGGGCGCGGCCACGCCCGCCTCGGCGTAGATAACGCCGCCGCCGTTGGCGGTCGTGGATAGTCGAGTTTCATTCAACGCGCGATGCAACAACACGGCCGTGCCGCGCAAGCCACCATCGCGAACCAGCAAATTACTGCCCATTCCGATCATGGTGACGGGCTCATCCGATGAATAACCGCGCAGGAACCGCGATAGATCCGGCAAATCAAACGGCACATAGGCACGTTGGGCGTAGCCGCCCGCATGCCAACTGGTGTGGCGACGCATCGACTCCTGGTAACGCACCTCGCCGCGCACGGAAAAATCAAACGCCTTATGCTTGACTTGGGTCATCGCAGCGCTGCCTTCGAGGGGGCCGGTAGAGATTGGGCGAGCTGCCCGGGAACCTGGCTAATCGAACCGGCCCCCATGGTCAGTACAATGTCGCCGGCTTGCGCCATCGTCATGATGATTTGCGGTAATTCTTGTACTTGATCGACAAACAGCGGTTCAACCCGGCCCGCCAAACGCACCGCGCGGGCCAGCGCGCGGCCATCGGCGGCAACGATCGGCGCCTCGCCCGCCGCGTAAACTTCGGTCAGTAGCAATACATCCGTAGTCGATAACACTTTCACGAAATCTTCAAACACATCGCGCGTGCGCGAATAGCGATGTGGCTGGAAGGCAAGCACCATGCGCTTCTCCGGGTAGGCACCACGCACGGCGGCAATGGTCGCGGCCATTTCAACCGGATGGTGGCCATAGTCATCGACCAACAAAAACGAGCCACCGGCCGATAACGGGATTTCGCCGTAATGTTGAAAGCGCCGCCCCACACCTTTGAAATCCGCCAAGGCTTTGACGATCGCGTCGCCTTCGACACCTACCTCCAATGCAACTGCAATGGCGGCTAACGCGTTCAGCACGTTGTGATTACCGGGCAAGTTCAGCGTGACGGAAAAAAAGTTCGAACTGGCGTTGAGGCGCGGATCACTGATCGCGACATTGAAATGCATGCGCCCTTGATCGGCGCGAATATCGGTCGCGCGCACGCGCGCTTGCTCTGACGTGCCGTAGGTCATCACCGGTTTGCTGATGCGCGGGATAATGGCATTCACATGGGCGTCATCGGAACATAACACCGCAAGTCCGTAAAACGGCAGGTGCCCGACAAAATCGACGAACGCGGATTTTAGTTTTTCGAAGTCGTGACCGTAGGTCTCCATGTGGTCGGCATCGATATTGGTGATCACGGCCAGCACCGGTTGCAAGTACAAAAACGATGCGTCGGATTCGTCCGCTTCGACAACAATGAACTCGCCACTGCCCAGACGCGCGTTCGCACCTGTCGCCTCCAAGCGCCCGCCGATCACGAACGTCGGATCCATCTTCGCTTCCGCGAGGATGCTCGCGATCAGGCTCGTGGTGGTGGTTTTGCCGTGGGTGCCGGCGACGGCAATGCCCTGCTTTAAACGCATGAGTTCCGCCAACATCATGGCGCGCGGCACAATGGGAATATGCCGCTCCCGCGCCGCGACAACTTCCGCGTTATCGGGCTTAACGGCGGTGGAGACAACCACCACATCCGCATCCTGAATATTTTCCGCGCCATGGCCCTGAATAACGCGCGCGCCGAGCGATTCGAGCCGACGCGTGGCCGCATTGCTGCCCAAATCTGAACCGCTAACCTGAAAACCCTGGGTCAGCATCACCTCGGCGATGCCGCTCATTCCAGCGCCACCGATGCCGACAAAATGAACTTTTTTAACTCTATGCTGCATGCGCCAATTCCATGCAAACTTTGGCCACTTGCTCGGTGGCATCGGGCTTTGCCAACGCTCGCGCTTTGGTCGCCATCTGTTGCAATTGGTCACGAGTGAAACGCTTAATCAGATCGGCCAAGCGCTGTGGCGTCAGTTCCAATTGCGGAATAAGCACCGCCGCGCCGACGTCACTGAGAAAACGCGCGTTTCCCGTTTGGTGATCATCGACCGCATGGCGAAACGGCACCAGCACGCTGGCGATACCCACCGCACAAATTTCCGCAACGGTGAGCGCACCGGCACGGCAGATCAGCAAATCACAATCGCTGTAGGCGGCGGCCATATCGTCGATAAAGGGCCGAATATCTGCTTCCACGCTGGCCGCTGCGTAAGCCGCTTTTAGTGCCTCGATATGTTTCATTCCGGCTTGATGGACGACCCGCGGGCGCCGCGCCACATCCAATAAACCCAAAGCCTTGGGAACTACATCGTTCAACACTTGAGCACCCAAGCTGCCACCCACCACCAACACGCTTAAGCGATCGCTGCGTTGTTTGATACGCTGTGCCGGTTCGAGCAAACTAACAATCTCTGCGCGAACCGGATTGCCGGTCCACTCCACCTTCGCATTGGGCTTCAACCATTTTGCGATCGGGCTGCTGATCCTCACCTCGAACGCACGCGGGAAGCCGGTGAGTATGCGATCGGCAACGACGGCAAGCGCACGATTGCTTAGGCCCGCGACTGAGTTTTGCTCATGGATGGTCAACGGCCGATTGAGCAAGGACGCCATCATGCCGCCGGGGAAGGTGACATAACCGCCCACGCCGAGCACCACATCGGGTTTGAGTTTACGAATGATGCGCGCCGCTTGCCAAAAGGCACGCAGCAACGTGAATGGCAAAGTCAGCATGCGCAGCAAACCCTTACCGCGAACGCCAGAAAACGCGATGAACTCCATCGGATAACCGCGTTTCGGCACGACATCGGCTTCCATGCCGTTGCGCGTTCCCAGCCAGACGATGCGCCAACCGTCGAGTTTGAGCCGGTCGGCAACCGCCAGCGCCGGAAAGATATGCCCGCCGGTGCCGCCCGCCATGATCAGAATGGTGGGCGTCAAAGCGTAATGCCTTTCATCAACTGACGGTTTTCCCAATCGATCCGCAGTAGAACACCCAGCGCGATGCAGTTGGTGACGATGCCGCTGCCGCCGAAACTCAGTAGTGGCAAGGTCAACCCTTTGGTCGGCAACACGCCCATGTTGACGCCAATATTGGTCGCCGCCTGCACCGCGAGCCACAAACCGATGCCCTGGGCAACCAACGCGGAAAAATAGCGCTCAAGAGAAGCCGATTGCTGGCCAATCCTAAAGGCCCGATAGATGAGGAAAACGAAAAGTGCCAACACCAGGCAAACGCCGACAAAACCCAGTTCTTCGCCGATTACGGCTAACAGAAAATCGGTATGGGCTTCGGGCAAATACATCAATTTTTCCACGCTCGCGCCCAAGCCCACGCCAAACCATTCGCCGCGGCCGAAGGCGATCAGCGCATGACTTAATTGATAGCCTTTGCCGAAGGGATCAGCCCAAGGATCCATAAAACCGAGCACGCGCTGCATGCGGTAGGGCGACATCAACACTAAGAGCACAAAGCCAATGCTGGACATAACGATCAGCCCGGCAAATAAACGCCAGTTCATCCCGCCTAAAAACAATATTCCCATGGCGATCGTCACAATCACCACGAAGGCGCCGAAGTCCGGTTCGCGTAGTAATAAGCCGCCGGTTAACAGCATCACGCCGAGCATCGGCAAGAAGCCTTTCTTAAAACTATCCATTAACGCCGCCTTGCGCACGGTATAGTCGGCGGCGTACAACACGGCGAAAAATTTCACCAGCTCGGACGGTTGCAGATTCAGAATACCCAGACCGATCCAGCGGCGGCTGCCGTTTACATCGCGACCTATTCCGGGAACCAATACCAGTAACAACAGCACGACGCCGCCGAGGAATGCATACGGCGCGACTTGCTGCCACATACGCAAAGGCAATTGGAACGCGGCAATCGCCGCAGCGACACCGATCGCCACATACACGCCATGGCGAAACAAAAAATAGGTGCTCCGAAAGCCCGTGTGACGGCTTCCTTCAGCGCCAACGATTGACGCCGAGTACACCATCACCAATCCCAACGCCAACAACAACGCGGTAGCCCAAACCAGCGAGGGATCGTATTCCGGACGTTGTGGGCGAGTTGCGGTATAGAACATGTCAGGCCGTCCCATTGCCGACGGATCGCTGCGCGGCCGCCAACGAACGCACGGCATCGACGAACACTTGCGCCCGATGAGCATAGTTGTTGAACATATCAAAACTGGCGCAGGCGGGCGACAGCAATACGCGATCACCCGGCTCGCTCACCTGCAACGATAGTTTCACCGCCTCGTCCATACTCTTAGCGCGTAGCATCGCAACCCCGCTGGTCGCGATAGCGGAGGCGATCAATTCCGCGTCACGGCCAATCAGCACAACGGCGCGCGCATGTTTTGCCACGGCGTCATTCAAAGGCGAGAAATCTTGGCCCTTGCCGTCACCACCGGCGATGAGCACCACCTTTTCCTTCATGCCATTCAGTGCCGCGACGGTGGCGCCGACATTCGTGCCTTTTGAGTCGTCGTAAAAACCGACCGCGCCAATGTCCATGACTTTTTCCACGCGATGAGGCAAACCGCGAAAACGCTTCAATGCGTCTAACAACGGCGCATACGGAAGATCAATCGCCCGCGCCAAGGCCAAGGCTGCGAGCGCATTCGCGGCATTGTGGCCACCCGCAAGGGGAAGATCCGCGACAGCCAGAAGCGGCGTCTGATCGTGCGCCAACCAGTATTCACTTTGCGTCGAAAGCAGCCCGAAGTGATCCGCGCCGAGCGGCGCCGATTGGCCGAAATAAGATACGCCACCCGAACTGTTTCGCATCGCGACACTAAAATGATCGTCCCGGTTTAGTACTTGATGGCGACAGTGATTAAATACGCGCGCCTTGGCCGCTGCGTAGTCCGCCATCCCGTCGTAGCGATCAAGATGATCCTCGGTAACGTTTAAAACGCTCGCCGCGTCGAAGGCAAGGCTCGACGTTGTTTCCAGTTGAAAACTGGACAATTCGAGTATGTAGCAGTCGGGCGCGGATGACGACTCGGCTTCCTCCGCCGCGAACAACGCGTCTAACACCGGCAAACCGATATTGCCGGCGATGACGGTGTTGAGTCCGGCGGATTTACACATATCGCCCACCATGGTCGTTACCGTCGACTTACCATTTGAACCAGTGATGCCAATGACTCTAGGGCGATTAGCCTTAGCAGCGAGCGCCTGACCAAATAGTTCCACGTCGCCAACAACGGGTATGCCTCTTGAAACAGCCGCCCTAACGGCTGGTTCGCGCAAGGGCACGCCAGGACTAATGGCAATAGCATCGACATCGGCAAACGTGGCCGCTGCATAGTCTCCCGTCACCAGATCGATGGCCGGGAAATCCCGCGTCAGCTTAGTTGCGTGGGGTGGATCGTCGCGGGTGTCGGCCACGCGCACTTTGGCGCCGTGGCGACACAACCAGCGTGTAAGCGACAAGCCGGTTTCACCGAGCCCAAGCACTAGCCAACGTTTGTCCGCTATCGCGTGTGCCATATCCTCAGCGCAGCTTCAAAGTGGACAGGCCAAAAAGCACCAGCATCATGGTGATGATCCAAAACCGCACGACGACTTGATTCTCTTTCCAGCCCTTTTGTTCAAAGTGATGATGCAACGGCGCCATCAAAAAAATTCGCCTGCCGGCTCCATATTTGCGCTTGGTATAACGAAAGTACGTCACCTGGATCATCACGGACAGGGTCTCGACCACGAATACGCCACCCATGATGAAAAGTACGATTTCTTGGCGCACGATCACGGCGGTCACGCCTAGCGCCGCACCCAATGCCAACGCGCCGACATCGCCCATAAACACTTCCGCCGGATAGGCGTTGAACCACAGAAAACCCAATCCGGCGCCGGCGATCGCCGCGCAAAACACGGACAATTCCCCGGCGCCGGGAATATGTGGCAAACCGAGATAGCGCGCGAAAACAGCGTTCCCCGCCACATACGCAAATATGGCGAGTGCGCTACCGATCATCACGGTGGGCATGATGGCTAGACCATCCAGGCCGTCGGTCAAGTTCACCGCATTGCTTGTGCCGACGACCACGAAATAAGTCAGAAAAATGAAACCGATTGCACCAAGCGGAATGGCGACGGTTTTAAAAAATGGGACGATCAACTCAGTCTGCGCCGGTAGCTCGGCGCTAAAGGCAAGATAAGCGCCGGCGATAAAGGCAACAATGGACTGGCCGAGAAACTTGGATTTTGCCGACAACCCTTTTGGATTGCGATGAACGACTTTTCGATAGTCGTCGATCCAGCCGACCACGCCAAAGCCGAGCGTAGTCAGCAGTACGATCCAGACATAGTGATTGCGCAGATCAGCCCACAGCAAGGTGGTGATGGCGATGGCGACCAGAATAAGCGCGCCGCCCATGGTTGGCGTACCAGCTTTGATCAAATGGGTTTGCGGACCGTCGTCGCGTACCGATTGTCCGATCTTATAGTTAGTAAGTTTTCGGATCATCGTCGGCCCGACGAAAAACGAAATGGCTAAGGCCGTCATGCTCGCCAACACCGCACGCAATGTAATGTAGCCGAAGACGTTAAACGCGCGAACGTCCTGGGCCAGATATTGTGCGAGTGCGTGGAGCATGGTTAGTTGCGCGCCGGTTCCGCGGCGAGCGCATCCACCACGCGCTCCATGTGCATGAAGCGCGAGCCCTTGATGAGGACAGTGACGTCCGCTTTGAGCAAGGGCCGCAAGTTTGCGATCAAATCTTCAGCGCGAACATACAGCGCCGAGCCATTGCCGAATTTCGCTGCCGCTTGGTGGGACAGTTCACCCAAGCTAAACAAGCGGTCGATGCCCAGATCCTTGGCATATTGTCCGATCGCCGTATGCATCGCATTGCTGTCCGGACCGACCTCTCCCATATCGCCAAGGACAAATATTTTCATTCCCTGGAATTGTGCCAAGACATCGAGTGCGGCCATGGCCGAATCCGGATTAGCGTTGTAGGTATCATCGATCAAGATTGCGCCGTGCGTTCCGCTCTTACGTTGCATGCGCCCTTTCACACCGGCGAATGCGCGTAAGCCGGCGCTGACGCTGACCGGTTTTACGCCCAACGCAACGGCAACGGTGCAAGCGGCAAGCGCGTTGCGCACGTTATGGGCGCCAGGAACTTGCAACTGAGTTGAAATTTCCCCTTGTGGCGTCAGAAAATCGATTTGGCTACCAAACGCCGTCAAACTGTAGCGAGCCGATACCGTTGCCGGCTGTGACAGAGCGAATTCAATGCGTTTGCGGCTGCCGGTCAATTCGCGCCAAACATACGCGTGCGGATCATCCGCATTAATAATGGCGATGCCATTGCTGCGCAGGCCAGTAAAGATTTCCCCTTTGGCATGGGCGACTGCCTCGACAGTACCGAGCAAACCTAGATGCGCCCGCTGCGCGTTGTTGATCACCGCGATATCGGGACTGGCCATGCGCGACAGATATTCGATCTCACCGGGATGATTCATACCCATCTCGATCACCGCATAGCGATGTCGCGCTCGCAGTTTGAGTAAGGTCAGCGGCACACCGATGTCATTGTTGAGGTTGCCTTCCGTGGCCAACAGCGCATCCTGCCCTTCGCCGGGGCCGTCGCCCCACATCTCTGCACGCAGGATCGCGGCGACCATTTCTTTCAGCGTCGTCTTGCCATTGCTTCCGGTGATGGCGACCAGCGGCGTGTTGTTCAACTCGCGCCAGGCTTGCGCGAGTCGGCCGAGCGCTAGACGAGTATCGTCGACACGCAGCAACGGCAATCCAAGATCTTGACCCGTCCAACTCTGGTCGACCATCGCTGCGACGGCGCCGAAACTCGACGCCGTGCGAATATATTCATGACCATCGAAGCGCTCACCTTTTAGAGCGATGAAGAGGTCGCCCTGGGCAACACTACGGCTGTCGGTACTCACGCCAACGAATGGCACATTCGGCCCCGAGGCCAACGCCCCGATCGCTTGCGCCGCTTCCAGCAAAGTCATCATGTGATATCTCCCAACACCCGCGCCGCGACATCCAGGTCGCTGAATGGGGTACGGATGCCGCGAAATTCTTGGTAATTTTCATGCCCCTTGCCGGCGATCAGAATCACGTCGCCTGCTTGGGCTTGCGCTACCGCTTGGGCGATGGCTGCGGCGCGATCTGGAACAATTTGGCAATCACGTATCATGCCAGCGCGAATCTCGTCCAAAATAACTTGCGGCTCTTCGTCGCGCGGATTGTCGCTGGTGAGAATCACTTGGTCTGCCAGCCGCTCGGCGATTTCACCCATGGCGGGACGCTTGCCTTTATCGCGATTGCCACCGCAGCCGAAGACGCACACGAGCTTTCCGGCGGCGGCTAGTTCACGCGCCGCGATCAGTGTTTTCTCCAGGGCATCTGGCGTATGGGCATAGTCAACTAAGATCAAGGGCTGTTGTCCGCCGCCCAAACGTTGCATGCGTCCCGGTACCGGTTTGAGGTGAGCCATTCGCTCTGCCGCCACGTCGAACTCGACGTCGCTGGCAATCAACCCGCCCAAAACGGCGAGGACGTTGTAGGCATTGAAGCGGCCGAATACCGGCGCCTTGACAACGCCACCGCCCCAGGTGCTGCTAACTTCAAACGCCAGTCCCTCACCGGAAAATTGCAGATTGTGTGCCTGAAGTGTGGTTGAAATTGGGGAGCGATCGGCGCCGATCGTATAACCGATAGCCGGCACTTTGTTCGCTTCGAGCCGCTTTACCAGCGTCCTGCCAAAAGGGTCATCAAGATTCACCACGGCGTAACAAAGCCCCGGCAGATCGAACAACTTTGCTTTTGCCGCTGCGTAGCTTTGCATGTCGCCGTGGAAGTCGAGATGGTCGCGCGAGAGATTGGTGAACAGCGCCACGTCGAACCGCACACCATTCACGCGGCCCTGGGCCAATCCGTGGGATGACACTTCCATTGCTACACCGTGCGCGCCTTGGTCGCAGTAAGTAGCCAAGCCTTCTTGCAACTCAATGGCGTCGGGCGTGGTGTTCACCGCAGGTACGAGCGCATCGAGAAAGCCGTTACCTAGCGTGCCCATGACCGCCGTTTGCTTGCCGCATGCCGATAAGCATTGTGCTAACCAATGGCTAACGGAGGTTTTCCCGTTCGTCCCGGTTACGCCAAGTATCCATAGCCGTTCCGACGGATGACCGTACACGGCGCTGGCGATTTCTCCGACGTGATCGCGCAGTTGATCCACACCGACGTTGGCGATTGCCCAATCCGGATGCCAGCGAAAATTCTTGCGCTCCCACAACACCGCATCGCCGCCGCGCTCAATCGCTTGCGGTATAAAGGCACGCCCATCTTGCCGTTCGCCAGGGTATGCCGCGAAAGCCACGCCTGGCGTCACTTTCCGGCTATCGGCGGTGAGGCGAGTAATGCGTGTACCGAGATGTTCGAATTGCTGCAGAATGGACACGGCTAGGCTTCTTCCTTAATTTCAGGCGCACTAAATACGGGATCGGACCACTCCTTCAGCGGCGCATCGGGCGGCACGGCCAAGCTACGTAGCGCGTAACCCATCACCTTTGAAAAGACCGGGGCGGCAACCGCGCCGCCGTAGTATTGGCCAGCCGACGGCTCATCGATCATCACCGCGATCACAAAGCGTGGTGCGGACACCGGCGCGAAACCGACAAACGACGATACGTATCGATCCTCCGCATAGCGAGAACCGATTTGCTTATGTGCGGTGCCGGTTTTTCCTGCGACGCGATAACCCGGCACTTGCGCTTTCGGCGCGGTACCGCCCGGCTGCACGGCCATTTCCAGCATTGCCGTCACCGCTCGTGCGGTACGTTCAGAGATAACGCGCTTACCCTCGACGAGGGCATCGGATTTCAATAACGTGACGGGGCGAATCTCGCCGCCACTGGCAAACGCGACATAAGCGCGCGCCAGCTGCAACAGACTTACGGAAATACCGTGTCCGTAGGACATGGTGGCCTGCTCAATCGGCCGCCAGGTCTTGAATGGCCGCACTTTTCCGCTTGCTTCACCGGGCAAACCGGAATTGGGCAAGGTACCGAATCCGACCTGATTGAACATCGTCCACATCGCTTGCGCCGGTAGCGACAACGCGATCTTCGCCGATCCGACATTGCTAGACTTTTGGATTACTTGCGCGACCGTCAGTTCGCCTTGCGGATGAGCATCGTGAATAGTACGGTCACCGATCTTCAGAAAACCGGGCGCTGTCGAAATCACCGTGTTCGGCGTGATTTTCCCAACCTCCAGGGCGGCAGCGATAGTGAATGGCTTGAGCGTTGAACCAGGTTCAAACATATCGATGACCGGCCGGTTGCGAATCAGCGCCGGCTTCACGCTCAGCCGATTATTCGGGTTGTAGTCAGGTAGGCTGGCAAGCGCAACGACTTCGCCGCTTTGAACATCCAGAACCACGATCGAGCCCGCTTTGGCGCGATGGATACTCACCGCATCACGCAGCTCGCGGTAAGCCAGGTATTGAATCTTGCTATCGATCGAAAGCGTGAGTGGTTTGCCGTCCTGCGGCAGCTTGATGCTTTCGACGTCCTCCACCGCATGGCCGGCGCGATCGTTAATCACGCGCTTGGCGCCCGGCAAGCCAGCCAGGGAGTTTTGGAATGCTAGTTCCAGTCCCTCTTGGCCCTTGTCGTCGATTCCGGTGAAGCCCAGGACATGCGCCATCACTTCGCCGGCGGGGTAGTAACGCCGGTACTCACGGCGCAAAAAGACGCCGGGAATATCAAGCGCCGTCACCGTGGCCGCCAGTTCCGGCGAAACTTGGCGCTTTAAATAGACAAAGCCACGCGCCTTGTCATT
>JBKJHT010000073.1:0-4515 GCA_046598945.1 Burkholderiales bacterium | reverse complement strand
TTCTTTAACGCGCTTGATTGGATGCTCGGCGATATGTTCCAGGACGTAGGTGAGATACGCCTCAGGATTTAAGCCGATCAATTTCGCCGTGCCGATCAAACTATAAATCGCCGCAGCGCGTTCACCGCCGGCATCGGAACCCGCAAACAGCCAATTTTTGCCTTTAGGTAAAATTTTACCTAAACGCCGTTATGCTCGGTTCGCAATTATGTACGCCTTGCCGCTTCAATTTCGTAGGTTTGCCTTCTGTCCATTGGCGTTGCCGGTATTCACCGCCGGCCTGAACTTTACCTAAAAATCATGGTTTCCTGTCGGTTCAACAACCCGTCAGGAGTACACCATGTCCGAAGAATCCGAAGATTTCGTGATAGCGAGCCTCGTTCGCCGCGAATGGCTGGTCGATGGCTTACTGAGTCCGCTGGCTACCGCCTACGTTCATCATTTGCGCACCCGGCGCTACGCCGATAACACGGTTCGAGCGTATCTGAAAGCCATCACGCACTTTGCCTATTGGGGCGGAATGGGAGGCGTTGGATTAGACCAGATCAATGAGACAGTGATCAACCGTTTTATCCATGACCACCTACCCAGCTGCGATTGTCCGGCGCCGCGCCCTTGCCATATCACCAACGTTCGTCCAGCGCTCAAGCATTTGCTCGCGGTATTGCGGCAACAGGGCTACGCCTGCGAGGTGCCGGCGAGTTCGGCGCCAGTGTCCTGTGAGCTTAAGCAATTTCGACGCTATCTTTTAGAGATTTGCGGCTTTGCGGAAACGACGACGGTTTATTATCGATTGAAGCATGTCAGTGACTTTTTGGAACAGCAATTCGGAACGTGCGCGGTGGACATTGGCTGCGTCACCCCGTCGGATATCGAACGATGCGTGATGGATTACGCCAAGCGTTGGCGACCCGCATCGCTCGGCGTGATCCGCGCCAGTCTCAAGAGTTACCTGAGATTCCGCGCATTGCAAGGGGATGAAACGCGGCATTTGATCGCGGCATTACCGGTTCTCGCAGACTGGTCGCGAAATACCCTTCCCAAGGCGTTGAGCGATATTCAACTGGCGTGTTTCGTGCAAGCATTCGATTTGGCCAAGCCGATCGGTCAGCGGGATTACGCCATCGCCCGCTGTCTGATTGATCTTGGATTACGGGGGTGCGAAGTCGCCCATCTAACGATCGAATCGGTGGATTGGCGAAGCGGAATACTGTCAGTTTCCAACAGCAAAGGCCGGCGTATTCTGCAGTTGCCATTGCCTTGGCAAACCGGTGCAGCCATCGCCCGCTATTTGCGCCATGGACGCCCAGCGACTACCAGCCGCATCTTGTTTGTGCACCATGAAGCCCCCGTTGGTACTCCGCTGCATGTCGCCGGTGTCCGCAGCGCCATGCGCTATGCGTATGTTCGCTGCGGTCTGAGTGAGCAATTTTGTAGTACCCATGTACTGCGACATACCGTCGCCGTCCGGCTCCAACGCGCCGGCGCATCGTTGAAGGACATCGCTGACGTGCTCGGGCATCGAAGCTTGGAATCAACGATGAACTATGTTCGGGTTGATTTGGACGGGCTGCGCGCTGTTTCATTGCCCTGGCCAGGGAGCCGGCCATGAAAGCGTCCACCTGCTGGAGCAAACGAATCGAAGACTATCTCGCCTATCGACACGGCCTTGGCTTTGAACTGGCCATAGAAGGTGGCATCCTGAGGCAGTTTGCCAAGTACGTTGAGCAGACCGGAACGCATGACTGCCTTACCGTGGCCCTCGTGGTCGAATGGGCCAAGGTGTCGAAACGTTCCACGCCCATCACCTGGGGACGCCGTCTGGAAGCGGTGCGGGGATTCGTCCAATACTGGCGGCGTTTCGACCTCGGCACCGAAATTACGCCGCCGGACTGGTTCGGCCCCGCTCATCGTCGCCTGATTCCGCATATCTATACCGACACAGAAATTATTGCGCTGATGGCGGCGACGACGCAGCTCATGCCGCCCGACGGATTACGCCCGGCCACGTGCCGTACGATCTTCGGGCTGCTCGCCGCAACGGGATTGCGTATATCCGAAGCGATCAAACTGACGCGCAGCGATGTCGACCTCGACCGTGCCGTGCTCACGATCCGCGAAGCGAAATTCCATAAAAGCCGACTCGTCCCGTGCGATCCAAGCGTGGCTGCGGCGCTGAGTGCCTATGCGCGGTTGCGCGATGGATTCCATTTGCATCCCGGCAGTGATCGTTTCTTCTTGTTTGACAACGGCAAGCCGGCTAATCAGTGCGCTATCCGCTATGCGTTGCGTCATCTGTGTAAGCAACTTGGCTGGCATCCACGGGGTGATTACCCGTATCACCGGCTACAGGACATGAGGCACACCTTTGTCGTGCATAGCATTTTGCACTCCTACGAACAGGGCATTGTGATTGATCGCGCCGTTGCTGCTCTGTCAACCTACGTTGGACATGCGCACATCGCCGATACCTACTGGTACGCCACCGGTATCCCCGAACTGATGAACATTGCCGCCGAGCGCTTCCATCAATATGCCCGGGAGCGATGACAATGAATACGGTGCTCAATAATCCCACTGAATTCGCGGCGCTTATCCAGCGATTCTTCCTGCAACGACTTATGCAGCAGCGCAACGTGAGTCCGCGAACCGTCGAAGCTTACCGGGATACGTTCCGGCTGTTGTTCGGTTACGCAGAGCAATGTCTGCACAAATCGCCTGCGCATCTCACCCTTAACGACTTCAATGCGGAATTGATCCTCGGATTCCTCGATCATCTGGAATCCGTGCGCAACAATTGCATCCGCAGTCGCAACGCAAGACTTGCCGCCGTACATTCGTTCAGCCGTTACCTTGCCTTGCAAAGTCCACCCGCCCTGCACCTGGCACAACGGATTCTTGCCATTCCGTCGAAGCGATTCGACAAACCCACGCTCGGATTCCTGTCGCCCGAGGAGATTCGCGCCGTACTTGCGGCGCCCGACTTGGTCACCTGGTTTGGCCAACGCGACCGGGTCATGCTGCAAGTTCTGTATAACACGGGCGCGCGGGTATCCGAAGTGATCGGCATTCGCATCGCGGACGTGACGATCGACGGCGCACCCTGTGTTCGCTTGCATGGCAAGGGGCGCAAACAACGCACCGTGCCGCTATGGCGTGAGACTGCCATACAGATTCGCCAATGGCTGCAACATCAATGTCTGCAAACAGATCAGCCTTTACTCCCAAACCGGCACGGGAAGCCGATGACGCGTGCCAATGTGGCAGAACGAATTGCGTTGGCGGTTCGCAAGGCCGAAGGTCAATGCCCGCAATTGCGCGGCCGGCATATAACACCCCACGCTTTTCGGCACACCGTTGCCCTTCATCTTCTGCAGTCCGGTGTCGACATCACCGTTATCGCGCTATGGTTGGGGCATGAAAGTACCGCCACCACGCACGGCTATATTGAACTTGACATGGCCATGAAGGAACGCGCCTTGCAGGCACTCAGCCCACCAGCCATCAAGAAGGCCCGATATCGTCCGTCAGATGCCCTGCTGAAATTCTTGGAAGACCTGTGAAATTATGTCAAGCAATCGATGCCGGCACCGCGGGCGCTTTCCATGTTACAGAAACGCCAGAGCGCCACCAGCCTCGGCTTCAGCTTGGCTAACTCAAAGGGTCGCATCGATCACTGCATTCAACATTACATAATTGCGAACCGAGCATAATGCAGAGCGTTTTTAGCGTAGCGGACGCGGCACGCCGAGATTGATGAGCAAGACGGAGCGATTGCCGCGACCGGTAGGCTAAAAATCCGGTTGGACTGAATCGCCGCACGGGCGGTGGCGCTATGGGGATTGAATCAACGTGGTGGCGTCAATGTGCAAGAACGATCGCGCGATGAAACGTACTACATCAGCACGACGATTGAATTTTCGCCGAGATGTCGGACGTCGGACGGGCACAACGCGCCGAGTGTTGAGCAAACGTCCTGCGGCAAGCGCGCATTTCATCAAGGCGTGCAAAGCAACCCCAGCGCTTTGTGAATCTATTCGCAAAACGTTTCGCAAGATTGGTGCGGTCGAGCTCATCCGGACTCACCCGGCGGTCCGCGCGCGAGGTTGCCCGGCAAGAAGATTTCGATGCACACCATATGACCCTGGCCACATTGCGGGCAATCACGCAGCGACCGGCCGGTGAGCTGCTCGTAGCGGTCGCGATAGTCGAGCGGTTCATTGGGCAAAACGATGATCGGCGCCGGTACGGCAAGCAACTCTCGACAACGCACCAACTTCTCGGCACGGTGGCGATTCGCCAATAACCCGTAATGCCGAATCCGTTGCAACCCGCTGGGTAATACATGCAACAAGAAGCGGCGGATAAATTCCGATGCAGCCAAAGACATCACCTTATGGTGCGAGTCGTGGCGGTAATCCTTCCAGCGAAACTGGACCTTGTCCCCGTCGAAGTCGACCAGACGATTATTGGAGATCGCCACGCGGTGCGTATAGCGACCGAGATATTCCAACA
>JBKJHT010000088.1:0-15765 GCA_046598945.1 Burkholderiales bacterium | reverse complement strand
GATACACGGCATCGTACACGTGCTCGAAGGCGATCTCGATAACGCCCGTTACTGGTATCGCCGCGCCGGGCGCGAGTTTCCGAAGAATTTTTCCATCGATAGCGAGCTCGCTGCGCTGCGCGAAACGCTCCCCAAATAACGGAGGAGTGATCTCATGATGATTTCAGTTTCGGTTGCGATGGACCTATCGTGCTTTCCGCAATAAAAAACGATGGAAGGTCTTATCCGGGGCAACCCTCACTTGCAGTGCGCGCTTCGGCTTACAAGCCGGAGCCGTTCGATGAGGGCGGGATGCGTCACGTAGTCAAGTAAACGATAATCAGACATTCTCAGGATTCCAAGAACAACTCATGTCAAACCCATCTGCCGACCCATCCCCGCAACGATTCCTCGAAACCATCAACGCCTATCACCAGACGGCCGCGATCAAAGGGCTGTGGAACTCAATGTCTTCGCCGCCATCGCTTCCGGCGCGGCGTTGCCATCCGCCATCGCGCAGCAATGTCAGGCGTCGGAACGGGGTGTCCGGATACTATGTGATCACTTGACCCTCATCGGCTTTCTAACCAAGCAAGGCGACCGCTACGACATCACGCCGGATACGGCGACGTTCCTCGTGCCTAGCTCACCCGCTTACATGGGTGGCATCTTGGAGTTTATGTTTTCGCCGTCGTTGGTCGATGGTTTCGCCAATCTCACCCAGGCTGTGCGCCAAGGGGGCACGGCGTTGTCACAGGCCGGCACGATGGAGGCCGAGCATCCGGTCTGGGTCAAGTTCGCCGAGGCGATGGTGCCGATGATGGCCGCGCCGGCGAAGCTTGCCGCGGAATTGCTGAGCGTTCCGGCCAAACCGAAAGTGCGGGTGTTGGACATCGCCGCCGGTCATGGCATGTTTGGCATTCTGCTGGCGCAAAAACATCCCAACGTGGAGCTGGTGAGTCAAGACTGGGCCGACGTCGTTGAGGTTGCGCGGAAAAACGCGCACCAAATGGGTTTGGCCGATCGCCATAAAACCTTGCCAGGCGATATATTCAACATCGATTGGGACGGCCGCTACGACGTGATCATGCTGCCGAATTTTTTGCATCATTTCGACGAGCAAACTTGCGTCGCGCTATTGAAAAAAGCGCGCGCCGCGCTCACCGAGGAAGGCTATGTCGCAACGATCGACTTCGTGCCCAACGAAGATCGAGTCTCGCCGCCGCCATCAGCCAGCTTCGCGCTGGTGATGCTTGCCACAACGGCAAAGGGCGACGCGTATCGGTTTTCCGACTACGATCGGATGTGCAAAGCAGCGGGGCTGGCGAACAATACGGTGACTGCGCTATTGCCCACCGCGCAGACGTTAATTGTCTCGAAACAAAAATAAGCAATGCTCGGACGGGGTGGCCTAGGGCCAGAGGCAATATCCATGCGGCTCTCCAGGCACTCGCGTGGCGCTTATTACTTCTGGCGCAATTCCTTCTCGATGATAATGTCTATGGCATCAGAGGTGAGCGGCGCGTATTGGCCGACATCAAACTCCATACGGTGGATGTGGGTCTTCGCTTAGGATGATCAAAGTGCGCGCGCGCAGGCTTTGATGAATTTGCCCTTTTCGCCGGGATGATGGGTTTTTCACATGTCATAGCCTGATTGCGTGGGCAACTGGTCGCACACGCGGAACGATCGACGTTCCAGTTGAAGTCGAAGTCGAAGGAAGAGGCTATAAGTTGACGCTTGCGCGTGTCCGATGTAGTGTGACGCATCGTTTTAACTCAAGAGCGTATGGACGAATCCCGACCTAGTTGGATGGAACGCTTGTCGGCGTTCTTGTTGCGCGCCCCGGAAGACCGTGAGGAGTTGCTCAAACTCCTCAACACTGCCCACGAAAACGAGTTGATCGATGCCGAGGCGCTGTCGATGATCGAGGGCGTGTTGCAGGTGTCGGAAATGCAAGTGCGCGACATCATGATTCCGCGCTCGCAAATGGACGTGATTTCCATTGGTCAGACACCCGATCAATTTATTCCTTACGTCATCAGCACCGCCCATTCACGCTTTCCCGTCGTCGACGAAAACAAAGACAATGTGCTCGGCATTCTCCTCGCCAAAGATTTGCTGCGCTATTACGCTGGTGAGGAAGAGTTCAACGTGCGCGATATGCTGCGTCCGGCGGTATTCATTCCGGAATCGAAGCGGCTGAATATTTTGCTTCGAGAGTTTCGCGCCAACCGCAATCACATCGCCATCGTCGTCGACGAATATGGCGGTGTGGCGGGATTAGTCACCATCGAAGATGTGCTGGAGCAAATCGTCGGCGATATCGACGACGAATACGATTTCGACGAAGCGGAAGACAACATCATCCTTGATCGCACCGGCCGCTATCGCGTTAAAGCGACGACGGAAATTGTCGACTTCAACCAGAAATTGGGCGTTGAATTCAGCGACGAGGATTTCGATACCGTCGGCGGATTGGTGGTGAACCTATTCGGCCGTATGCCCAAACGCGGCGAGCAAGTCGAATCCAAGGGACTGAGCTTTCAAGTGTTGCGCGCCGATAGCCGCCGCCTGCACGTGTTGTTGGTGGATCGCGCCAAGGCCGAGCCCCTCGAATCTTCCAACACAGGATGATCGGCAGTGCGCGAAGGATAGGATTGTCGGCAATCCTAGCGGCAGCGCTTGGCGCCGCGACGGCGATGAGCTTCGCGCCGTTCAATTTACCCCTGCTGCCGTTGGTAACGCTGGCGGGATTGATTGTTCTCTGGCAGCGCCATCCAACTAAATTCGATTCAACCGTCATCGGTCTGGCCTTCGGCCTCGGACTCTTTTGCACGGGTATGCGCTGGATTTACGTCAGCCTGCATGATTTCGGCGGAATGCCCGCGGCACTCGCCGTGTTCTGCACGTTTTTATTAAGCGCGATCCTCGCGACGTTTCCGGCATTGGTGGGTTTTTTCCAAGCGCTGATTGGCGCGCGCGCTGGGCTGCAGACGATGATCGCGATTCCGGCATTGTGGGCATTGTTCGAATGGCTGCGCGGCTGGGTATTGACGGGGCTGCCGTGGCTGAGCGTGGGCTACGCGCAAGTTCCCGATGGCCCGCTCGCCGCGTTCGCACCGTTGTTCGGGGTTTACGGTGTTTCACTGGTGACGGCGCTGGCGGCGGGGTTGGTCGTGTCGTTGTTCGCCGCGATAATCGCGCGGCATGGTCGCGCAGCGCTTGTGGCGGTGACGGCTCTGGCGATGTTGTTTGGGGCTAATTACGTCCTTACGCGGATCGAGTGGACACAAATCGTCGGTACGCCGATTTCCGTCAGCCTTTTGCAAGGAAATATCACCCAAGACATCAAATGGAAACCGGAAACCATTGAGAAGACTTTGACGATTTATCGCGATCTCACCCTGGCGAGCAAAAGCAAGTTAATCATTTTGCCGGAGACGGCGTTTCCGGTTTTTTTAGAGCAGATGCCGGAGGAGTATCTCGCGGAATTCGACCAGCACGCGAAACAGCATAACGCAGATTTACTCATTGGCGTCCCGGAAACCACGGGCCCGACGATCTACCACAACAGCGTTGTTAGTTTTGGTGCGTCGCCACGCCAGACCTATCGCAAAACCCATCTCGTGCCGTTCAGCGAATTTATTCCATTGAAATGGTTGATCGGCTGGGTTTATGATGACCTGCTCAACATGCCGTTAGCGGATTTCACGGCCGGCGCCGTTGATCAAAAACCGTTCAATGTGGCAGGCCAGAAGATCGCGATGACGAATTGTTATGAAGATTTATTCGGCGAAGAAATCATTCGTAAGTTGCCCGAAGCGACGCTGCTCGCCAACGTCAGTAACGACGGTTGGTTCGGCCGCTCTTGGGGGCCGCAACAACACGCGCAGATTGCGCAAATGCGCGCGCTCGAAACGGGCCGCTATATGCTGCGCGCCACCAACACCGGCGTCACGGCCATTATCGACCACAAGGGGCGCGTCGTGCGTCGCGCGCCGGAATTCACCACCGTCGCGCTCGACGGCATGGCGCAAGGATTTGTCGGCGCGACACCGTATGTTCGCTTCGGCAACTTTGTCGTCGTCGCATTGTCCTTATCCATGTTGCTGATCGCGGTGGCATTGCGCAAGCATCGTTCCCGGCGACGGGCTCTTTTCCTAACTAATTCAGAGTTCCCTTAATTTTTATCGAAATCGTTGCGAATGATGACCTCACACGCCATATTTTTTACCCACCGCAGGATCTATCTCCTTGGCTTTCTAGGCTGCGCCGGCTTGATCGCGTTCGCTTTGTACTTGCAACACCAGCTCGGCGAAGATCCCTGTGCCCTGTGCATTTTTCAGCGTGTTGCGGTGATGGCGCTCGGCATTATTTTTTTGATCGCCGGCCTGCACAATCCGGGCGCGCGCGGCAACCGCGCTTATGCGTCGCTCGCGCTGGTCGCCACACTGGCGGGCGGCGGCATCGCGGCGCGGCATGTTTGGTTGCAGCATTTGCCGAAAGACCAAGTACCCGAATGTGGGCCGGGGCTAAGCTATCTCATGGAAACGCAGCCGTGGCTGCGGGTGTTTCAAAACGTCTTGCAAGGTTCCGGCGAATGCGCGGAAGTCGGCTGGACCTTTTTGCGCTTGAGCATTCCCGAATGGACGATGATTTGTTTTGTGCTGTTCGCCATCATGACTATTTTTCAGTTTCGAAAACGGCGCGCCTAGGCCATCGATGTTTATAATGGTGAATCGTTCACTCATGTTCTCGCTATGAAAACGCTCATATATCTATCGATACTGTTTTCCTTCACGAGCGTGGCCGTGGCGGATGAAGAGCTCAACGAAGCGGCCATCGCGATTCTTGCCGACGACGCGCCCGCGCTCATCGTCGACACGGCGTTCGTCGCCGAGGCGATACAGCGCGGCGTGCTCTTGTGGGACGCGCGCGTGCAGGATGAGTTTCGCAAGGGGCACATTCCCGGCGCGGTAAACATCGGCGATCCGTTGCGCGCGCTGCGCAGCGAAAATTCGGAAGATTTCATTGGCCGCGATTCGATCGAAGAAGTCTTCGGCAGCGTCGGGCTCAATCCCGCGCGGGAGATCATTGTCTACGCTGGCAAGGCCGTGCCGTCGGCCTATTTTGGACTGTACGCCTTGCAATATTTCGGCGCCGATAACGTTCGCGTCTACCACGGTGGTATCGACGATTGGAAGACGGCGGGCCGCCCGATTACCGCGCAGATGACCGATCCCACCTCGATCAAATTGACCCTCACGCCACGTCCCGAGATCGCTATTGAAACCAGCGAGGTGCTAAGTAAACTCGATCGCTCGGAAGTGCAAATTCTCGATGTTCGCACCCCGCGCGAGTTCGACGGCGAGGACGTGCGTGCGCTACGCGGCGGCCATATCGTCGGCGCCATCAATATTCCCTACGAGCGAAATTTTGCCGGGCTTGCGCCACGCAAGCCCGGTGCGCCGCCGTCAAACGTCAAAGACGCGCTGGCGCTCAAGCCGGAAGCGGATTTACGCGCGCTTTACGCTTTGCTTGATCCAGACAAGGAAACCATTGTCTATTGCCAAAGCGGTTCCCGCGCCAGCATCAGCGCGGCGGTGCTAAAGGACTTGGGCTTCAAAAATATCCGTGTGTACGACGCATCATGGCTCGAGTACGGCAACACCCTCGATGCACCTGCGGAAGACGTCAAATTTTTCAACGTTGGCCTATTTAGCAATCGAATGAACGCGCTGTTAAAACGCGTCGAAGAGCTTGAAAAAGAACTCGCGGCCATGCGCGATAGCAAAAAATAGAGTGCCCGCAGAGCCAGTACCAGAGCGCCTCCCCAAGCATGCCTTGCCAGACGGCAAGCAGGAGGGGCTGGCCTAAGGCCATAAGGCGCTCCGGCCGCTACATTTTATTTCTTAAATGAATTAGTCATCTTTTCCATGGCGCTTTTCATCGAATCCCAGGCGCTTTCCATGCCTTTTTGCATGTCCTGCCACGCCACTTCGCTTGCCGAGGTGATTTCGTGCATTTTTTGCGAAACGGCTTCGCGGCTCGCACGCATTATTTTTAGTTGGTCGTAATATTTATCGCGCGCTTCGGCGCCAAATTCGTTGGCTTTATTGGTCAACGCATCGATTTCCGCATCCCATTTTTTTAGTTGAAACTGCATTTGTGCCATGTACTCGTCTTTCTTGCTCATAGCTCACCTCCATATGGAGTAATCGGAAAAACCCTAAGTAGATTAGGCATCAAATCGAATTCGTAGTTCCCCATCCGCGACTAGGTTAAAATTCTTCCTTTGCCTTAAATATGCTGACTTTTCAAGAACTCATTCTAACGCTCCAGACCTATTGGGGCAAACAAGGCTGCGCGCTGTTGCAGCCCTACGACATGGAGGTCGGCGCCGGCACATCTCACACTGCGACATTTCTGCGTGCGCTCGGGCCGGAGCCTTGGCGCGCGGGCTATGTGCAGCCATCGCGCCGCCCAAAGGACGGTCGCTATGGCGAGAACCCCAATCGGCTGCAGCATTATTATCAATACCAAGTGGTACTCAAACCCTCGCCGCCGAACATCCTCGATTTATACCTCGGCTCTTTGGCGGAAATCGGCATCGATCCGAAGCAAAACGATGTTCGTTTTGTCGAAGACGATTGGGAAAACCCCACGCTCGGCGCATGGGGCCTTGGCTGGGAAGTGTGGCTGAACGGTATGGAGGTGACGCAGTTCACCTATTTTCAGCAGGTCGGCGGCATCGAATGCAAACCCATCACCGGCGAGATCACCTATGGTTTGGAGCGTCTGGCGATGTATCAGCAAGGCGTGAACAACGTTTACGATTTGGTGTGGACCACGCGCGAAGAAAACGGCGTCGCGAAAACGTTGACCTACGGCGATGTTTATCACCAAAACGAAGTCGAGCAATCCACCTATAACTTCGAACACAGCGATGCGGAAACGTTGCTGCGGCATTTCGACGACTACGAAGCAGGCGCGAAACGCTTGATGGAAGCAAATATCGCGTTACCGGCCTATGAACAAGTGCTGAAGGCTGCGCATACGTTTAATCTGCTTGATGCGCGCGGTGCGATTTCCGTCACTGAGCGCGCGGGCTATATCGGACGCATTCGCAATCTTGCCCGCAGCGTGGCGCAAGCGTACTACGATTCGCGCGAACGGTTAGGTTTCCCGATGTTGGGTGACCCCGCGCAGAAGGCCGCGTGACATGACGATCGAAACTTTACTGGTCGAATTATTGACCGAGGAATTGCCGCCGAAGGCCTTGAGAAAGTTGGGAGAGGCGTTTGCGACGGAAATCTTTCAGGGTCTTGCGAATAACGATTTTCTCGAAGCCGATGCAAAAAAAACAGTCTTTGCATCGCCGCGCCGCCTCGCCGTGCAGATCGCAAACGTACGCAGCGGATCCTTGCCGAAGGAAGTTCGCACCAAGCTCATGCCAGTGACCGTGGCACTCGACGCGGCGGGTAAGCCCACTCCCGCGCTGAAGAAAAAACTGCAATCCCTCGGCTACGGAAGCGATGCGGATTTCGATGTGATCATGCTTGAGCGCGTAATCCGCGAGCAGGACGGAAAGAACGAAGTTTTAGTTCACACCGAAATAGCAGCCGGGATCGCTTTGGCGATCCGTTTGCAAGGCGCAATCGAGCAAGCCATTGCCAAACTTCCCATCCCGAAAGTGATGACCTATCAGCTTGCCGACGGTGCGACGACGGTGCAATTCGTGCGGCCGGTTCATCGCCTAATTGCGATGCATGGTAGCGAGGTCATTCCCGTCAGTGTGCTGGGTCTCACGGCGAGCAATGTCACCGAAGGCCACCGCTTTCAGGGCGAAAAAATCATCAATCTCGGCACCGCTAACGCGTATGAAGGCAAACTCGAAACACCGGGCAATGTCATCGCAAGCTTCGATAAACGCCGCGCAGAAATCGATCGCCAGTTGCGCGCCCAAGCGAGCACCCAAAACGCCGCGCTGGAAACGGGCGACGCCTACGACGCGTTGCTTGATGAAGTAACGGCGCTGGTGGAATATCCAACGGTTTACGTTGGCGAGTTCGAGCCGGTGTTTCTCGAAGTACCGCAGGAGTGTTTGATCCTCACCATGCGCGCGAATCAAAAATATTTTCCGCTGCTCGATGGCGCCACGAAGCTGACCAACAAGTTTCTGATCGTATCCAATATGCGGCTGGATGATGCCAGCAATATCATTACCGGGAACGAGCGCGTGATTCGCCCGCGTCTCGCCGATGCACGATTCTTTTTTGATCAGGATCGCAAGCAGACTCTGGAGGCGCGTTTGCCCAAGCTTGCCAGTGTCGTGTATCACAACAAGCTCGGCAGTCAGGGCGAGCGGGTCGGGCGCGTGGCGGCTATTGCTCGCGGTGTCGCGAAATTGATCGGCGCGCCGATTGAGCCAGCGGTTCGCGCAGCGCAGCTTGCGAAGGCCGATCTTGTCTCCGACATGGTGGGCGAGTTTCCCGAATTGCAAGGGACGATGGGCCGCTACTATGCGCTGCACGACGGCGAATCTTCCGACGTTGCCGACGCGATAGAGGATCACTATAAGCCGCGCTTCGCCGGCGATGGGTTGCCACGCGGACGGGTCGGATGCGCAGTATCGCTTGCCGACAAATTGGAAACACTCGCGGGCCTATTCGGCATCGGCCAAACGCCAACCGGCGATAAAGATCCCTTTGCGCTGCGTCGTCACGCGCTGGGTATCGTACGCATCGTGGTCGAGCAGGATCTGGCGGTTTCCTTGCGCGACCTGTTGCGTGTTGCTTTTGACGCATTCCAAGGAAAGATTGCCGATGCTCACGCCGAGTTAGAGAGTTTCATCTTTCAGCGACTTGAAGGTTACCTGCGCGAGCACGGCTATAGCGCGAACGAGATCGATGCGGTGTTGTCGCAGCGGCCGATGTTATTGCATTTGGTGCCGCGCCAATTGGCTGCGGTGCGCGCATTTATGCAGATGCCGGAAGCGGAAAGTTTGGCGGCGGCGAATAAACGCGTCGCCAACATTCTCAAGAAGGCGGAGCAGAATGGCAGCTTACCCGGTAACGCCGAGGAGAGTAAGTTGGTCGAGGCGGCCGAGCGCGGATTATTCGTCGCACTTAAGTCCGCGTCACCGGGCGCGAGCCAGTTGTACCAAGCGCAAGACTTCACCGGTTATCTCAAATCCTTTGCGGCGCTGAAGGCGCCGGTGGATGATTTTTTCGATAACGTCATGGTAATGGCCGACGATCCTAAGTTGCGCGACAACCGGTTGGCGTTGTTACACGATCTGCGTAGCGCGATGAATAAAGTCGCCGACATATCCAAGTTAGCGAGATAACTGCAATGAAACTCGTCATCCTCGATCGCGATGGTGTGATCAACGTAGACAGCGATAAATTCATAAAGCGACCGGAGGAATGGAAGCCGATCCCCGATTCCCTGGAAGGCATCGCGCGGCTCAATCGTGCGGGTTTTCACGTCGTGGTGGCGACCAATCAATCGGGCATTGGCCGCGGGCTGTTCGACATGACCATGCTCAACGCGATCAATGAAAAGATGCTCGACGCGTTGGCGCAGGTGGGCGGCCGGCTCGACGCAATTTTCTATTGCCCGCACACGGCCGAATCTGACTGTGCGTGTCGAAAGCCGAAGCCGGGTATGTTCGCGGAAATCGGCCAGCGCTTCAACGCCCCGCTGCGTGGCATTCCCAGTGTCGGCGATTCGCTGCGCGACATGCAAGCCTCCGCCGCCGTGGGTGCGCAGCCGATGCTGGTGTTAACCGGAAAAGGGGAGAAGACCCAGGCGCAAGGCGGATTGCCAGACAACACCCAAGTTTTTGCGAATCTTGGCGTTGCGGTGCGGGCGATCATTCAAGCCGCGCTATGATTTGGTTGCGCTCCACACTACTTTTTCTGATTCAATTTTTTGCGTCGCCGGTCATCTGTATTCTGATGATTATTTGCTTACCATTTGGATTCCCGGTGTTGTATCGGTTAGTCAGGTTGTGGACCCGTATCGCGATCGCTTCAGCGCGCGTAGTTTGCGGCATTGAATATCGCGTCATCGGCCGCGAACACATTCCGACCACGCCGACCATTGTGCTGGCGAAACATCAATCGAGTTGGGAGACGTTTTTCTTTTTGCAACTATTTCCGCCGCAAGTGTGGTTGTTGAAACGGGAGCTATTTCGTATTCCGTTTTTCGGCTGGGGCTTGGCGATGTTGCGGCCCATCGCCATCGATCGTGCCGACAAGTTATCGGCGTTGCGGCAACTGGTTCAGCAAGGGCGCGAGCGCTTGGCGCGCGGACTGTGGATCGTGATCTTTCCCGAAGGAACACGCACCCGTCCCGGCGAAGTGTTGCCCTACGCGCGCGGTGGCGCTTGGCTGGCGACCAAAACGAATACGCCAGTGTTGCCGATTGCAGTGAACTCAGGCTATTTTTGGCCACGTGATACATTTCTGAAACGCGCCGGCACCATTACGGTGAGCATCGGCAAGCCGATCGATCCAAAGGGAATGAAGCCGGAAGAGTTGAACCGGCAGGCGCAAAACTGGATCGAAAGCGAAATGCTGCGTTTGCCGAGTTCATAAACCATGTTGCGTAATCTTCTTGCGCCGACTCCCGAGCCTGCGACACAGCGCATTGTGTTGAACGGGCAGGAAGTGGAATTTGAAATAAAGCGCAGCCGCCGCCGGCGCTCCATCGGGCTCAAGGTTGATTTTGCCGGGTTGGTGGTGACCGCTTCGCCGCGCGCTTCGGTGCGATCGATTCACGCGGCGTTACGCGACAATGCCGAGTGGGTGCTGCGCAAAGTCGCGACATGGCGCGAGCGCGCGCCGCCGAAAGCGGAATGGACACAAGGCGTGTTGCTGCCCTATCTGGGTGGAGGCGTCACACTGAATATATTGCTGCAGCAGCGCAAACCGCCGCCCTCGTGGCGGGATTTGGCAGGATTGAATTTGACGTTCTCCAGCCCGCCGTCCGGCGACCAGATTCAGGCCAAAGTGTGCGATTGGTATCGGCACGAGGCGAGGCGTTATTTTCCGCAGCGCCTCGATCAACTCGCTGCCGTCGCGAAAATTCCGCCACCGCGATTTTTTCTCAGTAACGCACAGTCGCGCTGGGGAAGCTGCACGGCGAACGGCGAGATTCGATTGACCTGGCGCTTGATGAAGGCGGCGCCGAGCGTGATCGATTACGTCGCCGCTCACGAGCTCGCGCATCTGGCACATATGGATCACAGCCCGCGTTTTTGGCGGCGGGTGGCGGAGATTTTCCCGCTTTACGAAGCGGCGCGCGACGAGTTGCGCCACAACGACGCGCTGTACCGAATTTTTTAAACTGTTGGCGAAAGGAATAACACCATGAGAATGTTGCACACCATGCTACGCGTAGGCGATCTGCAAAAATCCTTGGATTTTTATACCGAAGTATTGGGCATGAAATTGTTGCGCAAAAGCGACTATCCCGACGGCAAATTCACGCTCGCCTTCGTTGGCTACGGCGACGAGAAAGATCACACGGTGTTGGAGTTAACCCACAACTGGGACACCGCGAAATACGATCTGGGCAATGCCTACGGCCATATCGCGCTTGAAGTACAAGATGCCTACAAAGCTTGCGAGGCGGTTCGCGCGAAGGGCGGCAACGTAGTGCGCGAAGCGGGGCCGATGAAACACGGCGCCACGGTAATTGCATTTGTCGAAGATCCCGACGGCTATAAAATCGAATTCATTCAGCGCGGCACGCAGCACTAGTGTAGTGTCGCATAAACAACTGGAGTTATTTTTTCGTCTTTTTTCGCGAGCGCGGCCCGGTACAACCGGGTTGTATACTTTCGAGCGTCTGCCTGCAGCGCTGTAGTTTTTCCGCGATAGAGTCCACGCTTGCGGTCCAAACAAACGGCTTTGGATAGTTGTTCCAGCTGCCCATAAATTCCTCAATTGCCGCAATGAACTGAGCCCGTTTGAGTGGACGGGCAAGTTGTTCAATTATGCAGCAATTTGTATTCATCTTTATAGAATTGTTGCGCGTAGTTGGCGGGTACGTGGTTTTGAATAGTCGCATTTGCATCAACCCGCTAGGCTGAAGGCCATGCAGGAGCAGAGTGGCACGCAAGGCACTATGTTTCAAGATCCGCTCTGGTACCGGGTCTCAGGGCAACCATATTGGATATTCTCACGTAGTCGGCAACGCCTAAATTCTCCGCACGCGCCATCGGATTGACGCTGACGTTGGCGAAATCGCCGGGCGACAGATAATCTTTCAATGAATTTCGCAGGGTCTTACGGCGCTGGGTAAACGCGCGGCTGACGATCGCCGCAAACAAATCCCGATTGAGTAAATCGAACGGCTTCAATCGCAGCGGTACCATGCGAACGATGGCCGATTCCACTTTCGGCGGGGGTGTGAACGCGCCGGGGCCGATGCGAAACAACGATTTCAATTCAAAGTCCAGTTGCAAGCTCACCGACAGCCGGCCGTAGGCGGCGCTCGACGGCGCGGCCACCATGCGATCCACGACTTCTCGTTGCAGCATGAAATGGCCATCGTGTAGTAGGTCGCAAAACTTGGCGAAGTGAAATAATAACGGCGTGGAAATGTTGTAGGGCAGATTGCCAACCAACCGAATCGCCTGGCCGAATTGGGCGAAATCAAATTCCAGCGCATCGCCTTCGTGAACGGTCAATTTGTCGGCGGCGTGGCGTTCGCGCAGCAGTTTGGCGAGATCGCGATCGAGTTCGACCACATGCAAATGATCCAGCTTTGGCAGCAAGTAATCCGTTAGTGCGCCCAGTCCCGGACCAATCTCGACCACTAGATCATTGGTTTGCAAATCCATTTCATCGACGATGCGCGTGATGATGCCGCGTTCGTGCAGGAAATGTTGGCCGAAGCGTTTGCGTGGGATGTGCTGCAATTAATTTTTTCGCGCGGCGAGTTCGATCGCCAAATCGATTGCGGCAAGCATGCTGCCAAGGTCGATTTGGCCGGTGCCGGCCAAGTCCAGCGCGGTGCCGTGGTCAACCGAGGTGCGAATGAACGGTAACCCAAGTGTGACATTCACGCCATGGCCGAAACTTTTCATTTTCAATACCGGCAAACCTTGATCGTGATACATCGCCAGGACCGCGTCGGCGCGCTCGAGATACTTCGGCGTGAACAAAGTATCGGCGGGTAGAGGCCCCGCGAGGTTCATGCCTTGCGCGCGCAACTGCTGCAGGACGGGCTCGATGACTTCGATTTCTTCGCGACCCAAATGGCCGGATTCGCCCGCGTGGGGATTCAGGCCGGCTACTAAAATTCGTGGCGTGGCGATAGCAAATCGATCACGCAGGTCGGCATGCAAGACGCGCAACGTCCGCTCCAGGCTGGTCGGGCTGATGGCCTGCGCCACGTCTTTAAGCGGTAGGTGAGTGGTCGCAAGGGCGACGCGCAAGCCACCGCCGACCAACATCATCACGACATGATCGGTGTGGGTCTTTTCAGCAAAAAACTCCGTGTGGCCGCTGAATGCCACGCCCGCTTCGTTGATGATGGCTTTGTGAACCGGCGCCGTGACGATTGCGTCGAAGTCGCCCTTCAGTGCGCCGCGCACAACGCTGTTGAGGGTCGCTAACACGTAACGGCTGTTGCTCGAATTAAGGCGTCCGGGCATCACGGGTTGCGCCAGTGGGTGATGCAATAGCGATAGGCTGGCGCGGCGTTTACGGCTTAGTTTTGCGACGTCGAAATCAAGGAGATTGAGGCGGCGGCCGAGCAGGGCAGCCCGTGCGGTGAGAAGGTTGCGGTCAGCGACAAAGACAATGTGCGCGGCGGGTTTTCGTTCCGCTAACAATACGCACAAATCCGGGCCGATGCCAGCGGGTTCCCCCGCGGTAATCGCGAGGGTGGGGAGGCGTTTGAGCGCGCTAGCCACGGACTATAAAATTACATGGGCGCGGTAGCGAGTAAAAAAGACAGCTTGGAATTATTTTTCTTCCGAACGATATTCGACGTAAGCGGTATCGCGCAATTGCAGCAGCCATTGTTGATACGCTTCGTCGGCTTTGCGCTGGCGCAGTCCGATTCGGGCGGCGACGCGGTTGCGGTCGGCGCTGATTTCCGCTTCGCGCCGCTCTAGCACTTGCAGGATATGCCAGCCGAAATTGGTCAAGAACGGTTCGCTGATTTGGTTCGCTTGTAGCGCGTTCATGCGGCGGTCGAACTCGGGCACGGTATCGCCCGGGTACACCCAGTCGAGGTCGCCGCCTTTCGAGGCGCTCAGATCCTCGGAGAATGCCTTGGCAACCTCAGCAAAATCGGCGCCGTTGTCGAGGCGATCCTTAAGTTGTTGAATGCGACTTTTCGCCACCGCTTCGGACTGGCTATCGTTTACTTTAATTAGAATATGGCGCGCATGAGTTTGCGTCACCGTTTGCGCCGCACCCGGGCCGCGCTGGTCGATTAGCTTGACGATGTGAAAACCGTTACCGCTTTTTAGCACCGCGCTGGCTTCTCCTTTACTCAAATTCTGCACCGCTTCAACGAACATCGTCGGCAGTTTCGCCGCGGAGCGCCAGCCGAGGTTGCCGCCTGTTAGCGCTTCTTGCGCATCGGAATAGGTCGCCGAAACCTGGCTGAAATCCGTGCCTTTTTTCAACGCTGCCAACGCTTCTTCCGCACGGCTTTGTCGTGCCGCTAGTTCTTCGTTGGTCACCCCCTCCGGAATGCGAATCAGGATGTGGGCCGTTAAATATTCCGCTTCACCTTGGGGGCGTATGGCCTGCTGCGCCATCTCTAAATCCACTTCGCTTTCTGACACCGTTACGCGACCTTCAACCTCCGCCTCGCGCACCCGCGAGATCGTCATTTCGCGTTTAACCTCGTCACGGAATTTCGCGAAACTAATACCGTCCTTGGCGAGGTTGTCGCGTAGCTCGGGCACGGTCAATTTGTTGTCAGCGGCGATACGCTGCAGCGCGCGATCTATTTCCTGGTCGTTGAGTTTTAGACCGGCTTCTTTTGCATGTTGCAATTGCAATGTCTCGAGAATCAAACGCTCAAGCATCTGCCGCGCAAAGATGTCTTTTGGCGGTAACGGCGTACCCTGTTTTTGCAGTTGTTGGCTTATTGCTTCTAATCGCGTTTCCAGCTCGCGCGCCGTGATCACGCCATCATTGACCACGACCAAGATGCGATCGATCAGTTGGAATGTCGGGTCGGCACTTTGTTTGCTGCGTTTGGGTGCGCTGTCCTGAGCGTGAAGCGGCGCAATCGATACAATGCACAGTATCGCGCCGAGGCAGGCGAGGGGGCGGAATGAGGTCATGGGTTTATCTCTTGAGATTTCATATATCCCGGAATATTTTGTTTCAACATTTCCAACGGATTGTTGCCTAGTCGGGAGAGTCCATTCAGTTCGAGTTGGATAAAGATCGACGTCGAAACTTGTTGTTGCGCGATGGCTAAGCGATGGGCCACCAAGCGCAACGCCCAGCAATCCTTATTATACTCAAGCCCTGCCAACCCCTCTACCATCTTCCGATCGCGTAGCGAATAGTTAAACCGGCCAAGTCCATACCAACGCGCACTCAGCGGCCATTGCCCGGAAATATCGATCTGACTAATCGCTTCCGGCAACGCCGCGGTTGCGGTGCGGCTGCGATAGGCTAGGTTGATCACTTTTCCGAACCCCGGGTTGTAGCGCGCGCCGGCGGTAAATTTTTCCGTGCGCTTGTTGTTTGGACTGTACTGAATCGCCAGGTCTATCGACCATTTCCGAGAAAG
>JBKJHT010000016.1:0-10874 GCA_046598945.1 Burkholderiales bacterium | reverse complement strand
TTCGTCATGGGCAGCGACACGTGGACGCCCTCGCGCTGGCCGGAATTACCCGCTATCGCAACTTGGTATCGCGGCTGGCTCGGAAAACTTCCGCGCGACGTAGCAGAGAACATCGCGTTCAAAAACCTCGCGCGCTTTTTGGGGACGAATTTTTAGCGAGATGCTGGCGCGACTGGAAGTTCGATGACAGCGGTGGCGGGTCTTGGGCCACCAGCAAAAAAAGCTTCAACCATGTCATCCTGAACGAAGTGAAGGATCTGCTTTCCTGAATTTGGAGTCGACGGTAGCTATCGTTCTGTGGCCCAAGGCCAGTTCCTCATTCCCTCTCAGGCGGGAATCCAACTTAACTTGCAAAGGCCAAATGGATTCCCGCCTCCGCGGGAATGACACAGTGGTGTGCAGCGAGGCTGCTGGAAGGTGCGTGGATAGGGGGCTCTCAGCCGATGCCATGCCAGGAGGCAGGCAGGATAAGCCTCGCGGCAGCCCAGCAAAAATGTCGGGCGGGTTGTCACCCGCCGAACAACTCACTTTTGAGATGATTGCGGAGTTTCGGCGCCAGTCATTTGACCGAAGACGCGTCGGTTTCCGCACCTGTGGGCTGCGCTGCATGATATTGTTTTAGGGGAATCAACCGAGTTATCTCCCGCAAGGTGACCTTGTCCATCCATCGGACATCAAGCGATCCATCGTCAAGTACTTTGACGTTTATCCAACCGACCGCGGATCCTTCTGGGATTCGTTCGACGTAAAGTAGTTTAATCAACTCGGGGATGTGTTGCACAAACAAGGAGATTTCTATTGCTACGTTATCCGCATCTTTCGATTCGATTCGCAACAACGTGGTATAGATTTCATCCGGGATTGGCAGTCCAACACTAAAGTACGTGCTTGGGCTGGATTTTAGTCGCGCCTTTACAAGTGATGTAGCTAACTGCGAAAGCTTATTTGTTGTCCCAACCAAGGCCGAAAATACCCTACCTCTGCTGTTCCAAGACGCCTTGGCAGACTCTTTTACGATTTCTGCGACGTACAACGCAGCGTATGCCGCAAATCCCTGTACCCACCAATCCGCTTGAGCAATGAGGCTTATCCAAGACGGCGGCTCTACTGAACGGAGTAAGATGCGTCGCTCGTCCAGTTTTACTGGATTTATTAACGCAACAGATGATTCGAGCTCGCGCAGCGTAGAGGTATCAATGTCGCCAGTCGCAAATATCGTGGCCGTATTTTTACCAATTTCTTGTCCGGGCATTTGTTTAATCCACCACCGCCTGATAAACCAACTGCTTAAACAATCTCCGGTAATATTGCCGCGATGGCCCCGGTGCTTGCGACATGTACACCGCGACGATTTCTTCCTTCGGGTCGACCCAGAAGAATGTGCCGCCGTAGCCGCCCCACATGAACTCGCCGGTGGAGCCGGGCACGGTGGCCATGCCCGAGCCGGTGCGGACGGAAAAGCCTAGGCCGAAGGTGTAGCCGGGCGAGCCGAGCAATAATTCGCCCGGCGTGAAAGGTGCAGCGATGCGGTTTCCTAATTGATCGGATGTCATGAGGTTGACCGTGGTGCGGCTCAGGATGCGCGTGCCGTCGAGTTGACCGCCGTTGGCAAGCATGAGGGCGAAGCGTAGATAGTCGTTCGCGCTGGCTACGCCGCCCGCGCCGCCGGAATCATTTTTCGGTTGCATGGCGACGTCGATCATTTTGTTCGGTGCGCCGGAGGCGGGATCGATGGCTAGCGGTTGGGCGAGTCGCACGAGTTTATCTGGCGAAAGCCAGAATCCGGTGTCGGCCATTTTCAGCGGCGCAAATACTCGTGCTTCTAAAAAATCACCAAGGCGTTTTCCCGACACCGCTTCGACGACGCGGCCGAGCACATCGGAGGCGAGGCTGTAATCCCAAATCGTACCGGGCTGATGGATGAGCGGGATTTTCGACAGGCGCTCCACTTGTTCGGCGGGCGTCAAATCACGCGAATCGAAATCGCGCGCATTCGGTTGATAGAGACCTGCTTTGATGAGCGCTTCTTTCACCGATGGGTTGGCCGTGAGTTCGCCGTAGCCGAGGCCCGCCGTGTGTCGCAGCAAATCGTACACGGTCATTTCGCGATCGGCGGTGACTGTCGAGTAGGTGTACCGAGCAAATTCCGCATCGGCCTTCGCGACGCTGACCTGCATGCCTTTCATCGCCGGCAAATGTTTCGATACCGGATCGTTGAGTTGCAGTTTGCCGTCTTCCACCAACAGCATCGCGGCGACGGAGACCATCGGCTTGGTCATGGAATAAATGCGAAAGATCGCGTCCTTCGACATTGCGGTCGCGGCTTCCTTATTTTGAAAACCAATGCTCTCGCTGTACACCAAACGATTCTTGCGCGCGATCATCAGCACCGCGCCGGGCAGTTTGCCTTGATCGACTTCTTGTTTGAACACCTGCGTGATTTTCGCGAGACGCTCAGTGGAAAAACCTACTTGCTCCGGGGTGGCGGACTGCAGGCTTTGTGCGCCGGCGGCGTGGACGAGGAGGGTGGCGGCGAGGAAAAAACTGAGGCGAAGCATTGTGGCGATGTGCATAATTATGTTTCCGAAAGGTTGACGAGAATTACTATACGCGAAAGTGTCGATTGCGAGTTTCTAAGCAGAGGGTAATGCCAGGAGCCGCACCCCGCTTGCCTCGCAGGCATGCATGGCCTTAGAGTTAACCGCTGTACGAACCTAAGCTCTTACCGCCGCAGACATAAAGCGTTTGGCCAGTCATGTACCACGCTTCTTCCGCGGTGAAAAAATGCGCGGCGTAGGCGACTTCCTCCGGCGTGCCGATCTTCGGGGACGGCTGCGCTTTCTTCAATTTTTCTTGCACGTCGTCGCGCAGATTGCGATACAGCGGTGTGTCGATCAAACCCGGCGCGATGCAGTTTGCGGTGATGCCGGATTTGCCAAGCTCCAACCCCAGCACGCGAGTCAAACTCACCACGCCACCTTTCGCCGCCGAATAGTTCGCCTGACCGACATTGCCGAGCCAGGCCCGCGACGACACGTTGACAATGCGGCCGTATTCACGCTCACGCATGTGCGGCACGACCGCTTGCGAGCACAGAAAATAGGATTTCAGATTGGTATCGATGACCAGGTCCCAATCTTCTTCCGGCATTTTGGTGATGTAGTTGTCGCGCACGATGCCGACGTTATTGACCAAAATGTCGATCTGGCCGTGTTGGTCTAAAACCTTTTGCACCATGGCCAGAACTTCAGTTTTTTTGGTGACGTTGCAGCCGATGGCAATGGCATGGCCTTGTGTCGCGCGTATCTCTGCTGCGGTTTTATCGGCGCTTTCTTGATTAATGTCGACTACGACGGTCTTCGCGCCGTGGGCAGCGAGGCGCTTAACGATGGCTTGGCCGATGCCGCTGGCGGAGCCGGTGACGATGGCGATGCGGTTTTTTACGTTCATATAGTTGCTTTCCAAAAATTTAATTAATTATGATGTGTGACCCGAGGCCAGCTCCTCATTCCCGCGTAGGCGAGAGTGACAGCGTTAAGGTCTGCTTTTCTAATCGATAATATTGCTTCGCTGAAGCCGCTTGATTTCATCCGCATGCATTCCCAACAATTCCCGCAACACATAGTCATTGTGCTGTCCTAACGTCGGTGGCGCCGCATGATATTCAATCGGCGTTTCGGAAAATCGCATTGGGCTCGCAACCTGCGGCACGCTACCCGCCAAGGGATGCGGGATGTCCACCTTAATGCCGCGCGCTTTTACCTGGGGATTATCGAATACTTGATCGATGTTGTTGATCGGACCGCAGGGTACGCCTGCCGCTTCCAGTGCATTCACCCACTCATCGCGCGTGCGTAATTTTACCAGCGGCTCAAGCAATGGAATGAGCGCGGCGCGATGGCGAATGCGGTTACTGTTCGTGGCGAATCGCTCATCGCTGCCTAGGTCGGATACACCCAGCGCTTCACAAAATTTTCGGAACTGGCTGTCGTTACCCACGGCGACGATGATGTGCCCGTCGCTGCATGCGAACACTTGATATGGAATAACGTTGGGATGGGCGTTGCCCCAGCGCTTAGGCACTTGATCCGAGGTCAGATAATTCATGTTCATGTTGGCGAGCATGGCGACGGACACGTCGAGCAAGGCCATGTCGATGTATTGACCCGCACCGGATCGTTCGCGATGGGTGAGCGCGGCTAGGATGGCGATGGTGGCGTACATGCCAGTCATTAAATCCGTCACGGCGACGCCGACTTTTTGCGGCCCGCCGCCGGGCAAATCATCGCGTTCGCCGGTGATGCTCATCAATCCGCCCAGACCTTGAATGATGAAGTCATAGCCCGGACGATGGCTCCAGGGACCGGTTTGGCCGAAGCCTGTGATGGAGCAATAAACAATTTTTGGATTGATGGCGTTGAGTTCGTCGTAGCCTAAGCCATATTTTTTGAGTTGACCGACTTTGTAGTTTTCCAGCACCACATCGCTTTTCGCCGCGAGCTTGCGCACGATGTCTTGACCTTCCTTGGTTGAAATGTCGAGCGTCAGGGATTTTTTGCCGCGATTGCAGCTTAGGTAATAGGCGGCTTCGGTGGTGTCGTTGCCATCGGCGTCTTTAAGGTACGGCGGACCCCAGGCGCGGGTTTCATCGCCCGTGCCAGGCCGCTCGATCTTGATGACTTCGGCGCCAAGGTCGGCCAGATGTTGGCTGCACCAAGGGCCGGCGAGCACGCGGCTAAGATCAAGAACTCGAATGTGGGACAGGCTGCTGAGCATAGGTTGAAAATCAGAAAAATTCGAGTGTAGTCGATGGGAAATGCAAACTCAATCGCGCGCTACCGAGGCGAAAAACGCTTCGCGGTGGTGAGATAGATGCCGATGAAAATGAGGCTGATGCCGATCAGATGGAAAAGATACAAGCGTTCGTTCAAGAAAGTTATCGACATCAGGGCGCCGAACACCGGCATCAGATGAAGAAACAAACTCGCCTGGTTTGGACCCACTTGTTTGACGCCGTGGTTCCAAAACACGAAGGCGACCAGCGACGGGAAAATGCCGGTGTAGAACAACACGGCAATGGATTGCGACGTGGCGATGACATGCCGCCCGCCGGCGACCTCAAACAAGTAGAACGGCGTAAGTCCCACCAGGCCGATCATGCCGATAACCCACAGGAACGCGATCGGATGCAACGTAACGGGCCGCCAGCGTAGGCAAATGGTGTAGATGGCCCAAAACGATAGTCCGCAAAGCACCCAAATATCGCCGCGATTGAGCGCCAGTTGTTTCAATACCGCGAGATCACCACGCACGATGATGGCGATCACACCGGCGAACGAAAGTACCACGCCGATGCGCTGTACGCGGCTTAACGTCAGGCGCAAAAATAGCCAGGAAAACGCAATGACCATAATGGGTACGCAGGAGTTGAGCAACAAGCCATTGGTGGCCGTGGTGTATTGCAATCCGATGTATTGCAGGGCGTTGTGAAAACCCGTGCCGAGCAGACCCATCACCAGCAAGGGTTTCCAGGCAGTCTTGATGACTGGCCATTGGCGCATGACATGAGGTACGGCGAAGGCCGCGAGTACGGTCATGGCGATCGCCCAGCGCCAAAAGGCAAACGCCATGGGTGGAATTTCATCACGCAGACCGCGGCCGAATACCTGGTTGAGCGCCCAGAATAGCGAGCTTAAGGACAATAAAAGGTACGGCGATTTGAAGAGATTGTTTGTTTGTTGCATAACACTATCAATTTGTCATCCTGAGCGTAGCGAAGGATCTGCTTTTCTTCGGCGCTGCAAAAGCAAATTCTTCGGGCGTTGCCCTCAGGATGACATGTAGTTAGACGTAGGCTGGACCTTCAATTACCGGATGTTTGAGCAAAAAATTTTCATCCACTTCCAATCCAATGCCGGGCTTGTCAAGCGGCAACACTGCGCCATCCTTGCCCAATTGGTATGGGGTCGATACCAACTCGTCGCGGAACAAATTGTTCTTCGATACATCGGCCTCGAAATAGCCACCGTTGTCGATGGCGGCGAGGAAATGAATCGACGCCGCCATATTAAGTCCCGTCATCGACGTATGCGGATGGATAGTCAATTTCCATGTCGAGGCGAGGGCGGCAATGCGCAACGCTTCGGTGATGCCGCCGGTTTTGGAGAGATCGGGCTGCAAGATGGTGATTGCGCCGTCTTCAATCACGCGGCTGAACTCGAAGCGCGTGTAGTGATTCTCACCGGCAGCCAACGGAATGCCGCCCAGTAATTTCGTTTCTTGGTAACTACGATAGTCGTGGGGTGCGTAGGGCTCTTCCAGCCAGCCGACGCGGTGTTCGATGAAGCCGGGCATGATGGCGCGTACTTGGCTTACGTTGTAGGCGGTGTTCACGTCGCTCAAAATTTCGATATCGTTGCCGAAGGCTTTTCGAATTGCGGCAACGCGAGCAAGATCATTCGCCGGCGTATCGCCGACCCGCAACTTCAACGCCTTGTAGCCCGCTTCGATGTGCGGCCGCGCTTCGTCTACGAGTGAGGCGGGTTCTTGGTAGCCGAGGGACACGCCGCCCGCGTACGCGGGGATCGCGCGGCGCGAGCCGCCAAGTAACTTGTAAAGCGGCCACCCACAGGCCTTGCCCTTAATATCCCAGCACGCCATATCGAGGCCGCTCATGGCCAAGCAAGTGGCGGCGCCCAAGCCGTGGCTCGCGAGTTGTGCTTTATAAATTTTCGACCACATGCCGGTGGTGTCCGTCGCATCCATACCGACGACCAACCGCTTCAACGTATTATTCACGATATGCGCAACGGTTCCCGGCGCGCGGCCGTGGTGGGATTCGCCGTAGCCAATCAATCCACTTTCGGTCGTGACTTTGACGATGACCGCATCGCGTTTTACGGTGCGGCCGACGCCTAGGGTGACGCCGTCTTTCACTGGGAACGAGGTTGGGAAAGCGTGTACGTCTAGGATTTTGTGATCGGTCATGATGATTCGATTGCGGTTATCAATATTGAAAACATTTCCACCTGTCATTCCCGCGAAGGCGGGAATCCATTGTGCCTTCGCGATTGCAGCCGCAGCATGGATTCCCGCCTTCGCGGGAATGACAGTGTTGAACTAAAGGTACTAATCTGTGCTCTTAAATCTTGCCACCAACGCCTCCGCCCCACGCGCAAGCAAACCAATGTCCGAACCCACCGCAACGAACAAACAACCGGCGTCCAGCCATTTACGCGCATCGGCTTCCACACCCATGACGATACCCGCCGCCTTACCCGCTTTGCGAATTCGCGCGACGCCATCGGCAATCGCCGCCTGCACTTCGGGATGACTCGGATTGGTCAGATGCCCAAAATCCGCCGCGAGGTCCTGTGGGCCGATGAACACGCCATCGACACCGGGCGTGGCGGCGATGTCATCGAGTTGCGCCAAGGCGCTGCGCGTTTCCACCTGCACCAACACGCAAATTTGCGCATTGGCGTTCTTGTGATAATCCTTCACGCGACCAAAACGATTGGCGCGAACCGTTGTTGCGACCCCACGCGTGCCCTCGGGCGGATAGCGGCATGCGGCAACGGCGAGACGCGCTTCCTCGGCGTTTTGCACGAACGGAATTAACACCGTTTGCACACCAATATCGAGCGTGCGTTTGAGTATCACGGGATCGTTCCACGGCACCCGCACGATCGGCGTGGTGGTCGATTCCATCATCGCCTGCAGTTGCATATGTACCATCGGCACTTCGTTCGGTGAGTGTTCAGTATCGAGCAAAATCCAGTCTAAACCCGCGCCAGCTATGACTTCCGTGGCATAGTGGCTGGAGAGGCTTGCCCAGAGGCCGATTTGAGGCTGCCCGGCCTGCAGGCCTTGCTTAAAGCGGTTGATCGGGTGATTCACTCTAAAATTCCTTCAGTGAGGTTCCTTCCCGTTGAAGGGGAAGGGATTAATGTATCTCCGGTTCGGGAATCTGTCCCCCACCGGCAAGAAAATCATAATCGCAACCTTGATCTGCCTGCGTGACATGGCGCGAATGTAGCAAGCCATAGCCGCGCGGATAAATAATTTCCGGTTGTGTCCAATTCGCTTTGCGGCGCGCTAACTCTTCATCGCTGACGTGCAATTGCAGTTTGCGTGCCGGCACGTCGAGTTCGATCATGTCGCCATCTTGCACAAAGGCGAGCGGGCCACCGACGAAGGATTCGGGCGATACGTGCAGCACGCAGGTGCCGTACGAAGTCCCGCTCATGCGACCGTCGGAAATGCGCACCATGTCGCGCACGCCTAGCGCGAGGATTTTTTTTGGAATCGGCAGCATGCCCCATTCCGGCATGCCGGGGCCGCCTAGCGGGCCGCATTTTTGCAGCACTAACACTGAGTCGGGCGTGACGTCGAGATTCGGATCGTCGAGCCGCGCGTTCATGTCGTTGTAGTCTTTGAACACGACGGCGGGGCCGTGGTGTTTGAGTAATTTCGGATCGGCGGCAGTATGTTTGATCACCGCGCCATTGGGCGCGAGATTGCCGCGCAATACGGCGACGCCGCCTTCCGGGTTCAGCGGTTTTTCACGCGTGGTGATGACATCGTCGTTGTAAACATCGGCGCCCACTAAATTTTCGCCGATGGTTTTGCCATTGACTGTTATGCAATCGAGATTGAGCAGATCTTTAAGTCGATTCATCAATCCGAGTATGCCGCCGGCGTAGTAAAAATCTTCCATCAAGTATTTTCCCGATGGCCTGATATTGGCGAGGAAGGGCGTGCGACGCGACAATTGATCGAAATGATCCATGTCGAGTTTCGCACCGTTGAACGGGCCGACGCGGCCAGCCATTGCGATGAGATGAATAATGGAATTGGTCGAGCCACCTAATGCCATCGCGGTGGTCACGGCGTTTTCAAAAGCCTGGGTAGTCATGATGTCGGTAGGCTTTAAATCCGCCCACACCATTTCGACAATGCGCCGCCCGCTGGCGGTGGCGAGGCGGCTGTGATTGGCGTCGGGGGCCGGGATCGAGGCCGCGCCCGGCAAAGTCATCCCTAATGCTTCCGCAGCCGAGGCCATGCTGGATGCGGTGCCCATGGTCATGCAGGTGCCGTAGGATCGGGCGATGCCTTGCTCGATTTCTTCCCAGTCTTTGTCGTTGATATTGCCGGCGCGTTTTTCCGTCCAGTATTTCCACACGTCGGTACCGCTGCCCAAATTATTGCCGCGCCAATTGCCGCGCAACATCGGTCCGGCGGGAACGAAGATCGCGGGCAGATTCATGCTCGCCGCACCCATGATCATCGCCGGCACCGTCTTGTCGCATCCGCCGAGTAACACCGCGCCGTCGATTGGATTGGAACGCAACAATTCTTCCGTTTCCATCGCCAACAAATTACGATACAACATCGTCGTCGGCTTCATGTGTATCTCGCCGAGCGAAACGGCGGGCAGCTCGACCGGAAAGCCGCCGGCCTGCCACACGCCGCGTTTTACTTCCTCCGCGCGCATGCGAAAGTGCATGTGGCAGGGATTTAAATCGCTCCAAGTGTTGACGATGGCGATGATCGGTTTGCCGACGAAATCCTCCTTCGCATAACCCATTTGCATGGTGCGCGAACGGTGGCCGGAAGAGCGCATATCTTGCACGCCAAACCAGCGGTGGCTGCGGAGGTCTTCAGGTTTTTTGGTTGTCATGATGAGTTTCTGAAAAAATTGTTTAGTCGATTTGCGCGCCGGACACTTTTACAATCGGCGCCCATTGCGCGGTTTTATCTTTGATGAATTGGCCGAGTTGTTGCGGCGTGCCCGGCGCGAGCTCGGCGCCTTGCGCGGTAATGCGCGCTTTGATATCCGGCAAGTTCAAAATTTTTGCCACTTCAAGATTGAGACGATCGATGATCGCCCGCGGTGTTTTTGCCGGTGCGAGCAGACCAAACCAAGCGGTGATTTCAAATCCCGGCACACCTGTTTCGGCGACGGTCGGCAGATCCGGCAAGACCGTAGAACGTGTTAGGCCGGTGGTAGCGACCGCGCGCAACTTACCGCTCTTGATGTACGGCATGGACGAAGGCAAGTTATCGAACATGATCATAACCTGGCCACCGATGAGATCCGGCAACGCCGCGCCTGATCCTTTGTAAGGCACATGCGTCATCTGCACCCCGGTTAGTTTTTGGAACAGCATGCCGCCGAGATGGTGGGAGGTGCCATTGCCACCAGAGGAAAAAGTGATTTCGCCCGGTTTGGATTTCGCCAGGGCAATCAGATCTTTCACGGTTTTCACCGGCAGATCAGGATTGACCACCAACACGTTCGGCGTGGTGGCGACGAGAATAATCGGCGCAAAATCGTTAATTGGATCAAACGGTAATTTCTTGTACAGCGTTTGATTGATCGAGTGGGTAGCGACGGTACCCATGACGATCGTGTAACCATCGGGTGCGGCCTTCGCCACGAGGTCACTGCCGATGTTGCCGCCGGCGCCGGGCCGGTTGTCGACGATGACTTGCTGGCCAAACGCGGTCGTGAGTTTGGCCGCGATCTCGCGCGCCAAGATATCCGGCGTGCCGGCGGCGGGGTAGGGCACCACGATTTTGATGGATTTCGAGGGGTAGTTTTCCGCGAATGCGTTGAGACTAATCATCCACAGTAACAGTGCGACTAAAAATAACGTTGTCCGGGCAACACCTAAGTCGTCTTTGCGAACTGCCCGTGTCGGCGCGGCCAACACTGCACACGAACCATGAGCCCGATGTGCAGTGTTGGCCGCGCCGACACGGGCAGCTCGCAAAGACGACTTAGGTGTTGCCAGGACAACGTTATTTTTAGTCGCACTGTTACTGTGGATGATTAGTCTCAACGCATTCGCGGAAAACTACCCCTCGAA
>JBKJHT010000211.1:0-33062 GCA_046598945.1 Burkholderiales bacterium | reverse complement strand
TTTTGAAACGGGAAGCCGCCATGGTTTGGTTACTGCTACGTAACCCGAAGGCGCCGCTAGCCGCGAAAGTCGTCGCGGTCGCCGCTGCGCTTTATCTGTTTTCCCCGCTGGATATGGTGACCGACCTTATACCGATTCTCGGATGGATCGATGATGCCATCATCGTCAGCGCGCTGTTGAGTTTGGCTTATCGTTTGTTGCCGGTGGAATTGTACGAATCGCTGAAACGCCAAGCGACGAATCGCTCTGGGGCAGCGCCGGCGGCGTAGGCCTCACCTATGCGGGCGGCCGAATACCTTGGTAAATAGCCTGGGAGCCACTATCCATGGGGATCTTCAAGGTGTTCCCTGGGGCTGCCGCGCAAGTTTATTGGGGTGACGAGGCGGCGAGGAGTAAAATCCCGATATGCTTCTCGCCACACAAACTCCAAAAGACATTTTTTCCCACCGCAAATATTGGGCTGCCCGCTTCGGCCCGGCGCCGTATTTGCCGATGTCGCGCGCCGAGATGGACGCGCTCGGCTGGGATTCCTGCGACATTATCGTCGTGAGTGGCGATGCCTACGTCGACCATCCGAGTTTCGGCATGGCGATCATCGGCCGCTTGTTGGAATCGCAAGGTTTTCGCGTCGGCATCATCGCTCAGCCCGATTGGCAATCCGCCGAAGCGTTCAAAGCGCTCGGCAAACCGAATTTATTTTTCGGCATCACCGCCGGCAACATGGATTCCATGGTGAACCGTTACACGTCGGACCGCCGCGTGCGCTCGGACGATGCCTACACGCCTGGCGACATCGGCGGCAAGCGCCCGGACCGCGCGGTGATCGTGTACTCGCAACGCGCGCGCGAAGCCTACAGCGGCGTGCCCATCATCATCGGCGGCATTGAGGCAAGCCTGCGGCGCATCGCGCATTTCGATTATTGGTCGGAAAAAGTTCGCCGCTCGGTGTTGGTGGATGCGAAGGCGGATCTGTTGGTGTACGGCAACGCCGAGCGTGCGATTGTCGATATCGCCCATCGGCTCGCTGCCAAGGAACCGATTCAGGACATTAATGATATTCGCGGCACGGCGTTTCTGCGTAATGCGACGCCGGACGGTTGGATTGAAATTGATTCGACTGAGATCGATGAGCCGGGGCCGATCAATCCCAAAATTGACCCTTACGCGATGGAGCCCCAAATCAAGGCGGCAAATGCCTCATCAACTGCTGCGCCGAGCGGGCAAGTTGTGGTGAAATTCATCAAGCAGGTCAAAAACGCAGATCGCAGCCGTAGCGTCATCCGCATGCCGGCCTACGAGCAGCTTATCAACGATCCAATTTTGTACGCCCACGCTTCGCGCATCCTGCACGTCGAATCTAACCCCGGCAACGCCCGCGCTCTCGTGCAACGCCACGGCGACAAAGATGTGTGGCTCAACCCGCCGCCGATTCCACTGACCACCAAGGAAATGGACGGCGTGTACGAGTTTCCGTACAAACGCTTGCCGCACCCGAGTTACGGCAAAGCGAAAATTCCCGCCTACGAAATGATTCGTTTTTCCATCGCGATTCAGCGCGGTTGTTTCGGTGGATGTACGTTTTGTTCCATCACCGAACACGAAGGCCGCATCATTCAAAGCCGCTCGGAAAATTCCGTGATTCGGGAAATCGAAACGATTCGCGATTCCGTGCCGGGCTTCACCGGCGTGATTTCCGATCTCGGCGGGCCGACGGCGAATATGTATCGCCTCGCTTGCAAGAGCAAAGAGATCGAATCGGCGTGCCGGCGGCCGTCGTGCGTGTTTCCCGCCGTGTGCCCGAACTTGAATACCGATCACGCGCCGCTGATCAAACTCTATCGCCGCGCGCGCGAATTGCCCGGTATCAAAAAAGTATTGATCGCTTCGGGCGTGCGCTATGATCTGGCGATCGAGTCGCCGGAATATGTAAAGGAACTGGCGCAGCATCATGTCGGCGGTTATCTGAAAATCGCACCGGAAGCGATCGGCGACGGCCCGCTGTCGAAAATGATGAAGCCGGGCGTCGGGGCGTATTACAAATTCAAAGAATTGTTCGACCAGTTTTCCAAGGAAGCGGGCAAGGAGCAATACCTGATCCCTTATTTCATCGCCGCCCATCCCGGCACGACGGACAACGACATGCTCGAACTCGCGTTGTGGCTTAAGCAGAACGGTTTTCGCGCCGACCAAGTGCAAGCGTTTTTGCCGGGGCCGATGGCGACCGCGACGGCGATGTATCACTCGGGTAAAAATCCGCTGCGCAAAGTCACGCGCGATAGCGAAGATATCGTGATCCCCAAAGGTACGAAACAACGCCGACTACACAAAGCTTTTTTGCGCTACCACGATCCGGAAAATTGGCCGTTGCTGCGCGACGCGCTGAAAATCATGGGCCGCGCCGATTTGATCGGCAACGGCAAGCGGCAGTTGATTCCGAGCTTTCAACCGCTCGGCACCGGCCGCACGCCAGAAGCCGCACGACGGGCTGATCGCAGCAAATCGTTTCGCACCCAGCACACCGGCTTGCCGACCACACCGCGCGCTCCGGCGGCGCGGCGACCATCGCAAGGTATCAATCCCGGCAGCCCAACGGGACGCGGTAAACGTCGCAGCGGCTAGTTCGGGCGAGACACCCGCCGCTACGCGAGGGCGCCAATTCCCTCGGTCGCGCGGTTCCGATAATCGAACATCAGAAGGCCTTCCATGCGTCCGCACGCGCTGTGCGGACGCTCCGCCCGCTTACGGTAATTTCCACTCACCGCTGATGAGACTAAAACCCGCCTGGGTTTGGCCGATGACCGTCGCTTTGTACTTGCTGTTCCCGGTGATACCGGTGTACTTGCCAGTGCCCTCGTCGAATTTGAGTTTACCGTCGCAAGTCGGCAACGTGCCTACACAAGCCCATAAAGACAACGCCTTATCGCCCCCAGCGTCGGTGGTGATGCAACTGCCGTTGGCGTTGGACTTCCCTTTATTGATATCCCAAAAAATTTGGCAATCTAGGCGGGCGTTGTGAAGAAATCCTTTGCCGGCATCGCTGAAAATAACGCCAGGAAGATTGCCGCTTAAAATCATTCTGTCCTGGCCGATGGGATAAACCTTGCCGTCGTAAGTCCAGTCATAACGCCCGCTGTATTTGCCGGATTTTGGTAGGTCTTCGGCGAATGCCATGGTCGAAAAAATCGTCAATAGAACGGTCAATGCAATTGATTGTTTCATGGTTCAACTCCTTGTCAGTTTAACTACGCTTGAAAAACTAAAGTGCCTGAAGATGCCCGTCCAGCTTGTCTTGCGCGGCATGCCTTGCCACGAGGCAAGCTGGATAAGGCGTCCAGCCCGGCCGCCATTCAAATTCGCGCTTGCACCAGGAAAACTTTGCGTATACTTTACGGTCATAAAGACCTGTGTTTTCGCATACTCAGAGGCAAAGCAAATGCGTGATCGTCGCGATTTCTTGCGTTGGGGATTGGGGTCGGCACTGGCTAGCGTCGCCATCGGCAACGTATGTGCCGCCACCGAGCCGCGAATTCGCCGCTACGTGCGGCTAGGCAAAACCGAACTCAAAGTCTCCGACATTTCCTTCGGCTCCGCCAGTTCTTCCGATCCGGCCCTGGTGCGTCATGCCTTCGAGCGCGGCGTGAATTATTTCGACAGTGCGGAAAGTTATCGCGGCGGTAACGCGGAAGAGGCGATCGGCGAGGCGTTGCAGGGCAAGCGCGACAAAGTTTTTCTGACCAGCAAAACCAAAGCTGGCGCGAGCGATACGCGTAAGGACATGATGCAGGCGTTGGAACAAAGCTTGAAACGCTTGCGCACCGATTACGTCGATATCTACTTCAACCACGCGGTGAACGACGTGGCGCGCATGCAAAATCAAGAATGGTGGGAATTCACCGCGCTGGCGAAGAAGCAGGGCAAGATTCGCTTTCGTGGTATGTCCGGCCACGGCGGGCGTCTGGTGGAATGTCTGGATTATGCGATCGACAAAGATATGGTCGATGTCATTCTGGTCGCTTATAACTTCGGCCACGATCCTAAGTTCGTCGACAAAGTTCGCCACACGTTTCATTGGGCGGCGCTGCAGCCGGAATTGCCGCGGGTGCTGGCGAAGGCGAAACAGAAAGACATCGGCATCGTCGCGATGAAAGTGTTGATGGGCGCGAAGCTCAACGACATGCGGCCTTACGAGACCGCCGGTGCGACGTTCTCGCAAGCAGCGTTCCGCTGGACGCTGTCAACGAACTACGCCGATGCGCTGATTGTCTCGATGACGGACAAAACGCAAATCGACGAATATCTCGGCGCCTCCGGTGATTACAAGCTACGCAAAGGCGACGTGGAATTGCTGGAACGCTACACGCAATTACAATTGGGTACCTATTGCCAACCGGCGTGCAACGTCTGCGCAACGAGTTGCCCCGAGAATGTTGAAATCTCGGAAGTGTTGCGCACGCGGGTGTACGCGGTGGACTATCGCGATCCGATCCTCGCAAAAAGTGAATACGCGGCGCTGGGAAAAAATGCACAGGCCTGCGTGACCTGCGCCCATCAATCGTGCCTGAGCGCCTGTCCAAAGGGCGTGCCGATTGCGACCTTTACCCGCGATGCGGCGCAGCGACTGGGTTAACGCCGAGATGAATAAATTCTTCGCACATTTTTTATTTATTCTCGCGGCGTGGACGTTGGTCATCAAATATATATTCCCCGCGGCCTATGCGCTCGGTTACGGCGAACCTATCGGCACTTATATCTTCTGGGATTTTTGGTGGGTGATACATATCTGGCTCGGCTGGGCACTGCTGAGTCAGCCACCCTATCTCTTTGGATTGGCGCTGATCGTGTCAGTGGTGGAAATCATAATTATCATCACCAAGTTCGCGCTATTTTTGCCGACGCCGGAGTGGACCATCTGGCGCGCCAATTGGTTTATCAATAAGTGTTTTGTGCTGGCGTGTTTCATCGGATTGCTCGGCTACGTGTTGCGTTACGCCGAGCGCTTTCCCAAATTCAATTTGGCGGCGCGGTAGCGCCGCAATAACCACAGCGCGATCGCAATGTTCAGCAAATTCCACGCAACGCCGTTGATAAACGCCGCGCGGTAAGAGCCGAGCCAATCGAAAATCACGCCGGACATCCAACCGCCCAGCGCCATGCCAAACATAGTGGCGGTGATCACCACACTGACGCGAGCGCCGGCTTCTTTCGCCGGGAAAAATTCGCGCACGATGATCGCGTAGGCGGGCACGATGCCGCCTTGGAATAAGCCGAATAACGCCGAAACCAAATACAGTGAAACCAGTCCGTCGAACGGCACGAACAATAACAGCGCGAGGGCTTGCAAGCTAGAGCCGAGCATCAGCGTACGCAGGCCGCCGATGCGATCGGAAATCCAGCCGAAACTCAGGCGACTGACGATGCCGCAGGCAAGCATCAGCGCGAGCATCTGCGCGCCGCGCGCCGGGCCGAAGCCGAGATCGCCGCAGTAGGCGATGATATGAACTTGCGGCATGGACATCGCAACGCAGCACGACAACCCGGCAACGATCAGTAAGACTTGCAACGCATTCGGAGATAGCCCAAGCGGGCGCTGCTGCGTTGCTTCGCTTCGCGCCGTGTCCGTGGCGGTAAAAAGGCTCGGCGCGCGGCGGCGCAACAGCAGTGCAAGCGGCAACATAGTTAGCAAACAAAACGAGGCGACGCCGGCATAGGTCTCGCGCCAACCGGCGGCCTGAATAAAATGGGTGAGAACCGGTGGCCAGATGGCGCCGGCTAAATAGTTTCCGCTGGCAATAATGCCGACCGCGAGTCCGCGATTTTTGCTGAACCAAAGCGAGGTGTCGGCAAGCAAGGGCGCGAAAGTCACCGAGCTGCCGACGCCGATTAACAAGCCTTGCAACAGTGTGAACTGGCCGATAGTCGCGGCGTGACCGGCGCTGAGAAAACCCAGCGAAAGCAAAACGGCCCCGATGGCGACGGGCATGAAAATACCGACACGATCGGCCAGGCGGCCCATGAAAATACTGGCGATGCCGAAACAGATCATCGTTATCGTGTAGGGAAAGGATGCCGCGCCACGCGCGATGCCGAATTCTGCCTGCACATTGGGTAACACCACGACCACGGACCACATGCCGACGCCGCCGATGGTGGAAAGTAGTAGTGCGACCGCGAGGCGCAGCCAGGGGTAAATGGCGCTGGGTTGTTGCTGCACTGCGTCCGTATCAGCCATTGCACATTATGACGTACCGGTACGATGCAATTTGAATTACCTATGTCGCCACCCTGCTTGCTTCGTGGCAGGGCATGCTCTAGAAAGCACGATCCATGGGCTGGAGGCTGGCCTCGGGCCACCTAGGGCCATGCGGATCCCAGCGTAGGGTGCATTTATGCACCACCGAGACACATTGCATAAATGCACCCTACATACTACACATCCAAATTGCGCACGCCGAGCGCGTTGCGCTCGATAAAGTTGCGGCGCGCTTCGACTTCATCGCCCATCAGGGTGATGAAGATTTCATCGGCGGCAATGGCGTCTTCGATCTGAACTTTGAGTAAGCGGCGCGTGCTCGGATCGAGGGTGGTTTCCCATAACTGCGTCGGATTCATTTCGCCCAGGCCTTTGTAGCGCTGCACCGTAAGGCCTTTGCGCGCCTCTTCGAGTAGCCAGTCTAGCGCTTGTTTGAATGACACCACGGGCAACTCGTGATCGCCGCGCTTGATGGCAGCGCCTTCTCGGATCAGGCCGATCAGCACTTCGGCGGTTTTTTTGATCTGGGTGTAGTCGCCGCTTTCAACAAAGTCTTGATCCAGATACGTGGTGTACGCATTGCCGTGGCTCATGCGCAAAATATTGAGTCGATAGGCCTCGAAGCGTTCGTCGCGCTCGACCGTGATTTTCATTTCCGTTCCACCGATCGCCTGAGTGATACGTTGTGCGGTGGATTGCGCGCCCGCTTCGCTGGAAAGATCGATTTCCGGCGCGATCAACAGTGCGTGCAGCACTTGACCTTCGATAATGCGCGACAGGCGATCGATGACTGCTTCGCCCAACAAATATTCGCGCGCGATTTTTTCGAATGCGTCGCGTTGCATCGGCTCTTCGCCTTTGGCGGTGATCAACTCGGCATCTTTCAACGCGAGCTTGAGCAGATGCTGTTTTAACTCTTGATCGTCTTTGAGATAGCGCTCGTCTTTGCCGTGTTTGACTTTGTACAGCGGCGGTTGGGCGATGTAGATGTGGCCGCGCTCGACCAGTTCGGGCATTTGGCGATAGAAAAACGTCAGCAACAGCGTACGAATATGCGAGCCATCGACGTCGGCGTCAGTCATGATGATGATGCGGTGGTAGCGCAGCTTATCCGGCGCGTATTCGTCTTTGCCGATGCTGGTGCCCAGCGCCGTAATCAACGTGGCGATCTCTTGCGACGAAATGACCTTATCAAAACGTGCGCGTTCGACGTTTAATATCTTGCCTTTGAGCGGCAGCACCGCTTGATTTTTTCGATCACGACCTTGCTTAGCCGAGCCGCCGGCGGAATCGCCTTCGACGAGATAAAGCTCGCATTTCGCCGGGTCTTTTTCTTGGCAATCGGCGAGCTTGCCGGGCAAGCCCATGCCGTCGAGCACGCCTTTGCGCCGCGTCATCTCGCGCGCATTGCGCGCCGCTTCACGCGCGCGGGCGGCGTCGATAATCTTGTTGCAAATAATCTTCGCATCCGCCGGATTTTCCAGCAGGAACTCCATCAGCTTGCTGGATACGACTTCCTGCACGATGGGCTGCACTTCGCTGGAAACGAGTTTGTCTTTTGTTTGCGACGAGAATTTCGGTTCCGGCACTTTGACGGAAAGCACACAAGTCAAACCTTCGCGCATATCGTCGCCGGCGGTTTCGACTTTGGCTTTTTTCGCCAGCTCTTCTTTGTCAATGTAATTATTCAGCGTGCGCGTCAATGCTTGGCGCAAACCGGTGAGATGCGTGCCGCCGTCGCGCTGCGGAATATTGTTGGTGAAGCATTGCAACGATTCGGTATAGGAGTCGTTCCACTGCATCGCCACCTCGACCGTCATGCCGTCTTTTTCGCCAATGGCGTGAAATACTTTGGGATGCAATACGGTCTTGGCGCGGTTCACGTACTCCACAAAACCCTTAATGCCGCCGGCGTAGGCGAAATTCTCGCTCTTGCCGTCGCGCTGATCGACCAGTTCGATTTTGACGCCGTTGTTCAGGAAGGACAATTCACGCAGCCGCTTGGCGAGAATTTCCCAATGAAATTCCACGTGGGTAAAGGTCTCAACGGCGGGCATGAAATGTACTTCCGTCCCACGCTTCTCGGTTTTTCCGATAACGACTAATGGCGCAACGGCGAATCCACCGCGAAACTCCATTTGATGGATTTTGCCGTTGCGCGAAATTCGCAGCTTAAGCCAATCCGACAACGCGTTCACCACCGACACGCCGACACCGTGCAAACCGCCCGATACTTTATAGGAGTTTGAGTCGAACTTGCCGCCGGCGTGTAATTCCGTCATGACGATTTCCGCGGCCGAGCGCTTGAATTCATCGTCTTCTTTAATGTCGGTCGGAATGCCGCGGCCGTTATCCACCACGCTGATGGAATTGTCCGTGTGGATGACGATTCGGATGTCGTCGCAGTGACCAGCCAGCGCTTCGTCGATAGCGTTGTCGACCACTTCAAACACCATGTGGTGCAATCCGGAGCCATCGCTGGTGTCGCCGATGTACATGCCGGGGCGCTTGCGCACCGCCTCGAGGCCTTTTAGGATCTTGATGTTGTCCGAGGTGTAGTCGTCTTCTGCTGCGCCGTTGCTCGGCGTTGTACTTTCGGTCACGCGTTGGTTTTCCTAAATTAACTTATTCAGATACTTAGATCCGCATCGGCATGACAACGTACTTGAATTGCTCGTCGCCGGGTACTGTCACCACCGAGCTGGAATTCGCATCGCCGAATGACCAGACAATTTCCGCCACGTCGGTATGATTCAACACGTCGAGCAAATAGGTGACATTGAATCCGACGTCCAACGGTTCGCCGTCGTAGGAAATCGCCAGTTCTTCTTGCGCTTCCTCTTGCTCGTTGTTGCTGCAAATGATGTTCATGGTGTCTTTGGTCAGAACCACGCGAACACCGCGAATCTTTTCGTTCGACAAAATCGCTGCGCGGTTAAGCGCTTGCTGCAACTGGATACGATTGAGCGTAATGTGTTTGCTGTAACCGGATGGAATAACCTTGGTGTAGTCGGGAAACTTGCCGTCGATGAGCTTGGACGACAGCACGGTATTGCCCAAATCGAAGCGTACCTGATTGGTCTTTAAGGTCACGTTCACGTTGCTATCGGTTGCGCCGTCGTCGAGTAATTTGATTAGCTCGGCGACGGTTTTACGCGGCAGGATCGCTTCCGCCTTAGCGTCGCCGCCATCCATGTTGCTCTCGGCAAAACTCAAGCGATGGCCATCGGTGGCAACGGCGGTAACCTTACCCGCCGCGACCGAAATTAGCATCCCGTTCAGGTAATAACGGATGTCCTGATTGGCCATGGCGTATTGCACTTTTTCAAGCTGCGCCTTAAAGGACTTGCGATTCAGGCTGAAACTGGTAACCACCTCGCCGCTTTCGGCCAGCTTAGGAAAATCAGCCGCGGGTAATGTCTGCAGGGAAAAGCGCGACTTGCCGGCCTTAAGCGTCAAGCGGCTTTCTTTGCCATCGAGGACGATATCGGCGTCATCCGGTAATGAGCGCAGAATATCCAATAGTTTTTTCGCCGCGATGGTAATGCTTTGAGTCGGGTCTTTGATTTGCACGTCGGCATCGGTGCGTATCTGCACCTCCAGATCGGTCGCGGTGAGGCTAGCCGTTCCGGTTTGGCCTTCAATCAAAACATTGGACAGGATCGGCAAGGTATGACGGCGCTCAACGATGCCCGCTACTTTCTGCAGAGGGATCAACAACGCGTTTCGAGAAGTTTTAATAGTAATCATAATCTTTAAAGATATTATTGATTAATACTTATTAGAGTGAGTGCTTTGTTGGCATAACCCACTATTTGTTAGTGGCAACAAAGTGTTAGCGGAAAAATTTGTTCGGTATAAACCACCGGTTGTCGCTGAATGAGTTGTGGATTGTTTTGGCAACTGCGTTTTTATTAAACATTAACCAGGGATTATACCCAACTCTGAGGCGACTTATCCCTTTAGTATTTGCTGCAACATAATCAGATCGCGATTAATGCCGCCGTCGCTTTCTTTCAGTTCTTCGATTTTGCGGCAAGCATGCAATACCGTGGTGTGATCGCGCCCGCCAAAGGCTTCGCCGATATCCGGTAGCGATAGCTGGGTGAACTCCTTTGCCAAGGCCATGGCGACCTGGCGTGGCCTGGCGATCGCGCGATTGCGTTTCTTTGAATACATTTCAGCGACTTTTATTTTGTAGTAGTCGGCGACGGTTTTCTGAATATTTTCAATGGATACTTGGCGATTCTGGATGACCAACAAATCTTTCAATGCTTCCTTAGTGGCGGCCAGGGATAGGGGGGTGCTGGTGAAGCGTACGTAAGCGAAGACGCGCTTCAACGCCCCCTCCAACTCGCGCACATTGGAGCGGATGTGTTTAGCGATGAAAAAAGCGATGCTTTCGTCGAGAACCACATCGTCTGCAGCGGCTTTGTTGATCAGTATGGCGACGCGCATTTCCAATTCCGGCGGCTCGATGGCGACCGTTAAGCCCCAGCCGAATCGCGAGACCAGGCGATCCTCGACGTCCGCTAACTCTTTCGGGAAACGATCGCAGGTGATGATGACTTGTTTGTGCGCTTCGATCAGGGCGTTAAACGCAAAAAAGAATTCTTCCTGGGAGCGAGATTTGCCGCCGATGAATTGAATATCATCGATCAGCAAGAGGTCCAAGGTGTGATAGCGGCGTTTAAAACTATCGAAGGATTTGTGCTGGTAGGCACGCACCACGTCGGTGACGTAATCTTGCGAGGTGACGTATTGGACTTTCGCATTCGGCATGCGTTGTAAAGCCGCGTTGCCAATTGCGTGAATCAAGTGCGTCTTGCCAAGGCCGACGCCACCATAAATGAACAATGGGTTGTAGGCAGTGCCCAGATGTTCCGCCACTTGCTGCGCTGCCGCCCGCGCCAGTTGATTGGCCTTGCCGGCGACGAAGTTATCGAACGTGAAGCTTTGGTTAATGCGGTTATTGTCATCGGCGCCGGTGACAATACGCGGCGAAATCGAGCCCGACGGCTTCGCGGGCGCTTCGATAGGTGCGGCGTGCGCGTTCTGCGTTTCCTCGCGAACCGTCAAAACGAAGCGCATCGGCTGGCCAAAATAGTGTTCCGCCAGGTCTTCGAAACGTTTCAAAAAACGGTCGCGCACCCATTGCAAAACAAAGCTGTTGGGCGCGAGCAGCAAAATTTGACCGTCTTCAAGGGCGACATTGAGCGGCTTAATCCAGTTGTTAAACTGTCCCTGGGAAAGCTCACCGTGAAGATGGGTCAGGCATTGCTGCCAGAACGGATCGATCATTTTCAACAATTTGATTTAATTGGAAATTATAGTTATTTGTGCGCCCGGGCTGGTGCCCACGCAAAGTGCATTCTACGCGCGCGAACGCAACTTATCCACAGGCCCCATAGATCGAGTATCCACGCCACCACTTGACACGGAGGTCGATAACCTTTGTAATTTAAGGTTTGCTAAATAGAAACCACTATGAAACGTACCTATCAACCTTCAGTTACTAAGCGCAGCCGTACCCATGGCTTTTTGGTTCGCATGAAAACAAAGGGCGGCCGAGCAGTCATTAATGCGCGCCGCGCCCGTGGCCGTACCCGTCTCGCTGTTTGACGGCGCCAGGTAAAACACGCCGAAAGCAGGCCGCGCGCGGTTGGTTCGACCGCGTGTTCGTACAACGCAAGTCTTACAACGGCCACTTTTTACAGCTTAACCTTGGGAATACCGATCCGCCAGCCAGTAGTTTCGGCGTGAGCGTCAGTAAACGTATTTGTCGGTCGTCGGTCTCGCGCAACTATGTGAAGCGCGTGTTGCGTGCGTGGTATCAAGCGCACCGCCAACTATTGCAAGGCCAAGATGTGGTGATCCGCGTTCGCCGCAAGCATGATCGGCGCGATTTTCCGCGAGTTAGCCGTGAACTGGATAAGTTGCTGAGTCGAGTTCATTAATGGCGCGAATTTTGTTGCTGTTGTTGACGATATATCGCGTGGCCTTCAGCCCATTTTTGGGACGTAACTGCCGGTTTTTCCCGAGTTGTTCCGACTATACCAGCGAAGCCCTCTCGCGCCATGGCGCTGCCAGAGGTTCGTGGCTGGCTATAAAACGCATCACCCGTTGCCATCCTTGGCATCCTGGTGGTTTTGACCCCGTCCCTTAGTTGTTGAGAAATATGGAAACCCAACGCCTCGTCGCACTTTTTGTTTTTTTCTTTTCTAGTTTCTTGCTTTGGACAGCCTGGCAGAAACAGCATATGCCCGCGCCGACACCGACCGTCGTAACGCAACCCGGCGGTGCGAATACGGTTCCGACGCCAACCGACAGTGCCGGTTCAGTGGCTGGCACAGCGCCTGTGGCGGCCATTGCCAACGGACCCGCGAGCGGACAACTGCTGCGCGGCGAGCGCATTCGAGTAACCACGGATCTTATCATCGCTGAAATTGACGTTAACGGCGGTGATTTGCGTCAAATAGAATTGATTAAGCACAAGGCGTCGGAAGATAAATCACGTAATCTCGCCCTCTTCAACGACAACACCCCGCAAATCTATGTGGCGCAATCGGGCTTGATCGGCGCAGGTTTACCGAACCATAAAACTACGTTCAAGGCTGACGCCGGCCGTTATGAATTGCAGAAAGGTAATGACTCACTTACGGTAAGGCTGACTAATCAAGGGGAAGATGGCGTAACAGTCGTTAAGAAATACACGTTTCACCGTGGCACCTACGTGGTCGACGTTAATTTTGAATTAGAAAACAAAGGCGCGGTGGCGCTCAAGGCCGATGCCTATTTCCAATTCCTGCGCTTTGGCGAGGCACCGTCCTCCAACCCGTTTGGCATCAGTACGTTCGCCGGCCCGGCGGTTTACACGGAAGAAAAGAAATTTCAGAAGATCGGCTTTCCCGATATCGACAAAGGCAAGCTCGATTATCCGAAAAAAAGCAAGGACGGCTGGTTGGCGATGTTGCAGCACTATTTCGTTGCCGCTTGGCTGCCGAAGAATGGTGTGGAACGCGAGTTCTTTACCAAAAAGGTAGGGGAGAAACTCTATACGGCCGGTATCGTGGTGCCAGTCGGCGACATTGCGCCGGGCGCAACCCGGTCGGTTTCCGTGCCGCTTTACGTCGGCCCACAAGAAGGCGACAAGCTCGCGAAATTGGCGCCGGGTCTGGATCTTACGATCGACTACGGTTGGCTAACCATCATCGCCTCGCCTTTGTTCAAGGTCTTGTCCTTCATTCACAACTGGGTAGGCAATTGGGGTCTGGCTATTATCGCATTGACCATTCTCATCAAACTGCTGTTCTTTCCCTTGTCCGCCGCGAGCTACAAGTCGATGGCGAAAATGAAGGTGCTGGGGCCTAAGCTACAAAAACTCAAAGAGCAGTATGGCGACGACAAGCAAAAGATGAATCAAGCTATGATGGAGTTGTACAAAACCGAGAAAGTAAATCCCCTCGGCGGTTGCTTGCCCATCGTGATTCAGATCCCCGTGTTCATCTCGCTTTACTGGGTGTTGCTTGCCGCGGTCGAGTTACGCCACACGCCATTCTTCGGTTGGATTCAGGATCTGGCCGCAGCCGATCCCTTTTATATCTTGCCGGTGCTGATGGGCGCCACCATGTTCCTGCAAACTAAGTTAAATCCGACACCGCCGGATCCGGTTCAAGCCAAGATCATGCTTTACATGCCGCTGGTATTTTCCGTCATGTTCCTTTGGTTCCCGGCGGGGCTGGTGTTGTACTGGACCGTAAACAACCTCCTCTCCATTTTGCAGCAATGGCAGATCAATCGCATGACCGAACTGGCTGCGGTGGCCAAAGGTAGTGGCAAACGTTGACACCATTGCGGCCGTCGCCACTGCGGCGGGCCGTGCCGGGATCGGCGTTGTACGGGTGTCCGGTAACGCGCTGGACGAATTTGCCAAAGTACTAATCGGAAAAATTCCCCCGGCGCGCCACGCCACCTTAGCGAAATTCAGGGACTCGCACGGCGAGTTGATCGACCAGGGCATTGCGCTTTATTTTCCCGCCCCAGCTTCTTATACAGGCGAAGATGTGTTGGAACTGCACGGCCACGGCGGCGACGCAGTGTTGCGATCGTTGTTGCAACGTTGCCTCGAATTGGGCGCGCGCATGGCGCAACCGGGCGAGTTCACGCAACGCGCCTTCCTCAACGACAAACTCGATTTAGCCCAAGCCGAAGCGGTCGCCGATCTGATCGATGCGTCAACGGCGGAAGCGGCGCGTAGCGCTGTGCGTTCTTTATCCGGCGAATTTTCTCATCATATCCACGCATTGGTAAAAGAACTCATCGACCTGCGCATGTTGGTCGAAGCCACATTGGATTTTCCCGAAGAAGAGATTGATTTCCTCCAAGCCGCCAATGCGCATGGTCGCCTCAATGGCATTGAAGAAAAACTAAAGGTTGTATTCGCCACCGCAAAACAGGGGAGTTTGCTGCGCTCTGGCATTCAAGTGGCGATTATCGGTCGGCCGAACGCGGGCAAATCGAGCTTGCTGAACCAACTGGCCGGCGAGTCACTCGCCATCGTCACGGATATTCCCGGCACCACCCGTGATCCGGTACGCGCGCCGATCCAGCTCGACGGCGTGCCGCTGCACATCGTCGACACGGCCGGCCTGCGCGACAGCGCCGATGAGGTGGAACGGCTCGGCGTCGAGCGCAGTTGGGCTGCGGCGGAGCAGGCGAGTATCGTACTGCACCTGCTCGACGCCACGCTCGGCAGCACGAAGGAGGATCGCGCGATTCGCGAGCGGCTCGGCGAGCGACGCGTGATCGAGGTGTTCAACAAAGTCGATTTAGTCAGCGCGCCCCCGCCACCTGCCGCTCAAGCTGGCATTTTTATCTCGGCCAAAACCGGCCAAGGCCTTGACGTGCTAAAGGTTGAGTTGTTGCGCGCGGTTGGCTGGCAGCCCAGCGGAGAGGGCGTTTTCGCCGCCCGCGAACGTCACTTGCATGCACTTACGCAAGCGCGCATGCACTTGCAAGCGGCGCGCCAACAGCGAGCCCAACTCGAACTGCTGGCGGAGGAATTGCGCCGGGCGCAGAATGCCCTAAGCACGATCACTGGCGAATTTAGCGCCGATGATTTGCTCGGGGAGATATTCTCGCGGTTTTGTATCGGAAAATAGCGCAAAATAACCGGCTGGAGAGGCGCATGGATATTGCCTCTCAGGCCATGCATCGTTGGACGGCAAGCTGGATAAGGGCCCTGGCCTGGCCGAGACAAACAACCGACATCCGAGTTGCGCAGTCAACGCTGATTTTTCTCGCGGGAATCCTGTAGAATCCCACTTTTGCTCGCGCGATGTTTCACGTGAAACGTTGTCAGCGCGCAGGATCAACATCCAATTTCACCATGAATTTCCCCAAAACATTTGACGTCATCGTCATCGGCGGCGGCCATGCAGGAACCGAGGCCGCACTCGCGTCCGCGCGCATGGGCAGTGCGACCTTGCTGTTGACTCACAGCATGGAGACGCTTGGGCAAATGTCTTGCAACCCGTCCATCGGTGGCATCGGCAAGGGGCATTTGGTCAAGGAGATCGATGCGCTTGGCGGCGCGATGGCGGCGGCGGCGGATGAGGCGGGGATTCAGTTTCGTATTTTGAATGCCAGCAAAGGTCCCGCGGTGCGGGCGACGCGCGCTCAGGCGGATCGCGTGTTATATCGTCAGGCGATTCGCGGGCGCTTGGAGCGCCAGCCGAATCTGTGGTTGTTCCAGCAAGCGGTGGACGATTTGCTGCTGGATGGCGATCGCGTGTCTGGCGTGGTGACGCAGGTCGGGCTTAGATTCAGGGCTCGCGCCGTGGTATTGACCGCAGGGACCTTCTTGGCAGGATTGATCCACGTTGGATTGAGCAATTACCGTGGCGGACGGGCCGGGGATCCGCCGGCGCTGACCTTGGCCGAACGCTTGCGCGAACTGAAGCTCCCAGTCGGCCGACTCAAAACCGGTACGCCGCCGCGCATCGACGGCAAGTCGCTGGACTACGGTGTGATGACCGAGCAACCAGGCGACGATCCCGCGCCGGTGTTTTCCTTCATGGGCAACGCCGAGCAACATCCACGCCAAATGCCGTGCTGGATTACCCACACCAATGCCCGCACCCACGAGATTATTCGCGGCGGGCTGAATCGCTCGCCGATGTTCACCGGGGTGATCGAAGGCGTCGGGCCGCGCTACTGTCCGTCGATTGAGGACAAAATCCATCGCTTCGCCGACAAGGAAAGCCACCAAATTTTCGTCGAGCCGGAAGGGCTGACGACGGACGAGATTTACCCTAACGGCATTTCCACCAGCCTGCCATTCGATGTGCAATATGAATTAGTACGTTCGATTCGTGGCTTTGAGAATGCCCACATTACGCGGCCTGGCTACGCCATTGAGTACGATTATTTCGACCCGCGCGGTTTAAAGCACTCGCTGGAAACCAAGGCGATTAGCGGCCTTTTCTTCGCCGGACAAATTAACGGAACGACAGGCTACGAAGAAGCCGCCGCGCAAGGGCTGCTGGCCGGGATCAACGCGGCGCGGGCGGTAGCAGGAGAAGAATCCTGGTGCCCGCGGCGCGATGAAGCCTATTTGGGGGTGTTGGTGGATGACTTGATCACGCGCGGCGTGAGCGAGCCGTACCGGATGTTTACCAGCCGCGCCGAGTATCGATTGCAATTGCGCGAAGACAACGCCGATCTGCGCCTAACGGAAGTGGGGCGTCGTCTCGGTCTGGTGGACGATTCGCGCTGGGATGCCTTTTGTCTCAAGCGTGACGCGGTCGACCAAGAGATGGAGCGGCTCAAGCAGACTTGGATCCATCCGCGCAATGTTTCACGTGAAACCATGGAAGCGGTTTTGGGCCAGCAAATCGAGCGTGAATATTCCCTCGCGGAATTGCTGCGCCGACCGGAAGTGACGTATGACACGCTCTTGACCTTGCCCGGCGCCGGCGATCGAGCGCCTGACGCCGTGGTCGCCGCGCAAGTGGAAATCCAGACCAAATATCAAGGTTACATTGATCGGCAGCAGGACGAAGTTGCGCGCCAGCTCGAGCACGAAAACTTGCGTTTGCCCAAGGAAATCGATTACGCCACTGTGCGCGGCTTGTCGCGCGAGGTACAGCAAAAACTCAATACGCAGCGGCCGGAAACCCTGGGCGCCGCATCACGAATGTCCGGCATAACACCGGCGGCAATATCACTGTTGCTGGTTCACCTTAAACGCGGTTTTGAAGCGGAAAATATTGGGCGAAAAACCGCATGAGTCTGCCCCGGGCCTTAGCCGCCGGGCTCGCGGAACTGCGCATCGTCGTGCCGGAATCGAGCCAAGTAAAGTTGATTCAGTATTTAGAGTTAATCGAGAAATGGAACAAAGTCCACAACTTGACGGCCATTCGCGGTGTTGAACCCATGCTCGCCCACCATTTATTGGATAGTCTCGCGGTCTTACCCCATCTGGGCGCCGCCCGATCGTTGTTAGATGTGGGCAGCGGCGCGGGTTTGCCGGGCGTTCCGTTGGCGATCGCGCAACCGGAACTCGCGGTGACGCTGTTAGACAGCAACCACAAGCGCCAAGCGTTTCAACTCCAGTGCAAAGCAGAGTTAGGCTTAGGCAACGTAACGGCCGTTCACTCGCGCGTCGAGGACTATCGCAACGAACCCGGTTTTGAGGTGGTGATTTCCAGAGCATTTTCTGATTTGGGGGAATTCGTCGGCGCGGCGCGTCACATGTGTGCACCGGGGGGGCGACTGTTGGCGATGAAAGGGCTGTACCCGCACGACGAAATCGCGAAATTGCCCGAAGGGGCAACCGTGAGCCAAGTTAGCGAGCTGAAAATTCCCGGCTTAAACGCCAGCCGTCACTTGATCGAAGTCAGGGTAAATTGATGGCCCGAATCCTGGCGGTGGTCAATCAAAAAGGCGGGGTCGGAAAGACCACGACCAGCGTCAACCTGGCTGCGAGCCTAGCGGCGCTGGAACGCCGGGTGTTGCTGGTTGACCTTGATCCCCAAGGTAACGCAACGATGGGCTGCGGGATCGAAAAAAGTAAGCTTAGCCATTCTATTTATACCGTCTTGCTCGGCCAAAGTGAAGTCGAGCAGGCGAAGCAGCAATCGCCAACCGGTAAGTTCGATGTTTTGCCCGCAAACCGGGAACTGGCCGGCGCCGAGATTGAACTCGTGGATGTCCAGCAGCGCGAAAGCCGACTCAAAGCGGCGCTTTTAGGGCTCGAATCGAGCTATGACTTCATCATTATTGATTGCCCGCCGGCACTGAATTTGCTCACCGTCAACGCGCTGACCGTCGCGCAAGCGGTGCTGATTCCCATGCAGTGTGAGTACTATGCTTTGGAGGGCCTCAGCGATCTGGTGCAGACTTTAAAGAAAGTACGCGCTCACTTGAACCCAACACTTGAGATCGAGGGATTGGTGCGAACCATGTTCGATCCACGTAACTCCCTGGCCCAGCAAGTCTCAGCGCAACTGGAGCAGCACTTTGGTGCAAAAGTATTTCAAACCGTTGTTCCGCGCAATGTTCGGCTGGCGGAAGCGCCAAGTTATGGCAAGCCGGTGATGTACCACGACCCGGCTTCAAAAGGGGCGCAGGCTTATCAGGCGCTGGCGGCCGAGTTGATCGAACGTATGGATAATCAAAAACAAGGATTGAGCATTTAAATGGCAAAACCATTAAAGGGCCTCGGCCGTGGATTGGATTCGCTGCTTTTGGGCGCGGATCTAGCGCAACGAGAACCATCAGTCGAAGTGCCGCAATCCCTGCCGATTGAGGTATTGCGCCCCGGAAAGTATCAGCCCCGGGCGGGCATGGATCCGCAAGCGCTGAACGAGTTAGCAGAATCCATCAAAGCGCAGGGAATCTTACAGCCGATTTTGGTTCGGCCCATCGGCGCCGGCCAATATGAAATCATCGCCGGCGAGCGACGCTGGCGTGCGGCGCGTATCGCAGGGCTGGGCAGTATTCCCGTGGCGATTCGCGAGATCCCCGACGACGCCGCACTCGCGGCGGCATTAATTGAGAATATCCAACGGGAAAATCTCAATCCGCTCGAGGAGGCGACGGGCATCCAGCGGCTCATCGAAGAGTTCAAAATGACCCATGAGCTTGCCGCCAAGGCGGTGGGTCGTTCTCGCACGGCAGTAACAAATTTGTTGCGCTTGCTTAACCTCGCCCAACCGGTGCGTGAGCTATTGCTCGCCAACCAGATCGATATGGGTCACGCCCGCGCCTTGTTAGGGCTGTCAAACGCGAAACAGGCGGAGATTGCCCATCAAATCGTAAAGGCTCGTCTCTCCGTGCGGCAGACGGAAGCGCTCGTCGCGCGCACGCAAAACAGCAAATCTAAAACGGTGGTAATTCCCGATCGCGACGTCTTGCGATTGCAAGAAGAATTGGCCGACCGCTTGGGGTTGGGCGTACAAATTCGCGCCAACAAAGCAGGTGAGGGTAGCGTTAGGTTGTCGTTCCAAAATTTGGCGGAACTGGATCGAATCCTCGCTAAACTTAAGCACTGATGCGGCAGCGCATCATTCTCGTTGACGAAAAGCCGGCATTATCTTAAAATCGCGGAGTTTGCTCGGGCAGTGTCGGCGTGATCATTATCAAAAGTAAAGCGATACGGACTGTCCTTCGGTGGCAAGTTTACGTCACCCTCGTACTAACCATCCTGGCCAGTTATTGGAAGGGCACCCATGGCGGAATTTCCGCATTGTTGGGCGGCAGTGTCAATGTTTTAGCGGGCGCGGCCTATGGATTCATGGCTTCCCGCGGCAATCCGCGATCGGCAGGGGGCACATTGCGAATACTCATGCGCGCCGAGTCGACAAAAATCGCACTCACCGTTCTTCAGCTTTGGGCGGTATTGACGATGTACAAAGACATTGTGGTGGTTGGATTTTTTTCGGTGTTCATAGTAACCGTACTCATTTTCAGTTTGGCATTATTTGCTAGCGACAAATAGGAAATAGAATAAAGATGGCTTCAGGTCACGGCTTACCTACCCCCACCGAATATATCGAGCATCACCTCGCGTTCATGAAACACCCCTTTGGCGGAGGGTCGTTTTGGACGATTCACGTTGATACCATTGTCATGTCGCTGATCTGCGGCATCGTCGGTTTCGGATTTCTATATATGATTACGCGCAAGGCCCACGCTGGCGTTCCGAGTAAGCTGCAGGCGTTTGCCGAATTGACGTTTGATTTCGTCGACGAACAGGTGCGTGGCATGTTTCACGGCGACCGTCGGTTCATCGCCCCACTCGCGTTAACGGTTTTCGTCTGGGTTCTTTTGATGAACGCGATGGATTTTTTACCCATCGATATCATGGCGTGGATCTACCATAACGTTTTTCACCTCAAACATTGGCGTAGCGTACCGACCGGCGACATCAACACGACATTCGCGTTGGCGCTCAGCGTATTCGGCCTGATGATTTTTTACACCATCAAGGTTAAGGGTATCGGCGGTTGGATGCACGAGTTGTTCTGCTCGCCGTTCGGCAGTAATCCGTTACTTTGGATATTCAACTTCTTGTTTAACATGATTGAATACATTTCCAAGCCGTTGTCTCATTCACTGCGGCTGTACGGCAACATGTACGCAGGCGAGATTATCTTTTTGTTGCTCGGCGTTTTCGCTTCGACCGGCGTCGTCGGTATGTTGCTTGGCGGTGTGCTTGGCGCCGGATGGGCCATTTTTCATATTCTGATCGTCGCACTGCAAGCCTTCATCTTTATGATGCTGACTGTTGTTTATCTATCGATGGCGCACGAGAGTCATTAACCATTTTCTATTTCTATTAACTGTAAGTTCAAAGCAAAGAGAGGAAGTAACGTGGACAAATTAGCATTGTTGGCAAATATTCAAGGTTTCACCGCAATCGGCATTGGCCTCATCATTGGCCTCGGCGCGGCTGGCGCGTGTATTGGCGTGGGTATTATGTGTAGCCGTTTTCTGGAGGGCGCCGCGCGTCAACCGGAATTGATGCCGCAACTGCAAGCCAAAGTATTCCTGTTGCTCGGCTTGATCGATGCATCGTTCATTATCGGTGTCGGTCTGGCTATGTTGTTTGCGTTCGGTAACCCGCTGCTCGCGGTTATCCAGTCGGCGCCTTAATCCTTTCTGTTAGGTTTGTGAATGGACATTAATCTCACGATGTTTGGCCAGGCGATTGCATTTGGTATTTTCGTCTGGTTCACGGCCAAGTTTGTTTGGCCGCCTTTAATGACGGCCATCGAGACTCGCCAAAAAGCGATCGCCGACGGTCTTGCCGCTGCGGAAAAGGGCAAGCTTGAACTCGCCCAAGCCGACAAGAAAACCACCGAAGTATTAGGTGAGGCTCGCGGGCGTGCCAATGAAATCATTTCCTCCGCAGAAAAACGCGCGGCGCAAATGATTGACGAAGCAAAGGTTGCGGCAAGAAATGAAGGCGATCGTATCGTTGCTGGCGCTAAAGCGGAAGTCGACCAAGAAGTGTTTCGCGCGAAAGAATCTCTGCGGGAGCAAGTTGCTGCGTTGGCCGTCAGCGGCGCGGAAAAAATTCTTCGCCGCGAAGTCAATGCTCAAGCCCACGCCGACCTGTTGACGCAGTTAAAGCAGGAGCTCTGATCGCTTATGGCTGAAGTCACTACGCTCGCGCGACCTTACGCAGAGGCCATTTTTAAGCTGGCTGACCAATCGAACACCCTCGGCGATTGGTCAGCGGCGCTAGCCCGGTTGGGCGCCGCCGCGGCGCAGACGAATGTTCGCGAAGCCATTAGCGATCCCAAAACTACTACGCGGCAATTGGTGGATTTACTCGGCAGCGTCGTTGACATCAAAGCTTTTGGCGGCGCGACCGGGAATTTTCTGACGGTACTTGCCGACAACGGTCGTTTGGCCGTGCTGCCGCAAATTTACGCCTTGTTCGAAGACATGAAACATCGGCGTGAAGGTGTCCTCGAAGCGGAAATTGCCAGCGCATTCCCGCTGGAAGACGCGCAACTCGGTACGCTGGTCGGCAACCTCGAAGCGAAATACAAACGCAGGATTCAGCCCCACGTAACTGTGGATAAAGAACTCATAGGCGGCGTCAAAATCGTCATTGGCGACGAAGTGATCGACGCCTCCGTACGCGGCAAGCTGCAGCACATGGCTACCGCGTTGACCACTTAAAGTTGTAGGAGAAAGCATGCAGCAATTGAACCCCTCCGAAATCAGCGAACTGATTAAAGCGAAGATTCAAAATCTCGCGCTCTCGGCTGATGTCCGTAACCAAGGCTCGGTAGTGTCGGTGACCGACGGTATCTGCCGTATTCACGGGCTGTCGGACGCGATGCAAGGCGAGATGTTGGAATTCCCGAACAACACGTTCGGCTTGGCGCTGAACCTCGAGCGCGATTCCGTGGGCGCCGTGGTGTTAGGCGAATACGAACACATTTCAGAAGGTGACACCGTTAAAGCAACAGGCCGCATTCTGGAAGTGCCGGTTGGACCCGAACTGATTGGTCGCGTAGTCAATTCCCTCGGTCAGCCGATCGATGGCAAAGGTCCGATCAACGCCAAAATGACGGACGTGATCGAAAAAGTTGCGCCCGGTGTTATTGCGCGTAAATCCGTTTCGCAGCCGGTGCAAACCGGGTTGAAATCGATCGACGCCATGGTGCCGGTAGGACGTGGCCAACGCGAATTGATCATCGGCGACCGCCAAACCGGTAAGACAGCGGTTGCTGTCGACACCATCATCAACCAGAAGGGCAAAGACCTTTTCTGTATCTATGTCGCGGTTGGCCAGAAGGCTTCTACGGTGGCGAACGTGGTGCGCAAGCTGGAAGAATACGGCGCGATGGAATACACCATCGTTGTCGCGGCGACTGCATCGGAGTCTGCCGCGATGCAATATATTGCCCCGTACTCCGGTTGCACCATGGGCGAATATTTCCGTGACCGCGGTCAAGACGCGCTGATTATTTATGACGATTTGACCAAGCAGGCATGGGCCTACCGTCAAGTATCGTTGCTGCTGCGCCGTCCACCGGGCCGCGAAGCGTATCCGGGTGACGTGTTTTATTTGCATTCGCGTTTGCTCGAGCGTGCCGCGCGCGTGAACGAAGACTACGTCGAAAAATACACTAACGGCGCCGTTAAAGGCAAGACTGGTTCATTGACCGCATTACCGGTCATCGAAACCCAAGCCGGTGACGTGTCCGCATTCGTTCCAACCAACGTGATTTCGATTACCGACGGTCAGATTTTCTTGGAATCCAGTCTATTTAACGCCGGTATCCGTCCTGCTATTAATGCCGGTATTTCCGTTTCGCGTGTCGGTGGCGCCGCTCAGACCAAGGTCATTAAGAAGCTCGGCGGTGGTGTGCGGCTTGCTCTTGCGCAATATCGTGAGTTAGCAGCGTTCGCGCAGTTCGCGTCCGATTTGGACGAAGCCACGCGCAAGCAGTTGGAGCGCGGCCGGATGGTGACGGAACTGATGAAACAGGCGCAGTACCAGCCGTTACAAGTTTGGGAAATGGCGCTGACGTTGTTCGCCGTCAACAGCGGTTATTACGACGACATTCCCGTTGGCAAAGCACTGAACGCGGAGCGCGCGATGCGCGATCACGTTAAGACTAAATACGCTGACCTGGCAAACCGTATCGAATCAACCAAAGATATGTCAAAGGAAGACGAAGCGGCGCTGCACGAAGCCATTAAAGATTTCAAGAAAAACGGTTCTTACTAACGCACACTTGAACACGCAATAAAGGCATCGTAATGGCAGGTTCAAAAGAAATACGCACCAAGATCAAGAGCGTGCAAAACACGCGCAAGATCACCAAGGCCATGGAAATGGTGGCGGCATCGAAAATGCGCAAAGCGCAAGAGCGCATGCGTGCCGCCCGGCCCTATGGTGAAAAAATCCGGAATGTGGCGTCGCACATCAGCCACGCCAATCCCGAATATCGCCATCCATTCTTGATTTCCCGTGACACGGTGAAGAAGGTTGGCATCATCGTTGTCACGGCGGATAAGGGCTTGTGCGGCGGCTTGAATACCAATGTTCTGCGTCTGGCGTTAACCAGGATTAAAGAGTGGGATAGCGAAGGCGAGCAATTTGAAGTGTGTTGCATCGGCAACCGAGGTCTGGGCTTTATGCAACGACTCGGCGCCAACGTTGTTTCGCACGTCATTGGCTTGGGCGATAAACCACACATGGAAAAGCTGATTGGCGCGGTGAAGCTGATGTTGGATGGTTATATAGAGGATCGCTTCGACAGGCTGTTGATTTTTTACACCCGCTTTGTTAATACCATGAAGCAAGAAGCGGTGATGGAACAGCTATTACCCCTGTCCGGCGAAAAGCTAGGCGTGCCGGGCGGTTCCTGGGATTATATTTACGAACCCGAAGCAAAGGCCGTGTTGGATCAGGCGCTCAGCCGTTACATCGAAGCATTGATCTACCAAGCCGTGTCGGAAAATATGGCCTCCGAACAATCGGCGCGCATGGTGGCGATGAAGTCCGCCAGCGACAACGCCGGCGACGTGATCGACGAATTGACTCTGATTTACAACAAAACCCGTCAGGCTGCGATTACCAAAGAACTCTCTGAGATCGTTGGCGGCGCTGCAGCGATCAGCTAAGCGACCTAAACGAATTTACTGAATTAGGAAAGAAGGGAAACACAATGAATGCTGTTGCCACAGAGGGAAAGATCGTCCAGTGCATTGGCGCTGTAGTCGATATCCAATTCCCGCGCGAAGCAATGCCCCGGATCTACGACGCATTGATACTTACTGACAACACATCGAAGTTCGCCGAAGCGGGACTGACATTCGAAGTGCAGCAGCAACTTGGTGACGGCGTCGTGAGAACCATCGCGATGGGCTCGTCCGATGGCTTGCGTCGCGGCATGTCGGTCAAGGGAACCGGCAAAGGAATTAGTGTGCCGGTGGGTCAAGCCACGCTGGGCCGTATTATGGACGTATTAGGCCGACCGATTGACGAGCGCGGTCCGATTGGCACCGACGAACGTCGAGCGATTCATCAGCCGGCGCCAAAGTTCGACGAGCTTTCTCCTTCCGTTGAATTGCTCGAAACAGGCATCAAGGTTATTGACCTGGTTTGCCCGTTCGCCAAGGGCGGTAAAGTGGGCCTGTTCGGCGGGGCCGGCGTGGGCAAGACTGTGAACATGCTGGAGCTCATCAACAACATCGCAAAAGAACACGCCGGTTTGTCCGTGTTCGCCGGTGTCGGTGAGCGCACTCGTGAGGGTAACGACTTCTACCACGAGATGACCGATGCGGGCGTTATCAACAAAGATAACCTGAACGAATCAAAAGTAGCCATGGTGTTCGGTCAAATGAACGAGCCGCCCGGCAACCGTCTGCGCGTAGCGCTCACCGGCCTGACTATGGCAGAAAAATTCCGCGACGAAGGCCGCGATATTCTGTTCTTCGTCGACAACATTTACCGTTACACCTTGGCCGGTACCGAAGTCTCCGCGCTACTCGGTCGTATGCCGTCCGCCGTGGGTTATCAACCGACGCTGGCGGAAGAAATGGGCCGCTTGCAAGAGCGCATCACCTCTACCAAGGTCGGATCGATTACCTCGATCCAAGCTGTGTACGTGCCTGCGGATGACTTGACTGACCCCTCACCCGCGACGACCTTCTTGCATCTGGACTCCACCGTGGTGCTTTCCCGTGATATCGCCTCGTTAGGTATTTACCCTGCGGTCGATCCACTTGATTCCACGTCGCGCCAACTTGATCCGCTCGTCGTCGGCGAAGAGCATTACAACGTCGCCCGCGGTGTCCAAGCGACGTTGCAGCGCTACAAAGAACTGCGCGACATTATCGCGATTTTGGGTATGGACGAATTGTCGCCGGAAGATAAATTGGCCGTTAGCAGAGCGCGCAAAATCCAACGCTTCCTGTCGCAACCGTTCCACGTGGCTGAAGTTTTCACCGGCTCACCCGGTAAATATGTGCCGCTCAAGGACACCATCAAAGGCTTTAAGGGCATTGTCGAAGGTGAGTATGACCACTTGCCCGAGCAAGCGTTTTACATGGTCGGCAGCATCGAAGAAGCGGTTGAGAAGGCTAAGACGCTATAGTTAAAGAGTAAAGGGCGCGAAATTTCTCGCGCCCCGCGCTTTTCAAGCCTCATTTTGCACAGGTAAACCATGGCAAATACCATCCACGTAGACGTAGTAAGCGCAGAAGAACAGATCTTTTCCGGCGAGGCTGAATTCGTCGTTTTGCCCGGCGAGGCGGGCGAATTGGGCATATATCCGCGCCATACCCCGCTCATTAGCCGCATTAAGCCAGGCACCGTCAGGATCAAAGTTGCCGGTCAAGCTGCCGAAGAGTTGGTGTTCGTCGCCGGCGGCATTCTCGAAGTTCAGCCCGGTGTAGTGACTGTGCTGGCCGATACCGCCATACGCGGCCAAGATTTGGACGAAGCCAAGGCGCGGGAGGCCAAAAGGTTGGCCGAAGAGGCGATGCAGAACAAAACATCGAAACTCGAAATCGCGAAAGCTCAGTCGGAATTGGCCGAAGCCATGGCGCAGATTCAGGCTATTGAAAAGTTTCGTCGAAAATCCCACTAGCCAGGGCCGACCGCTCGTCGTAAAGCTACCCAAAGGCAAGCTATAGTAAAGCTGCCTTTTTTGTCTATATTGTCTGAATCGGAATGCTGCAAGCCCTTCTAGGCAAACAATAAATGACCGCCTTAAACGTCGTCGTCCTGGCCGCCGGTCAGGGCAAGCGCATGTATTCGAATCTTCCCAAGGTTCTGCACAAGCTAGCGGGCAAGCCCTTACTGCAACACGTGATGGATAGCGCCGACGCGCTGAATCCCAGCAAAATGTGCGTCGTCTACGGACATGGCGGCGACTCGGTACCCAACGCTTTTCCCGAACGCGCAGCCATTTGGACCAAGCAAGAACCGCAGTTAGGCACCGGCCACGCGGTTATGCAAGCAGTCCCCCATCTGGACACCGATGGCCTCACGCTTATTCTTTACGGCGACGTGCCGCTCACGCGCGCCACAACGCTGAAGAAATTAACCGATGTAGCAGCCGTCGGTAAACTCTCGATTCTCACCATTGAACTCGCCGATCCAACGGGCTATGGCCGTATCGTTCGCGACGGCAAAGATAACATTACCGGCATCGTCGAACACAAAGACGCGACGCCCGAGCAACACAAAATTCGAGAAGTGAACACCGGCATCATGGCCGTCCCGACCCAGCATCTTTCACGCTGGCTCGGCCAACTCAAAAATGACAATGCGCAGAAGGAATACTATTTAACCGACATTATCGCGATGGCAGTGAGTGAGAACGTGCCGGTGGTGGCCATCCATGCCAGCGCCGAATGGGAAACCTTGGGCATCAACAGCAAAGTGCAACTCGCGCAACTTGAGCGAATTCACCAATCCAACATCGCCCACAACCTCTTGGAGAAGGGCGTTACGCTTGCCGATCCGGCGCGCATCGATGTTCGCGGAGTGCTCACGTGCGGTAAGGACGTATTCATCGACATCAACTGCGTATTCGAAGGAAACGTAACTTTGGCCGACAACGTTTCGGTCAGCGCCGGTTGCGTGTTGAAAAATGCGACGATCGCAAACGACACGCAGATCGCGCCCTATAGCGTGTTAGAAGATTCAATAGTGGGCGCTGACTGTCGCGTAGGACCCTATGCCAGGCTGCGCCCCGGCACCAAACTCGCGGATGGCGCCCACGTCGGCAACTTCGTCGAACTCAAAAACACCGAGCTGGGCAAAGGCTCCAAAGCGAATCACCTCGCCTACGTCGGCGATGCTACCGTCGGCAGCAATGTCAACATCGGCGCTGGCACCATCACTTGCAACTACGACGGCGCCAACAAATACCGCACTATCATCGAAGACGATGTCTTTATTGGTTCCGATACGCAACTCGTCGCGCCCGTCACGGTGCGCAAAGGCGCAACGCTAGGCGCGGGCACGACCTTAACCAAAGATGCGCCCGCAGGCGAATTGACTATTTCGCGAGCGAAACAAATGACCATCCCCGGCTGGAAACGGCCCGTGAAAACCAGCAAGAAATAACGAGGTAAAACCATGTGTGGAATCGTCGGCGCTGTCGCAAGTCGTAATGTTGTCCCGTTGTTGATCGAGGGCTTGCGTCGCCTAGAGTATCGCGGTTACGACTCCGCTGGTGTGGCGGTTCTCAACGGGGGCATCACTCGCGTGCGCTCCGTCGGACGCGTTGCTGATATGGAGGCCAAAGCCGCGGCGGTGAACTTGCACGGCGTCGTCGGCATCGGTCATACGCGCTGGGCGACCCACGGCGGCGTCACCGAATTCAATGCGCACCCGCATGTTTCCGGCGGCACCATCGCCGTTGTTCACAACGGCATTATCGAGAACCATGACGAGCATCGCGCCAATCTGAAAAAGTTGGGCTACGTATTCGAATCGCAAACCGACACCGAAGTCATTGCCCACCTCATTCACCACCATTACAGCCAATGCAATAACCTTTTCACCGCAACCCAGCGCGCCGTCAAAGAGTTAGTCGGCGCGTTCGCCATCGGTGCCGTTTCCCTGGATACACCGGACGTAATGACCTGCGCCCGCCTCGGTTGCCCGCTGCTGATCGGTCTCGGCGAAGGTGAAAATTTCATCGCCTCTGACGTATCCGCAGTGCTATCCGCTACGCGCCGTGTCATGTATCTCGACGATGGCGATGTCGCCGAAATCCGCCGCGATGGCGTCACGGTTGTCGACAGAACCGGCGTCAAAGTCGAGCGCCCCGTTCGCGTCAGCGACGTGTCGCTCGCTTCCATGGAGCTAGGCCCCTACAGCCACTTCATGCAAAAAGAAATCCACGAACAACCGCGCGCCCTGACCGACACTATCGAAGCGGTCATCACCGATGGTTTCGAGCCGATACTATTCGGTGCCGAGGCCGAAGCGCTGTTCCGCAGCATCGACGGCATCCTCATACTCGCGGCAGGCACCAGTTATCACGCCGGCCTCACGGCGAAATATTGGCTCGAGAGCATCGCCAAAGTCCCGGTCTCCGTCGAGATCGCCAGCGAATACCGCTACCGCGAATCCGTCGCCAACCCCAAACAACTCATCATCACCATCTCGCAATCTGGTGAAACCCTAGACACCATGGAAGCGCTGAAACACGCGAAAAGCATGGGCCAAAGCGCCACGCTTTCCATTTGCAATGTGCCGGAGAGCGCCATTCCACGCGCCTCCCAGCTCGTTTATTTCACGCGTGCGGGCGCGGAGATCGGCGTCGCGTCGACCAAAGCCTTCACCACGCAACTGGTTTCGCTATTCATACTCGCAGTCACGATGGCGAAAGTTCGCGGCAAACTCAAACCGGAAAAAGAAGCCGAATACCTAGACAACCTACGCCACCTACCGGGCAGCGTGCAACACGCACTCAACCTCGAGCCACAAATCGCCGAGTGGGCAAAAATGTTCTCGCCTAAACACCACACGCTATTTTTAGGCCGCGGCATCCACTACCCCATCGCCCTAGAAGGCGCGCTCAAACTCAAAGAAATTTCCTACATCCACGCCGAAGCCTACCCCGCAGGCGAACTCAAACACGGCCCGTTGGCCTTGGTCGATAGCGACATGCCGGTTGTCGTCATTGCACCCAATGACGCACTATTGGAAAAAGTAAAATCCAACATGCAAGAAGTCCGCGCCCGCGGCGGCGAATTATTCGTCTTCGCCGATCTCGACAGCCACTTCGCGGAAAGCGAAGGCGTACACGTCATCCGCACACCGAGACACTTCGGCGTTCTCTCGCCGATTGTTCACTCTATTCCTGTGCAGATTTTGGCGTACCACGCCGCACTACAGAAAGGGACGGATGTAGATAAGCCGAGGAATTTGGCGAAATCGGTGACCGTGGAGTAGCGAGAAACACACACTATTTGTAAAGCCGGTTGTGTTCTTAAGGCTAAAAAGTTACTATCTTAGTGGTAATCAGGGCGTAATAAATAAAGTCTTACAATGCATTTTTCCAAAATTCGATCATAGCGCGGTCATTGGAAAAACAAATGCAAGTTTGTGGTAACAGGAGGTTTTAAATATGAATGAATCGAATAGTTCAACGGGTCCTTTTGATCTTGCTTGGGCAATGGTAAAAAAAGAGGTTCGGGGCGAAGTAGGTACAGATTCTAATCGATGGAAAGTCCCGGAGAAAAAAGCATCTCAATCAAATCAAACGGCAAAAAAAGCCTTGAGTGATCGGGGGCATAGTAAGCGGTAAGCAGGCTTAAATTCGTATGAATCAAGGGGCAGAACTATCTGCCCCTTGTTATTTGGGGATTCCATGCGTAAATCAAAAGTCACAACTCCGAATAAAATGTATAACGAGGGTGACCAAATGCGGCAGAAGTCCTTGCCGGCGAAAGGGCCACCAGTTGATCCCCGCTCCCCATTTCGCAGAGACTATGCGCGGCTAATTCACGCCCCTTGTTTTCGTAGGCTCCAGGGGAAAACACAGTTGTTTCCCGGGGAGGAGTCGGATTTTTTCAGAAATCGACTTACACATTCTTTGGAGGTTTCACAGGTTGCTACGGGTATCGCATTAAGACTGAATCCAGAACTTGAGACCCGAGGAATTGAGAAAATTGATCTGGATTTGGTTGCAACCGCCGCACTTGCGCACGATTTAGGTCACCCGCCATTCGGACATAACGGTGAGAGAGCGCTAGACGACCTCATGAAGGAGATGGGTGGCTTCGAAGGAAATGCCCAGACACTTCGAATTCTATCGAAGATAGAGAAACGAGATCTTGCGGACGACTATATCGAGCCGATCCAAAATGGGAGAGACGGACGGCTTGGTTTGAATTTAACCTACAGAACTTACGCCGCCGTCCTTAAATACGATCAATTGATAAAGCCATTTCGAAGAAAGCAAGAGCGGCTTGAAAAAGGGTACTACAAAAGCGAAGAGACGCTCGTTCAAGAAATCAAAAAGCACGTAACTGGCGCGGTCAAAGGCGAGTCACTTAAAACTATTGAATGCCAGATCATGGATATCGCTGATGATATTGCGTATTCAACCTACGACCTTGAAGATGCAATGAAAGGCGGATTTTTGTCTCTTTTGAACTTGCACAATTGCCTCTATGACGCAGGGCAACATTTGCTGACTAAGATCGTCGAGAAAGTAAAGAAAGCGTGCAAGGAAGATTATGGGGACGGTGTTACAGCTAACGATGTTAAGGAAGGACTCAAGGAACTTACCAAAAAACTTTTCAATGAATCTCATATGACGGAACTTAAAGATGACTATCGTCAATTAATCGCAAGTGTTTCGCGATTGAATACGAAATTTTGTTCGAATGGATATGTTAGAGCGAGTTTATCATCCATGTTGGTCAATCGTTTTGTATGCGCAGTTCAGTTGGAGATAAACACGGACCGCCCCGCCCTGAGCAAAGCTTGCCTAGGGAAAGAAGAACGGATTCAGGTTGAGGTGCTGAAGCAAATGGCGTACACGTCGGTGATTGAATCACCTTCGTTAAAAATATCCGAGGCGCGAGGATATGAAATTGTTTCAGGATTATTTGAACGATTAAGTAGGCCGGACGGACTTACACTACTCCCTGACGACGCGCGGGAACTTTATGAAGGACTACACGAAAAATCAGAAAAGATGCGGGTAATTTGCGATTTCATTGCGGGAATGACTGACCGATACGCCGTCGAACTCTATTCGAGACTTCATTCGGTAAATCCTCAGAGTATTTTTCGACCTGTTTAGCCCGGTAGGTCGTGGGAAGGAACGAACCCCAACGTCAAATACGCTCACCCAAACTACGGCGGTGAATTTCCCTTAACTTTGGTTGACTCGATCCTCGATAGGATTTTGGGGCGGGGCGTTGTGGCAAAAGGTATTGGGAGAAAGGAAATCGATGGCGACATCTAAACGAAATATCGGAAAGGAAATCCTCGACGGGCTGAGGGAAATTAAGCAGGGTGAGTATGGGCGCGTCACCACGATTCCCTCGGTCGCAAGCATCCGCGAAAAAAAGGGTTTATCGCAGTCCCGCTTCGCACAATTGCTCGGGGGTATCGCCGCGTATGCTACAACGTTGGGAACAAGGTCGGCGTGCGCCTTCCGGTGCAGCCCGAACGTTGCTTCTTATTGCTGAGAAAAATCCGCGAGCATTGCTCGAAGTTGCCTAGTCCAACCTGATTCCCGGAGTCTAGCTCTCAATATCGGCCAGAGGTCAGTTCCGCTACAAAAAACGAAATTGGTAGATCGCCTCATCGAAACCGATCAAATAATCCGATCCGGTTTCAATAATGGGCCGTTTGATTGCTCTGGGGCGAGCAACCATAATTGCGATGGCGCCCAACTCCGAATCTGCACTGCTCTGTTCGCTTGCGGCGAGCTTCTTCCAAGTCGTGCCACGCTGATTCAAAACCACGTTCACGCCAAGCGCGGGACACCAGCGCGCGATCTCGTCTGCGCTCGGCGGCGTTTTTTTGAAATCAACAAATTCGTAAGGGATGTCGCGGGAATCGAGCCAGGCTCGCGCCTTTTTTACGGTATCGCAATTCTTGATTCCATACATCTTCATCTCGATTTGGCAGTTCTAAATCCGAGAAAAATCCGGCTTACGTTTTTCCATGAACGCAGTAATAATTCGTAGGATGGGTAGAGCGCAGCGAAACCCATCAGGGCGCCAAGCCAGAACCCGCACCCAGCTTGCCTCGTGGCATGGCATGCCTTGAGAGCCAATGGCCCAAGGCCAG
>JBKJHT010000122.1:0-49606 GCA_046598945.1 Burkholderiales bacterium | reverse complement strand
TAGGGTAGTGCGGTTCGACCACACGAATGAGTCGGCTCCACGGCACAACCTGTTCCATCTTCGCCAGAAAAATGTCACGCCGCGTGAGCTTTTTCTTGGCGCCGTAGTCGGCTTGGGGGAAACTCATTTGTTGAGGTGTCGCGGTCGTCTTGTGCATAGCTCAGCCAAAATAATGGATGTAACTCAATAACGTTCCAACCCTCTGCATAGTGGTCAAAACAGATGAATAAATCGGCGTTTCCCTAGCGTCCGGCGGTGGACTTGCAACAAAGCCTTTTTCAAATGTTTCCACACCCGCAGGAATAGTCACCCACGGTAGCTTGGACTTGACCCAAATGTGTCGGTTGATGGTGAACCAGTTGGGGTCGTCGAACGTGCCACCCGCGATAGACCGCGTCCCCGGCCGGACCTCAGCCGTGTGAGAAACCGTCGTTCCGCACTTCGGGCAAAAATTCATTTTCAGCCAACGGCCACTTTCGTCGGAGCGATGTTCAACTTCTGCAAGTTCGCCCTGGGTGAATTCGACCGAATCTTGCGGAAATGTCACCAAAACCGCAAAGGCGCTGGCCAGTCTCCGCTGGCAAAAGCTGCAATGGCAGACCGATGCAAGGGTAGGCATCCCGTGCACACGATAGCGTACTGTTCCGCATACGCAACTTCTTGTATGAGTATCGCTAGTTTATTTCTCCAGGTAAAAGTTTGGCGCCTTTCTCGGCCAACAACTCACGCAAAACCGAACGATGGCAGTGTGCTTCGTTCTCGCAATAGCAGCCGACGGAGAAGTTGCTCTCGTGGGACAAAACGGCGAGCAGCTCGATCGCGTGGCTGTTCTCGGGCGTCGCCATTTCAGCCCGATACTTCCTGGTAAAACTGCTCCACTGCGCAGGCGTTTTGGCCGCCTGCGCGAGCTTCATGGTTTCTAAGCTCGGGGCTAGATTGGGGAACCACACGTCGTACCAGTTCTGTGAAGCAAACTGGGCCTTTGGCACACCGCGTGGCGGACGACGAACCGTTCCGATGCGTGTGCCTTCGCCTCCCAATCGTTGGCTACCGAGCCTGACAACACGTACTACCATTGCGCTACAGAATCAGCGTTTGCCTGTCAGCAACTTGAGATCGATCGAATCCGCCATCGCCTTGTACCCGGCGTCGTTTGGGTGCAGGTGATCGCCAGAATCGAAGGCTGCCTGGATGAAGGTCGGGCGGGCGGGATCGCGCACCACGGCGTCGAAGTCGATCACTCCGTCGAACGCGCCGCTGTCGCGGATCCATTTGTTCACGGCTTGGCGCTTCTGCTCCTTGGCTGCGTTGTAGTAGCCCGATAGCGGCGATCCTTTGAAGGTGTCCTCGAACGGCGTCAACGTCGCGCCGATGATGCGCATGTTGTGCAGGTGTGCGCGAGCAATGAGCTGCTGATAGCCGGCGATGATGTCCTCGGGCGAGGGCGCCGGCGAGTGGGGCTCGAGGATGCTGTCCGGCCAGCCGATGTCGTTGATGCCCATCATCAGAACCACGGTGTCGGCGTAGCGGTGCCGCAGAACGTCGCGATCAAAACGAGCCAGGGCATTCACGCCCATGCGATCGGTGAGGATACGAGCGCCGGAGATACCTTGATTCAAGACCGCGACCGGCGGGCCGCCGGCTTCGACCAGCCGGCGCGCAAGCACGTCGGGCCAGCGGCGGTTGGTATCGGCCGTCGAGTTGTTGCCGTCTGTGATGGAGTCGCCGAACATCACGATCGCGCGTGCGTTCGCGGGCGCGTCCACCATGATCTCGCTCAGGAGAACCCTGGCGGTAAACGTCGCGTCGGCCTTGAAGTCGGTCTCGCCGGTCTTATTGCCGGCGACGACATAGGTGGTCTGGCTTGCGTCCCAATGAAACGTGGTCACCGGCGTCACGTCGGGCAGAAAGAAGCTCACGACGAGGCTAGACAGCGGCGCCACGGAAAGATCGATCGGGTCGCTAATCACCGGCGCGCCAGGGGGGATCACGATGGAGCTCTTGCCGCCGAAGGTGAGCGATTTGCCCGAACCTGCGACAATGGCGGACCCTTTATCGCTCAGCGCGACGTGCGCCGCGTCGATCTTGACCGGCCAGGGGCCGAATTCATTCGAGAGCACGACGCGAACGCGCTTACCGCCGATGCTGACCGAGGCGATCTGCCGGACGGTTTGAGCCCATAGATTTCGCGGCGCCTTCATCGGCGCCAGAAAATCCGGCGCCCATACCTCGTGCGGGCTCGCGGTCCAGGTTGCGATCCAATCGTCATCCGCGCCGGCAGCCGAGCCCGCCTGCAGCGCCACGGCGAATCCGGCCCAGAATGCAACGGCCAAGAAATTTCTGCGATCCATGTCTCTCCTCCTGTTTGGTTGGGCGAATGGAATCTAAACGTTTTTTCGCTAGAGGGCATAGTATCGCTGCCCCCATGGGTCGTCAATGTACTTCCTCTTTGACCCAAATTCACGCACCAGCCGTTAATACAGGTGTCCGACCTACACTTTCAAAAGGAATCGTTGCGATGAAAAAAAATAGTTTAGCGGCTCTTTGTCCAAGCCTGTTCATGCTTATTCCCACGGGACTGCTAGCGCAGGAAAATGGCAGCACCGCGCTGACCATCTACAGCTCGGCGCAGGCAGGCGCGATCGCGCCCGAAATTTACCGCGACGGCGGCACGGGCCAAGGCGTGCCGGGCTACGCACTGATCCGCCAAGAACGTAACGTCAATCTCGATAAAGGCCGCACCCTCATTCGCTTTACCGATGTCGCGGCGCTAATCGATCCCACCACTGTGACTTTTACCTCGCTGACGGATCCTGAAGGGACGCGGGTCATCGAACAGAATTACCAGTTCGATCTGGTCAGCACCGAGAAGCTGTTGCAAAAATATATCGACAACGAAATCAGCGTCGAACAGCAACGCGGCGACAAGACGGAAATCATCGACGGGGTACTCACCAGCACGGCGGGAAACTTGATCCTGCGCAAAGAGGACGGTAGCGTGCGCATCGTCAACGGTTATTCCGGAATTAAGCTACGGGCGCTGCCGGGCGGACTGATCACTAAGCCGACCTTGGTGTGGGATGTTGCCACCGGCAAACCTGGCGTACACCGCACGCGAGTCGCCTACCAAACCACCGGCATCACCTGGTGGGCTGATTACAACTTTACCTATTCCGAGGGCAAGGATGCGAATGCCTGCAAACTCGACGCCGGCGCCTGGGTTAGCATTCTCAATCAATCGGGCGGCAGCTACCGGGACGCGAAACTGAAACTCATCGCCGGCGATGTGCAGCGCGCGCAACCCGCGCCATCGCCACGCATGTTGATGAAAGGGCGCGCGGCTGAGATCAGCATGGCGGACGCCGGGCCGGCGTTCGACGAAAAATCATTCTTCGAATATCACCTTTACACGCTGGGTTACCCCACTACGCTGACGGATAATTCCACCAAGCAGATCGAGCTATTCCCCGCGACCCGGGGCGTGCCGTGCGAGAAAACGTTGTTATACGCCGGCCAAGCGGCACCGTACTATAACTACGGCAACCCGATGGTGGAACGCAACTTCGGTGTCGAGTCAAACAAGAAAGTCGACGTCTTCATTTCCTTCAAGAACACCAAAGAAAACAAGATGGGCATGCCCCTCCCCGCCGGCCGCGTTCGGGTCAGCAAACTCGATGCGGCGGACAACAGCTTGGAATTCATCGGCGAAGATCGCATCGACCACACCGCGAAGAACGAAAAAGTATTGCTCAAACTCGGTAGCGCCTTCGACGTGGTCGGCGAACGCCGGCAAGTGGATTTTCGTGTCGACACAAGCGCCAAATGGATGGAAGAAAACATCGAAATCAAGATTCGCAATCAGAAAGAAGAACCGGTCACGGTGATCGCCAAGGAAAGCTTGTATCGCTGGAGCAATTGGAAAATCAGCAAAAACAGTATGGCCTACGACAAGCAAGATGCGCACACGGTGTATTTTCCGGTGAAACTGGCCAAGGGTGCGGAGGGCGTGGTGCGTTACACCGTGCGTTATACTTGGTAATGACACCGCGCCAGGAGCCGCATATATATTGGCGCCTGGCAGTGCCATTGCCGCGAGCCGCATTGGTGCTGGCTCTCAAGGCATGTAATAAAAACTAATTTTTGGAGGAGCAATGATGAAACAACGAATCGGCTTTATCGGTGTCGGCTTAATGGGCCACGGCATGGCAAAGAATTTGGTGGAGAAGGGCTTTCCGTTGACGGTGTTGGGTCACAAAAAACGTGCGCCCGTGGAAGACCTAAAAAAACGCGGCGCGAAGGAAGCGAAGACGGTGAAGGCGTTGGTCGATGGATCCGACGTGATCATCCTGTGCGTTACGGGCACGCCGCAAGTGGAAGACATGGTCTACCGCGCCGACGGCATCCGCGCCGCCGCGCGCAAGGGGCTCACGGTCATCGATTGCTCCACCAGCGAGCCACCCTCCAGTACAAAAATATTCGCCGATCTAAAAAAGCTCGGCGTCACCTTTGTCGACGCGCCGCTGACGCGCACGCCGATCGAAGCGGAACAGGGCCGCTTGAACACGCTGGTCGGCGCGGAAGTAAAAGTATTGAAAGCGATCCGGCCGATCCTCGAGGCGTTTTGCGAGAATATTTTTCATATCGGCGGCCCGGTCAGCGGCCATCAGATTAAGCTCATCAACAATTTTTTCGCCATCGGCCAAGGTGTGCTGATCGCAGAAATGTTCAGCGCGATGGGCAAGGTCGGCATCGATCCGAAAAAATTGGTCGAACTGGTAAGCAAGGGCGCGGCGAACTCGGGGTTATTTCAACTGATTGCCGGCGGTGCTGCGGAAGGTGATTTCGCGCGCATGAAATTCGCCATCGCCAACGCCTCGAAGGACGTGACATACTACAACCGCATGCTCGATAGCCTTCAGCTCATCGGCCCGATCGCCGCGGCATTGCAGCAATCGCTGAAACATGCCGTCGCGCTCGGCTACGGCGATAAGATGGTGCCGTCGTTGATCGAGGCGCAGCGGGAGATTAACCGATTGAAATGAACTTCGGGAGGCGCCGATTTGTTTCAAGTTCTAAGCCAGCCATGGCGCGAGTGAACAAGGTCGACGTAACATTTGCTTGATAGGCCTGAAATGCCTGCCGTACTTCTGCATGATTCAGCCCATATGAATAAATATATCGACAACACGCGGTTACTGACGTCGCGAATCTTTTGGCGGCTTCTGGTGCTGTTGCTGATTGTGGCCGAAAGTGCCGTGCACGCCCAGGACGCTAGTTCGCTGCGGGCGCGCTACGTCGACCTTAAGGACCGTCTTGCGAACAATCAATTCAAACGCCCACTCTTCCTCGAATCAGCACAGACCGAGGGCAACCTAAGTGGAGATATTTTTGCGGTGGTGGACTATCCGTTCGCGACCGTGCAACAGGCGCTGCAGTCGGTTGACCACTGGTGTGACATATTGATTCTTCACCTGAATATCAAGCGCTGCAAGACTGCTCGCACGTTGGACGCGAGCAGGCTGCTGCTGTCGGTCGGAAAAAAGTATGACCAGCCCGCGGAGCAGGCCTATAAGCTGGAGATCGAATATCACCTCGCCGCAACCACCCCTGACTATTTTCAGCTCCAACTACACGCCGACGAAGGCCCGTTCGGGACGAAAAACTACCGCATCCAGTTCCAGGCCACGCCGGTCGAGGCGAGACGCAGCTTCATCCACATGTCGTATTCTTCCGGATACGGCTTCGCGGCCGGCCTGGCAATGAGGGCGTATCTTGCTACGTTTGGACGCGCGAAGGTCGGGTTTAGCATCGTCAATCGCCAGCCTGATGGGCGGCCGGTTTACATCCGCAACATGCTCGGCCTGGTCGAACGCAATACCATGCGCTACTACCTTGCGATCGATGCCTTCCTGGGCGCCTATGCCTTGCCGGCGTCTGCGCAAGTGGAACGACGCATACATGACTGGTACGCGAGCACCGAACGCTACGCAACGCAATTGCATGAAATTGAGCGGAGCCAGTACGTGGCGATGAAGCGCAAGGAAATCCGTCGTCAGCGGGCCGAATAGGTGTGTACAACCGAACACCTCAAAAAACTTTATTTGGCATCGCCACGAGGCTCATCCCGCCTCGCAATCATGCGCCGCCACGAATGGCTACGCAGATTCCCCTAAACCAAGTTTTTTGACGGGGTCCAAGCCCTCCAAGAAGCGAACGGCTATTTTCTCAACGCACGGTCAGTACATCGCCGCGTTTGTGCGCTTGCCTGCCTCTGGTTTCTAATTAAAAGGGGCGCGGCGCGCCGTGGAGGACGTTTTTTTAAAATATCTCGCTGGCCCTAGGCCAGAGCTTACCCCGTGTCGAGCTTCCTACTGAAGTTTGTCCGGCAGGATGGGGAAATGCGGTAGCGGCAACACATCAATGCCTTCGTCGCTTAGTTCCGCGACCTCTTGCGCGGACGCGCTACCGCGAATGCTGCGCGCTTCCGATTCGCCGTAGTGCATTTTGCGCGCTTCTTCGGGAAACTCGGCGCCGACGTCTTCCGTATGGGTACGCAGATACGCCATCATTTTTCGCCACATGGCTTCTGGCGACAGGGTGGCGGACATCGCGACGGAGGTACGCGCTGGCGTAGAATGTTTGGCGATATTCAGCCGCGGCGCAGCCGGACGGCGCAAGATCGTGGTGGACGCACATAGGGGGCAAGACACACTGCCCTTGGCCTGCTGTGTTTGAAAACCGTCGAGCGAATCAAACCATCCTTCGAAAGGATGGTCGTTTTCGCACTTTAAGTCATAGACGACCATCGCAATTTTGGGCTTAGTTCAGGTACGAACTATTTCGCCACTTGCCTCTCGCGAATTTCTTCCAAGGTTTTGCAATCGATGCATTTTGTTGCTGTCGGTCGCGCCAATAGGCGTTTCAGACCGATTTCAATGCCGCAACTATTGCAGTAGCCATACTCGCCGGCATCGATTTTAGCGACCATCTCGTCGATCTTCTTGATCAGCTTGCGCTCGCGGTCGCGATTACGCAATTCCAGCGCCATGTCAGATTCCTGCGTCGCTCGATCATTCGGATCGGCGAAGATCGTCGCTTCGTCTTGCATCGTATGCACGGTGCGATCGATATCGTGGCCTAAATCGGCTTTCCAGTCATCCAGCAGCTTGCGGAAATGACCAAGCTGACGCTTGCTCATGTATGCCTCGCCCTTCTTTTCGACATAGGGGGCAAATAGCTTTGGAGTTACTTCACGCATGGATCCCATCAATCAATACCCAATTTAATTAATAATAAAAGAATGGTAGCAAGTTGTTTACGTCGAGCGAACTAAATAGTAAATCATAGCACAGTTCGATTACCCGACCACGCCGTTAGCAATCAACCCACTGGAAGCTGCGCCGATGGCCATCGTTCGCTTGTATAAGTCCCATGAACATAGTGTGAATCGGTTAAGCTTCATCTTATTTTCAACGGTTTGGAGATACAGACAATGAATCGCTTAACGCTACAAAAATATACGCCGATGGCAATTTGGCTGCATTGGTTCATCGGTATCGCGATTTTGGTTCAGTTAGCACTCGGGCTGTACATGGTTGATATTCCTAAAGAAACTGCTGGCCGCGCGTGGTATTTCAATTTACACAAATCAATTGGCGTCACGCTGGCATTATTTATCTTGCTGCGAATCTGGTGGCGGCTTTCCCACCGACCACCTCCCCTTGATCGCATCATTCCCAAATGGCAGGTCGTCGCCTCAACCATCAGTCACTGGATACTGTATTTGTGCATGGTGTTCATGCCCATTACCGGCATGATCATGTCGTCTTATAGCAAATACGGCGTCAAGGCGTGGGGTATACAGTTGATCGCCGGTAGCGATGACAAAGACGCCCGGGAGTTTTGGTTTAAGTTGCACGAAATCACTTCGGAGATGTTGATGGTGGTGCTCGCGATCCACGTCATCGCGGCGTTGAAACATCTGATGATCGAGAAGAACGGCGTGTTTCAGCGCATGCTACCGTAGTTATTCGCGGCCGTCGGCTGCCTCCAGCAAGGTGACGATTTTCTTGTGCTGAAACTCGCGCGCAACAGCCAGCGCGGTCTTGCCGCGATTGTCCATCAGATTTGGATCGGCCTTCGCGTCCAGCAGCACTTTTGCCGTTGCGACATCGCCGTTTCCCGCCGCCCACATTAGGGCCGTCAGGTCATTCTGGTAGCGGGCGTCGGCATAGACACCCCATTGCAGCAAGGCCTTCACCGCCTGCGCTTGCCCATTGCCCGCCGCCAAGACCATGGCCGTCTTGCGCGACTGATCCTGCGCGGAAACGTCGGCGCCCTTCTCCAGCAATAGCGTGACAACAGCCGCATGGCCTTGAAATGCCGCGCTCATCAGCGGCGTCACTTTTTCCAAATTCGCCTTATTCACTTCGCTGCCGGCGCTCAATAGCAGTTGCACCATCGCGACATTGCCGTTGCGCGCCGCCAGGTTTAACGCCGTATCGCCGGCACGATTGCGCGAGTTTGGCGATCCACCGGCGTTCAGCGCGCGCGTCAGCAAATCCAGTTGGTTACGTTTAGCAGCCGAAATTAACTGCGCATTGACGTTCATCGATTGAAAGTTTTCTTGCGCGCCGATCAACAGGCTAGGCAGTAACAGCAGGGCAAAGAATTGAGTAATTCGAAGTAACATTTTTTGCAAGCCTTAGGGAATAAAATTTGTGCAATAATGATGTCGCGCTATTGTATCGAAGGCTCCCGCCTTATGCCGCCCTAAAGGGTGGGTAACGTTAAATAATCTTCTGAAAATAATCTGGAGGTAACATGGCATTAACGAAATCAAAACTGGCGCTCGGACTGGCCGCCAGCCTCTTGATCTCTTCCGCTGCATTCGCAGCCGAAGAAATTCAAGGTGGCGCGGTAACCGCGGCAAAGCCCATGTCGAGCAGCCTCGTGCCCGTCACCCAAGCGATGCTGAGCGCGTCCGAAGGCGATGGCAAGCATTGGCTGCACTCGAACGGCAACTACGCGCAAACCCGCTATTACCCCGCTGCGCAAATTCACACCGGCAACGTGGGCAAACTGAAACCCGCCTTCGTGTTTCAAACCGCCGTGTTGGAGTCAATGGAAACCGCACCGCTGATCGTCAATGGCGTGATGTTCCTGACGACATCCTATAACCATGTCTACGCAATTGACGCGGTTACCGGCGAAGAGTTCTGGCATTACAAACATAAAATGGGCGCGGTCACGACATTCTGCTGCGGTCCCAACAACCGAGGCGTCGCTGCCTTGGACGGCAAGCTGTTCATGGGCACATTGGACGCCAAGCTCGTCGCGCTCGAAGCAAAAACCGGCAAGCTTTTGTGGGAAACGGAAATCGCCGATCCTGAACTCGGTTATTCCGAAACCATGGCGCCGGTTGCGGTCGACGGTAAAGTGTTGATCGGCACCAATGGCGGCGAGTACGGCATCCGTGGCTTCGTCAAAGCTTATGACGCCAATGACGGTAAATTGCGGTGGACGTTCTACACGATTCCGGAAAAAGGTCACGAAGGCGTTTGGAATCCTAACGACGCAACGAACCGTAACATGAAGCGCGACATAGCAGCGGAAAAAGAAGCCTTCGCAAAAAATGGCGGCGACTTTTACAAAACCCTCGGCGGTGGCGTGTGGATGGCGCCGGCCGTTGATTTGGAATCGAAAACCGCGTTCTTCGTCGTCGGCAATCCCTCGCCTGATCTGTATGGCGCGGAACGTCCCGGTGACAACCTCTATACCGACTCGATCGTCGCAGTCGACCTCAATACCGGCGCCTACAAATGGCACTACCAGTATGTTGCGCACGATGTATGGGATCTCGATGCGGTGAGCCCGCCCATTCTGACTGACGCCGCAGGCAAAGATGGCAAGATGCGCAAAGTTGTGATTCATGGCGGCAAGACTGGCCATATCTATGTTCATGACCGCGCTACCGGCGAGTTGATCCGCTTCTCCGAAGCGATGGTGCCGCAAACCGGTCTTTGGACGCTACCCACCAAAGAAGGCGCGCGTATGGACCTCGGCGCCAACGGTGGCGTGGAATGGAGCCCGATGGCCGTTAATTCGAAGCTGCGCATGGCCTATGCGGCTAACCTGATCCAACCGATGACCTACCACGTCGAAGCCGCCGCCTATCCCGGCGGTAAGCTGTGGTTGGGTGGCGCATTCAAGACCATCCCCGGCGTCCCACAGACGGGCCGCCTCAGCGCGGTAAACATGGATACCGGCAAGATCGCCTGGGAGGTCAATACACCGCAGCCCTTGATGGGTGGCCTGCTGGCCACTGCCGGTGGCCTGGTGTTCAATGGTGAAGGCAATGGCTGGTTCAAAGCATTCGATGCCAAAAACGGTAAAGAACTGTGGAAGTTCAACTGCGGCGCCGGCGCTAATGCACCGGCTGTTTCCTACATGGTCAACGGCAAGCAGTACATCGCCGTTGCAGCGGGTGGGAACACGCAACTGGACTTCAAGCGCGGCAATAGCATATTTGTATTCGCGCTGCCGTAAACTGATCGGCTAGTTGTTTGTCAAAGCAAGGCCGCTCCCATTGAGCGGCCTTTTTCGTAAATAAGGACTTTTCGTAAACATGAAAAAAGTATTGCTTGCCTTCTCGATACTCGCGTTTAATGTGGCCAGTTTCGCGCAAGACGCCACACCGAAAACCAACACCCCCGAAACTTGCGGTGTCTGCCACGGCGCCGACGGCAACTCGCCGGCAGCGGTATTTCCGAACCTCGCCGGCCAAAATGCGCGCTACCTATATTTGCAACTCAAAGACTTCAAGGAAGGCCGTCGCAACGATCCGCTGATGAGCCCGATTGCCAAGCAACTGGAAAAAAAAGAAATGCAGGCATTGGCGAAACATTTCTCGGAACAAAAACCCAAGCCGGTTAAATTTACCGCCGATAACGCCAAGGCCGCCGCCGGCAAAAAAATTGCCGATGATGCCCTATGCCCCATGTGCCACCTCGGTGGATTTGTCGGCCAGAACGAAATCCCCCGCGTTGCCGGGCAACACCCCGAATACGTTCGGAAACAACTCACGGATTTTCGCGCCAGAAATCGCACAAACGACGCCGGCAGCATGACCGCCTATTCGGCCAGCTTGACCGATGACGACATAGAAAATTTAGTCCATTACATCGGCACGCTGGATTAAAGCGCGCCCCCTTGAACAAACTGGCTCGTGTTGTCATTGCCCTATTGGCCATCGGCGCGTACTTTTATCGCGACCAACTCCCTGCGCTTACCAAAACCACGGCGCCCGAGACGATCTACGCCTGGAAAGACAAAAACGGCAAAGTTAACTACAGTGCCGACAAAGCCGAGGCGCCGGCCCATGCCAAACCCGCCAATCTGCCGGGTCTGAGCATCATCGAAACCGACCGAGCTGAACTGGAAAAACAAGCGAAGCGTCTCGAGGAAAAAGAAAAACCAGCGGAATCCCGCGACGACACAAAACCCAAACTGCCCGAAATACGCAATTTAGCCTTGGAACGGATGGAAAAAGTTATTGACATGGAAAAACAGTAGTTTTTAGGCTGCCTTGCCAGCCGCCGCGCCACACTTGAATTCCGCCAATGCCCTCCTTGCAAGGCAGTATCCATGCGGATCTCTGGCCATCAACGGTCCGCTCAACGTTGATCGTTTACGCGCCGCAATCGCGCTATAATACAAATTGATACTAAAAATATCGACCCGCGCAGATTCAGCGAAGTTACCACATCACGGTAAAAATTCGTTTTGGGCGTCGGGCCGAACGAAGCGAACTAAGCTGCCGCATGGAGATGACATATGAACAAAATGCATTCCCATTTCACCCCGCACGACCAGCGATTGATGGCCAGCGTTTTGTTGGTGGAAATCGCCGGTTATGAAGCTCGTCCGGTCTTCGAGCAAATTCAATTCACTTCACTCACGCGGCAACTACTCGATGGTTTGATCGCCGAAACCTCAGGTTGCGATGTTTCGATCATCGATCGAGAAGATAGCATTGCGCTGCTATTCCCTGCGAATCCGCTGGATTGCCTGGCCCTCGCCAAGCGCTTGTCCGACGTGCTGCAAGTGGATCAACGCTACGGCGAATTGCCGTTACGAATTGGCGTGAACCTCGGGCCGGTGACCGTGGCCCGTGACGAGTCGGGCACGGCGCGAGTGACCGGCCCAGGAATCGATGACGCGCAACGCGTGGCTCGGGCTGGCGTGCTGCGCGAGATTCTCCTGTCGCGCGCCTACTACTCCGTTCTCTCACGCGTTTCCATGGACGATGGTTTGTTGCGCCACAAGGCGTTCATCTCGGACGAACGCGATCAGTCTTTTGCGATCTATCAGATCCCGAAGCCGTCAGCGGCGCTCGCCAAAGCGGACGTGATCCGCACGAATCTCCCGGCTGCGGCCGGCTTTCCGGCGCGTCATTCGCGCGCGCGCTGGAGTGCGGTTGCGGCATCGCTTTCTATTATCGTCGGTTCCTTCGCACTGTTCCAAAGCCAGCGTCCACACGACCGGCAACAAGTTCAGACACCCCCTACCGCCGCGCCGATTGTGGCGGTAAAGTTGCAACGCGAGGCGCCGGCCGCGCCAGTGGCCGCAGTGGTTCTCACCGAGCCCGATCTCACCCCGCCAGCGCAGATCGCCGCACCCGCGCCGGCCGACATCGCCGCCGCGGTGACCTTCCATCGCGCGACACAATCCGTCGCGCTGGCGCCACGCCCCACTCCCGAAAAATCCGCACGCAAGGCAGCGGCCGTGCGGCCGGCAACACTCAGCTTGAACATCAGGCCATGGGGAGAAGTGTATGTCGATGGAAAAAAAGTCGGCGTCACGCCACCGCTGCACAAAATCGAGGTGCCATCCGGTAAGCGCAAGATTGTCGTACGCAATGCAAACGCCCCGCCATTCCATGCGACGCTCAATATCCAACCCAACACCCTGATGCAAATAACTCATCGCTTCGATTGATTGTTCCATGCGTCCGCGCTCGAATCGTCTTTCCCCGTGCGTATGTCTAGTTTTATGGTTAATGACGGGCTGTAGCCTGACGCAGCCCAACCGTGCGCCGATACGCGAATCCGGTTTCACCCAGGCACAACGCGACGCCGAACAATTGCTGCAAACTGGATTAACGCAATACGATCAGGGACAATACAAACGCGCGGCGGCTACGCTGCAACAGGCGCTGGACATGGGGCTTGCCAGCGCCAATCAAACTCTCGCCTACAAGCACTTGGCATTCATCTCTTGCACCTCGAATCGCGAGAGGCAGTGCCGCAACGAGTTCCGCAAAGCCCTCGAGTTAGATCCGCGCTTTGATCTCACGCCGGCGGAAGCGGGCCACCCGCAATGGGGGCCGGTATTTCGCAGCGTAAAAGCGATCTCCAAGTAGGTGCGCCACGAGCCGCACCCTGCTTGCCCGCTGGCAATGCATGGCTTGCGAACCAATATCCCTGCGCCCTACAGGCCATCACTCCATCGGCAAACCAACGTAATTCTCGGCTAACGTCGTCGCCGCCGCATGAGAACTCGTAACGTAAGCCAACTCCGCCAACTGCACGCGATACTGAAAAGCGTCGTCGCCGGGAAAACGATGCAGCATCGAGGTCATCCACCAGGAAAATCGTTGCGTCTTCCAAATTCGGCGCAGCACGGTTTGCGAATATCGATCGAGCAATTCACCGCGACGGGAGCGATAGAATTCCGTCAGCGCCCGTGCTAGTACGCGCACGTCAGCCACGGCGAGATTCAACCCTTTAGCGCCCGTCGGCGGCACCACATGGGCCGCATCGCCGGCCAAAAACAGCCGGCCATATTGCATCGGCTCGACGACAAAGCTGCGCATACCGACAATCACCTTGCTGAAAATACGCCCTTCCTTCGGCGCCCAACCCTCCCGCGTTGCCAGGCGTTGGCGCAACTCCGCCCAAATGCGATCGTCGGACCAATTTTCGGTTTTGTCGGTCGGATCGACTTGCAGATACATGCGCTGAATTTTCGGCGAACGCGTACTCACCAGCGCAAAGCCGCGCTCGTGCAGCGCGTAGATCAGTTCGTCGGATGAGGGCGGCGCTTCGCACAAAATGCCGAACCAGCCAAATGGATAAACCTTCTCATAAGTCGTCAACACACGCGCGGGAATCGACGCGCGGCAGATGCCCTGAGTGCCGTCACAACCAGCGATGACATCGCAGGAAATTTCCCAGTCGGCATCATCTTTACGAAAGCGGATTTTCGGCGTCGTGCTGTCCAGGTCCGCCAAGCTGACTTGCGCTACGCCAAACAACAGTTGACCGCCATCATTAACCCGCGCTTGCACTAAATCCTTAGTGACCTCATGTTGCGCGTAGACCATCACCGACTTGCCACCGGTAAGACTGGGGAAATCGATGCGATGCCCTTTGCCATCAAAGCGCAGTTCAATACCGTGATGGCGAAAGCCCTCCCGTTCCATGCGCTCGCCAATGCCCACCTCGCGCATGAGATCAATCGTGCCCTGCTCCAACACACCGGCGCGGATGGTCGATTCGATGTCGCCGCGGCTGCGCGTTTCAATGACGACGGATTCTATGCCCTGCAGATGGAGCAAATGCGACAGCATTAACCCGGCAGGCCCGGCGCCAACGATACCGACTTGTGTTATCAGTTTCATATTTTTTTAAGCGATTCGGTAAACCGCTATTGAGACAGGTTTCAGAGGTGATGGCAACCATACCGAAGTGCTCCGTATATCTCACGATTGCCACGGATAGGCGCCAAGGATGTAATATTTAGCGAATGAATCAATATGCAGCGGATCGCTAATGAAGCGCCATAACCAATAAAACGATTGCAGGGAAAAGCAAAAACATTCAAGGAGATTTAGTTTGGTCGGCGTAAACTAAGATCGTATTTTTTACGCTGCGGCGATCGGCAAATTAGCGCAGCAGGCGAAACTCGTAGGTATTGAAGCGGAATCAAGGCAACACATCCCCACCGACTCCGCTTTACGACGTCGCGGCTACGGGCCGCAATCAATCGCCAATCCCCCTGCGCCGCGAGCCGCACCCCGCTTGCCGCCTGGCAATGCATGCCCCGGAAGCCGCGCTGATATTGGCTCTCCAGGCATATCCGTTTTAGCTCTCAGGCCAGCGCGAATGCCACCTTTAAATGGCCTAGCCGGTAAGGCTGGAAAATAAGTATACTGTGGCGGCAACTTTGTCCGGTATAACCACTCGATCAGCATGAATCCCATCCGCAGCATCCTTGTCGCTAATCGTAGCGAAATCTCCATCCGCGTCATGCGCGCCGCCTCGGAAATGGGCATCCGCACCGTCGCGATTTACTCGACTGAAGATCGCTTTGCGCTGCATCGCTTCAAGGCGGATGAAAGCTACTTGGTCGGCGCGGGCAAGAAGCCGATCCAAGCCTATTTGGATATCGACGATATTATCCGCATCGCCAAAGCGGCCGAGGTCGATGCTATTCATCCGGGCTATGGATTTCTGTCGGAGAATCCCGATTTCGCCGAAGCCTGCGTAAAAAATAACATCGTCTTCATCGGCCCCAAGCCAAGCGTGATGCGGCTGTTGGGTAACAAGGTCGCGGCGCGCGAGCTGGCGCAAAAGGCCGGCATTGCGGTGGTTCCCGCCACCGGCGCATTGCCGCAAGACCTTGCGAAAGCCAAAAAATTGGCGGACAAAATTGGCTATCCCTTAATGCTGAAAGCCAGTTGGGGCGGCGGCGGGCGCGGTATGCGCGTGATTGAATCAGCAAAAGATCTCACGGAATTATTGGACGGCGCGCGTCGTGAAGCCAAGGCCGCGTTTGGCAACGATGAAATGTATTTGGAGAAATTGGTGCGCCGCGCACGCCATGTGGAAGTGCAAATCCTCGGCGACATGCACGGCAATCTCATCCATTTGTACGAACGCGATTGCTCGGTGCAACGGCGTAACCAAAAAGTCGTCGAGCGCGCCCCGGCGCCGTATTTGAACGATGCGCAACGTGCGGCTTTGTGCGAATCCGCACTCAAACTTGCGCGGGCTGCGAACTACAGCCACGCCGGGACGGTGGAATTTTTGATGGATGCGGATAATGATGAATTCTATTTCATCGAAGTCAATCCGCGTATTCAAGTCGAGCATACCGTCACGGAAGAAGTGACCGGCGTAGACGTCGTGAAATCGCAGATACGCGTGAGCCAAGGCGCGCGCATCGGCGCGCCGAATTCTCACCTGCCCAGCCAAGCCGAGTTGCGTTTGAACGGCCACGCACTGCAATGCCGCGTGACCACGGAAGACCCGGAGAATAACTTCACACCGGATTATGGACGCATCCTGGCTTACCGCAGCGCGGCGGGCTTCGGCATCCGCCTCGACGGCGGCACGGCCTACGGCGGCGCGGTGATTACGCCGTACTACGATTCGCTGCTGGTGAAAGTCACCGCCTGGGGCAATAGCAGCGACGAAGCAATTGCGCGCATGGATCGCGCGCTGCGCGAGTTTCGCATTCGCGGTGTCGCCAGCAATCTGCAGTTTTTGGAAAACGTTATCCGCCATCCGCAGTTCATCGCCGGCACGTGCATCACACGATTCATCGACGATACGCCGGATCTATTTCGCATCACCGCGCGCCGCGATCGCGCGACGAAACTACTGCGCTTCCTCGGCAATGTGGTGGTGAACGGCAACCCGGAAATGAAGGGGCGCAAAGCACCGGATGGCATTCTGGCGCCCGCCTTGCTGCCGCGCTGCGACCTCAACCAATCCATTGCAAAAGGTTCACGCGATAAGCTCAAAGAACTGGGGCCGGAAAAATTCGCACAGTGGATGAAGAGGGAAAAGCGCGTATTGCTGACCGACACAACCCTGCGCGATGCGCACCAATCGTTGTTCGCCACGCGCATGCGCACACACGACATGTTGCCGATCGCACCGTACTACGCGCGGCTTGCGCCTGAATTATTTTCACTCGAATGCTGGGGTGGCGCGACGTTCGATGTCGCCATGCGCTTTCTGAAAGAGGATCCGTGGGAACGGCTCGGACACTTGCGTGCGGCGATTCCGAACATTGCGTTCCAGATGTTGTTGCGCGCCTCGAACGCGGTGGGCTACACCAATTATCCCGACAACGTCGTGCGCTATTTTGTGCAGCAAGCGGCGCAGGAAGGCATCGATATTTTCCGCGTGTTCGATTCGCTCAACTGGGTCGACAACATGCGTGTAGCCATCGACGCGGTGGTCGAAAGCGGCGCGTTGTGCGAAGCGGCGATTTGCTACACCGGCGATCTGTTCGACGAAACGCGTTCGAAATACAATTTGAAATATTACGTCGACATGGCGAAAGCGTTGGAAAAAGCCGGCGCCCATGTGCTCGGCATCAAAGACATGGCCGGGGTGTGCCGACCGCGCGCGGCGTACGCGCTGGTGAAAGCGCTGAAAGACGAAATCGGCTTGCCGATTCATTTTCACACTCACGACACCAGCGGTATCGGCGCAGCCAGTGTGCTCGCCGCCATCGACGCCGGTGTCGACGCGGTGGACGGCGCCATGGACGCCATGAGCGGCCTCACCTCGCAGCCAAACCTCGGCTCCATCGTCGCCGCGTTGCAGGGATCCAAGCGCGATCCCCATATCAACCTCGATGCACTTAAAAGCTTGTCGCATTATTGGGAAGGCGTGCGCCGTTACTACGCGCCGTTTGAAGCGGATATGCGCGCCGGCACGTCGGACGTGTATCTGCACGAAATGCCCGGCGGCCAATACACCAACCTGCGCGAACAAGCACGCGCCATGGGCTTGGAGCATCGTTGGCCGGAAGTTGCGCGCGCCTATGCCGAGGTCAATCTGCTATTCGGCGACATCGTCAAAGTGACGCCAACGTCGAAGGTCGTCGGCGATATGGCGCTATTCATGGTGGCGAATGATTTATCCGCCGCGGCAGTGCTCGATCCCGAGCGCGATGTAGCGTTCCCCGATTCCGTTGTGTCGATGTTTAAGGGCGAGCTGGGCTTTCCGCCGGATGGCTTTCCAAAAGCGCTGGCGAAAAAAATCCTCAAGGGCGCGAAGCCGCTAAAGGGCCGTGCCGGAAAATTCATGCCGCCGGCGGATCTTGATGCAACGCGCAATGCGGCGGAAAAAATCGTCGGCCATAAAATCAGTGACCGCGATCTAGCCTCATATCTCATGTATCCCAAAGTATTCAGCGACTACGCGGCACATGTGCATGACTACGACGACGTTTCGGTATTGCCCACCAACGCGTTTTTTTACGGGCTGAAAGACCGCGAAGAAATCGCCGTCGATATCGCGCGCGGCAAGACTTTGGTGATCCGTCTGCAAGGCAATGCCGAGTTGGATGATGAAGGCCACGCGCGATTATTCTTTGAACTGAACGGCCAGTCGCGCGTCGTGCGCGTGCCGAAAGCCGGCGTGGCAGCGAGCGCACAGCAGAAAGCCAAAATCGAAGCCGGAAATGCAAACCACATCGGCGCGCCGATGTCGGGCGCCATTGTTACGGTCTCGGTGAAAGTGGGTCAGCCGGTCAAGAAAGGCGATCCGCTGGTGTCTATCGAAGCGATGAAAATGGAAAGCATGTTACGCGCCGAACGAGATTGTGTAATCACAGCGATTCACGTCAAGCCAGGCGACGCCGTGGCTGCGAAAGACTTGTTATTGGAACTCGGATAGGAATAAACATTAACCAGGGTATGTCCCGAACGCCGCGCCCAGCTTTCCTCTTCAGGCATGCCATGCCACGAGGTAATAGCGGTGCGCCGCTTCGGCGATCAAGATTACACCCCAAAAAAGTTCATTGCCGCGATGGCGGAGCGCTTGCGCGCTGACGTTCACTATTCGCCTGTCGGGCAGTGCGGTTTCCGTCTCGGCCGGTGCAGGCGCCCGGTCAGTAGCGTGACGGATCTCAAGTTTCCGCGGCAGAATGCCGAACATCCGCATACTCCATTGCGCCGCCGGCTGGCTCAGTTGTCGCGGAAATAAGTTATCGAGCGCCGTTTTATCGCACCACAATTAAGTAAATGCAACGGCACTCCTCGCTCATTCAATATTGGCGAAAGAGGCGGTTTCTTTTTTTTGTCCGCTGCACTACACTGAAAACGTCCGGAGGATTTTCTTTTTGATATCAAGGTTATAAGATGATTTTCCGGCAAAAAAGAAAAGCTAAAATCAATGCTATGGAAAAGGATCTTAAAGTGATGGCTAAGTTCACGACAAACCTGACGAATATCGTTGGTTCAACTTTCCTTATTGGCGCGCTGGTATTAAGCGGCTGCGGAGGGGGTGGCAGCGGCGATAGCGGTCAAGACAAAGGTCAGGCGGCGGCAGCGAATCCTTACGTCATTACCAACGATGCGGCGCAGGTAACAACGCAAGGCCAGTTCAATTCCGTCGATGCGTACCTTTCGCGCAGCAAGAAAGTATTGTTCAGTCCGCGCGGCCCGGCCAGCGCAACGTTCCGCCTGGGCATCGACAAAAAAGGCTATTACAAAGCCTTTACGTGGGCCGCAACCCTGTCTCCCGCCGTACAAGATTTGGCGAGCGTTACCATTCGCCATAGCGCGGGTGAAACGAAAATCTCTCTGGACCAATTTAAGCATAACGGTCAGTGGCAGCTTCTCGGTGTGTTTGGTTTCGACCCAGCCGGCAAAAACGAAATTGAAATAGCTTCTCAAAACGGCGGGGCAGTGGTGGTTGATGCGGTTCGCTTTGAATATCTCGGCAGCGAGCCGCTGGCCCTGCAATTTGAAGTCAATACCATGCTCGGCGGTGAGCACGCTTCCCCGGCGCTACCCGACGCCGAAATCAACAAACCTTACGCCGAATCTGTGATCGCCCTCGGCGGAACACAGCCCTATCGCTTCGCCATCGAAGCCGGTGCATTACCCAGCGGTTTAAGTCTTGACCAAAACCTCGGTCGGATTTCCGGAACCGCGGCGACGGTATCCCACAATCCCTTCACTTTAGTCGTTACCGACGCGGCCGGCGAACGCATCACCGCGCAAATCGAATTGGTCGTCGAAGCGGCCTCCGTCGAGGTCAACAATCCCATCGTAATTGGCGCGGAGAAAGCGCAGCCGCTGGATGGTAATCCGGTTGGCACACCGCCCGATCTGAGTGGTTTGGTTGGGGTTCTCTTTGGCATCCCTGAAGGTTCCTGGGTTAAGGTAAATTTGAACGTTTATTCAGACACCTGGCCGCCTGCGGAATTGCGTACATTGATTAGTGGCGCCAATCCCTCTCCGCGAAAAATCATTGAAGCGTGGAGTTCCTTTGCCTGGGATCCCAATCGTGGCGAACTGTGGATCTTTGGCGGTGGCCATGCGAACTACACGGGGAATGATGTCTATCGCTGGCGCGGCGCCACGCAGCGTTGGGAGCGCGCTGCGCTGGCAAGCGAAATTAAGCAAAACGATGCCGGATATTGGCAAGCGGTCGACGGTCCGGATGCGGCGCCATCATCGGCACACACCTACGATAACAATATGTTCCTGCCAATTGCCGATCGCATGTTGGTCTGGGGCGGTGCTGCCTATAACCATGGCGGCACGTTCGTCAAGCAAACGAGTCCGACTACGGTACGTCGTACCGGACCTTATATGTTCGACCCGAATAAGGCGGATGCGAATAAAGTCGGCGGCACAACCGGTTCCCATGTTCAGCGCGTTTCACCACACCCGGAAATCGTGGGCGGAAATATGTGGCAGAACCGAGACATGTACGTCAATGTTGCTTCCCTCGTCAACGGCACAACCACCATACCCAATTGGCACGTCAGCGGTTGTACCGGTTACGCTGTGGAAAATGGTAAGGATGTAGCGTACGTGGCGGCCGGTGCGCCGCAGAATAATCTTTACAAATACGTGGTAAACGACGTGAACGATCCAACCGATGATACTTTTATAAAGGTGGGGGGCTACAAACTTAATTCGCCTGAAAATCAACCCTCGTGTGCCTACGACCCGGTGCAAAAGGTATTCTTTAAACGCAATGGCTCTAATTCATATCCGTTCATTTATTGGGGTCTGAGCAATCCGGGTGTCGCGAATTGGCAGGTCAAACCAATAGTGACAGATCCAACCGGCGAGTTCGATACGTTGCTGGCATCGAAAAATATCGAAATGCCGCAGTGCGGCCTTGACTTTGATCCGGTTCGACGCAAGTACGGTTTATGGTGTCGCGATGGTCGCGTCTGGATGATTACACCCCCGGCGATACTAGGCGCAGCGGGTTGGACAATTGAAAAACAAACCACCCCTACGGGTGCAACGCCGCTTGACACAGAGTGTTGCGGCAATATGGGCAAATGGAAATATATACCCAATGTCGATGCGTTCATGGCGTTGAGCAATATGAAAGAGGGCCAAATCTGGCTGTACAAACCCGTAGGTTGGACGCTCGGTGGCGGAGACCCTCCACCGCCCCCGCCCCCGCCTCCACCCGCCACGCCGACAGAAGTGATTGTTGACAACGCGGCGGCGGGTGTCCAAGACGTGGCGGGTGGCCGAACGTTTACCGGCACTTGGTGCCTTTCATCAGGCACAGCACCGTACGGCCCCAGTTCGCTTTACACCTGTGGCGCCGGGATCGATAGCTATCGCTGGACGCCGAAAATTACGGCGCCGGCCGCGTACGATGTCTACGTCCGCTGGTCGACCCATATTAACCGCTCGGAGTTTGTGCCGGTGTCAGTTACATCGCTAAATGGAACGGTTACGAAAACGTTTAATCAAAAAGTCGGCGGCGGGATATGGACCCTGCATGGGCGATACAATTTCGACGCTGGTACGACTGGTTACGCTGAAGTTTCCGACATCAACGGCCTAGCGATTGCGGACGCTGTGCGCTTTGTACCGGTAGCGCCGTAACGCGAAAAAACAAAAACACGCTATGCCCGAAAGCCAAGCGCGCAGCCAAAGTTAGTGGGCGGACACGTCGCTTGGGTTTTGCGGCAAATTATTGCGTACCACCCTAGATCCGGTGAGTGAAATCAGTTGGTGCGTGGCGTTTACTTGATGCGTGAGGCTAGATGCGATTGTGGATCGCTGTAGTTCATTCAACGACGACCTCGCGGGATATGCTCACGGCGGGTAAACCGGTCGTGATGCAAGCAACGTGTTTGGATTTTCCAATGAGGATCCCGTGCGATTAGTTGAGACTATCATCTCGTAGCTCACTTGCAACCCGCGGTAAATGTTGTCAGTTTTGCGCGTTTCGGCCTACTCATTTCCGCCTCAACGCGACGTTTAACTCGGCCTGTGGGGCGGGCTTAAAGGAACCACCAACGAGCAAACGAAACAGGCCGGCCGTGCTCGGCTGTTGTCTTCAGCCTTGCATGTCATGAAGTAAGTGGGAAGCATTTCTATGCGGCGACGAAAAACCATCATTGAAAATCCACGCGACTGTTGCACACGTGTGGCAGTGTAGTGCATCAACTTTAAGCGAGTTTCTCTTGGCGGCCTTTTGCTCGCATCATTAAACCGCGTTCGGGTTGCTTTACCAAATTGTGGATCACCATCAAAGCAACAATTTCATAGTAGTGAATTTCCCAATAACCGATATTCACGAACAACCCGCCGACCGCAAACCCGATCAAACTCACCTGAATCATCCTGGCTAAATCGCCTGCCCATTTTTGCTCGGGATTGGATCGGGTCAACTTAATTATTCGAGTGCCGTTGGCCCATCCGACCATCCCAAGCGCAAGAAACGCAAGCAATCCGACGTATCCATGTTCGCCCAATATTTGAAAATAAATACTGTGTGCCGAGTGAATAGCCAGCGGATTCGGGGCATATCTTGCAAATGTCTTGGCCGTATAGAGTTCAAATCCTCCGCCTACCAATGGTCGATCGTTCGCGACATTAATTGCCATTTTCCATGCATTAATCCTGCCCATCGCCGAACCGTCTTCTTGGTACGCTTCGATGGACTTCATGCGTTCTGTCCAGGTAGCCGGCATGAATCCGATTGCTAACGGAATCAAGGCCACGATAACGATTCCAAGGAGAAACTTTTTCTGGCTCTTGAGCCATAAGAACAACACCATTGCCAACACGGCCAGGAAAGCCCCGCGCGAGTGGCTCCCCAAAATGGCCATCATGCTGAGTCCCATGGCGCCCAACAAACCCACTTTAATCCATTTGTTAGTTACGATTGAACGAAGAAAATACATCAATGGAATCATCATCACCAATGCCACGGAGATTGAGTTGTTGTCGGTGATGGAACTATTCCCGGGCGGGCCCCACACCCGATAGGAACCGCCGCTGACGATGGTGAAGATACCGCCCTTCACCCCGTAAAAACCGACCGAAAAAACAATGACCCAGATCAGCCATTCGACATGCTTGCGCGATTTAAGTATTGAAGCGCTAATTAAGATGAAAAAGAAAATCTTCATCACCTCTTTCCAGCGATTGTAGCCATCTGCCTGATGTTCGAGGGCGACGGTGTAGGTCAAACACATCCACAGTGGGAAAAAAATGAGCAGCAAAGTGGTTGCATTGATCGGTAGCCCAATTTCCTCTTTTGTCGTCACCATGCCTATAAGGGTGATCACGACAATGATCGCCGCGAACGGTATGTCGGCAATCCCATAACCGAAATGTTGAATGTTCATGACGCTAACCCAGACATACATCATGACGCCGATCCACGGGCGTTTCAAAACCAACGGAAGTATTCCCAATATCACCGCGGCGATCGCTATATCTCTCAATTGATTTCCCTAATGACTGCTGTTGATGCCGATGACGTAACACCGGCGTTGGCTATTACTTGGGTGATCTAAAAAATCGACCTGATGCCCACCCGCCGCACGATGAGCCCCACGCCAATCGCGGCAACGACATCTAAACCAATCGGAACGCAGCGCCCGTACATCCAATTGATGCGAGATGAAAACTTCCTACTCTTCGCCATTTTTACGCTATTTTTCAACACTTTGAATTGTAGGTCTGCACTTGCGAGTAGTCAATCGAAGGTATGGTTCGGCGACGATACGTCGTGCTTAAGTGACTGTTCATAAAAACTATTTTTACGACAAAACCCGAAAACCCCTTGCACCTCTACTTGCGGAGCGATGAGAAAGGCACAATCGCGAATTGCGGCTCGAATCGGTAGTCGCCGGGAACGGCGCGCGAGAGGAAACGCTGCCACGCCTCCGATGCTCCGGGAATGCCGGCGTCCACCGCGGCCGCCAATGCTGGCTGTAAAAGCGCCGGAAACCCTTCGGGGCTATAGGGATAACCGACCATCTCGCCGCGCACGGCGCGCGTTGTACCGGGATTTTTTTCGTTGCGCGAGGCGGTACGCCAATCCGCCATGTCGTGACTGTCACAGGCGAGATCGCCTAGGCGGGTGCCTTTGCTACTCGTTCGCGCGGCAATCGTGGCCTGATACACCTCGCGAAAACTCTCGAACAGTTGCTCGCTGCTTGTGCTGGCGCGCACGTTCAAAATGTATTCAGACGCAAAAACCCAGCAAAAATCTGGATCGATCATGCGACCGACCGAAAATTTCGCCTTCCACCGCAACAGGGGCCGGGCCTGTGGGAAACCGAGCGCCCACGTGTAGCCGATCGCCCAGGTGAAAAAGTCATCTTGCCAAGGTAACACGCCCAAGCCATCCGCTGCCACGATCGCACTCCCCGCCGTAAGCACGCCGAGTTTATTGGCATCGGGGTTATTGGAAAACTTGTCGTTGTACCAATCTAGATTCCAATTCAGTCGGTCGATGAAGTAACGTTTCAGGGGATGTGAATCGGGCGCGATATAGGCGGCTTGCGCAAGGGTGCGCAGTCCCCAGGCCTGGGCACGAACCTGCCCCGGTTTTAGTAGGCCCTTTTCAAACTGGCGGTAAGACGGCGCAAGTTCCAACAAGTTCCAGTTCGCCCAATAGAGTAACTCTTCGAGATAGTAGTAGTCGCCACTGATCAAGTAAGGCAAATAGGCAAAGGAAGGCTGGTGTGCCGAATCCGGCGCAAACGGTGTTTTGCAGCGCCCCGCGCAAGTCGGAAACCATTCCGACTTTCCCGACCGCTTGTTAACCGCGTCGGCCTGATTGCCCAGCAAGGTCATGTAAGGATAGTCGTCGAGCGTTGCCGGGAGATCGGTATTTTGGTCGCGATAATGAATCGGCCAACTACCAGAAAGATCACCCATTGCAAGGGTTGCCGACCAAGCAGCCGCGTCCTGCGACAGAATCTGCGCCGCCGCCCAATCCGGCAATGGTCCAATTTCCGGGCGGCCACCGGTTGTCCTCATGCCGGGCATCGCCAACCCCTTACCCATCGGCTCGAAATCGGGGGAAGCTAGTTTCTTTGCATAGCGATCGAGGGTCTGTTGTGCCACGCCTACGCGCAGGTCGTAGGTCGGGATCGCACGGGTTTCAATCAAGTAACGCGCATCGTGGCCGACATGCACCTTGGGCTCGGCGCCCCACCAAAACACCTTGCGCCAACGGCTCAAGTGATAATGCAACAAGCCAGACTTGGTGTAGACGGTTTCCGTGCCGAGCGCCACGCTGACATCGTAGCTGTAATCGCGCGGCGCGGGCGCATAAGCCCAGCCGTTTTCCAGCGCAATATCGAGCCGAGCCGCGCCATTTCGATAGACGCGCAGACTGCCCTTGAGCGCAAGATGGGGGTGAGCGTTGCCCGCCGCATCCTTGAATGCATCGGCGAATCGCCACTCGGAAACAAGCGGGCCGGCTAGCCAAGCCGTAAAACTTTTTTCCCTGAATATCTTTTGCATCGACACGGAATATTGCTTGCCCTCGATGGCCAGCAAAACCTGGGCGGCCAATTCGCGCGGCGGCTTGGCGCTCTGTGACGGCACGGAAGCGTCCGGTCGCGCCGCGGTCCGGATGAGATCGATTGATATCGGCTTTTTCCCATCGAAGCGCGGCACGAGTGTCGTAATAACCCCATGTCGCAGCGAGCCGTCGGCGTGGGTTGCCTTCGCATCGAGCTGTAGCGGTAACGCTTCGCCGGATGCGAGCACCGCCTTTAACATTGCGCCTTGCGGCACGTCACCGGGCTTGAACACCTGACCAAAAGTGACCGGCGTTTCGTTCATGCCGGTGCGCTCCAGATTGCGCAGAATAATCGTCGTCAGTTTGGCGCGACTAGCTCCAGCCGTCGTCACCACACCGGGCGAGGTAGTCGAACTTAGATCAGCCGCGGGCCCTTGCGCATTGACGCCAAGGGCTATGCACGCCATAGCCAGGCCAAACAATGCGGCGCGACACGCCCTTCTCCAACGCACGTCAGCGAGCCTGTAATCGTAGCGAGCGGACTCAGCGCACCGATTTTTCATAGCCCTAGGCTACCCTGTCGCCGTCGTCCGCGTAGATCAGAATCGCCAACATGCGAATGGGAAGCTTAATTAGCTGCGCCGGCCCGTGCGGAACACCGCCCTTAAAAGTCAGCGAATCGCCGGGCGACATCACATAGGTATGCTGGCCGTGGCGATACTTCATTTTTCCCTCCAGCAAATGAATGAACTCGGTACCGGGATGTTCGAACGCGGGAAACACTTCGCTGACATTGGAAATTGTCACTAGAAACGGCTCGAACAACTTCTTCGGACCTTGATCGTAAGCGAGCAAATGATAGGTGTGGCCTTTCTTCGTGCCGCGTCGCACGACTTCCATGCCCTCGCCTTTTTTGACATGCTGCGCGCCGCCGGACGGAACATTGAAGTTACGGAACAGACTCGACAAGGTGATGCCAAGTGCGTTGGCGATATTGGACAAGGTGTCGAGGCTGGTCGAAGTTTGTGCGTTCTCGATTTTCGACAACATGCCGCGGCTGATTTCCGCACTTTCCGCGACATTCGCAATGGTTAAGTTATGGCGCAAGCGTAGTTCGCGGATTGCGTTACCGAGATATTGATCGAGTGTTCGACCGTTCGAGTCCCGCGCGCCCGCAGATCGAGATGTCGCCATGGCTTCCCCCTGATTGGCTGTCGGAAAAGTATAACAGTATGAATGGGGCCAGCGCATTTTAACCAGACCATCATGGCATCCACACCGCCGCAGCGCAATAAGTCACCTTGGCGCGCCGTCGCCGCGCATAGCCTATTGACACAGCCCAAACTTGGGGCGTAGAGTGAGAAATAGGAAACAATAATTCGCCATATGAACTAGCCAGATTTCCCCGCAGCGGACGCGCACAATGCGCTCGCTCAAAATAATGATTGAGGAGGAGCAATGACAGATCAATCACTACGTTCCCGAATCGACGCCATGCTATCGCGCGATCGCGCCATGGCCTGGATTTTTGTGGTGCTGTTGTGGGTCACCATCGGCTTTGTCTATTTCGCAATGGATCAATTTATCATCGACAATACGCTGCGTGTTGTCCTGATCATCGGCGCATTACTGATCCTGATCTTCAACACGGCGTCGATGTTGGCAATGATCAAACATTATCAAGCCGATCGGGATCACATCTATGGTCTGGATATTAAACATCTAGACGAAAATCGGCGCGGTTAAACCCGACATCATTGGAGGAAAAAAAGCCATGGCGTACAAACCACCGCGACAAAGCGGGATGGGGCAAGTGGTCGACAGCTTGTTGATTTTGGTCGTGCTGTTTATTTGCCTGCTGGTGCCGTTTCGCTGGGATGCCATCGTAGCCGCATTGGCGCCCGCCCCGGCCGCCGAGACCGTAGCGGCCGAAGTGGCGAAGGCGCCGGATGCCACCTGGGAAAGCCTAAAGCAAACGCCGGTACAAGCGCAACAATGGGAGAAGCTCGGAAAAAAACCCGCTGACGCCAAGCCCTTGATCGACGCGAAGTTCGATTTCGAGGCGGATCTGCGTTCATGGAAACTACCGCTGACCATCATCGTCATCATTGCCTATTTCATCTTTCTGCTGCGCACGTCTGATCGAGAGTATCGCCAGGTGATCGACGAACGCTTCGGCAACTCGCAAAAATAGCACGAGGAAAAGACCATGGATCTTTGGACGTTAATCAGCTATGCCGCATGGGCCGTGTCGATCGCGTTATTCGTTTGGATGATGATCGACGCGTTCAGTGTCAGCAAGGAATTTAGTGAGGATTTCCTGATGAGCTCTCGCGAGGGCGAAGAATAAAGCGGACATTATTTTAAAAAATTCGGGAGTACCTATGGCGAATTCGACAACGGCCGTAAGTGGGCAGCAGCACATCAGTCTTAGAAAAGTTTTAGGGCCCATTCATATCTGGGCGCTGGGCGTTGGGATCGTTCTGGTCGGCGAATTCACCGGTTGGAATTTTTCCATGGCCAAGGGCGGCGCGTGGGGCGCATTGATCGCCTGCTGGTTCATTGGCCTGCTGTATACCTGCGTCGCGATGATCGACTCGGAAGTGACTTCGACGGTCGCGGCCGCGGGCGGCCAATACACCCAGGCGAAACATATAATCGGTCCGCTCATGGCGTTCAACGTCGGCTTATATCTGGTGATGGCGTACACCATGTTGGAGGCGAGCAACGCCATCGTCGTCGGCGACCTGCTAAAGCAATTGGCGGGGGATATGGGCTCTGCGGACATCAGTACGCGGCCGTTCATTGTGCTAACCATCGTGCTGCTGGCGTGGCTCAATTATCGCGGCGTGTATGCCACCTTGAACATCAACTTCGTCATCACCGCAATCGCCTTCATTTCCATCATCATTCTATTTTTCAGCGTAGCTCCGTTCTCGCCAGGTAAAGTATTGCTGCACAAAGATCTACTGACCGACCTGCCCTACGGCTGGATCGGCGCGCTCGGCGCGTTGCAATTCGGCATGTGGTACTACCTCGGCATTGAAGGCACCTGCCAAGCGGCGGAAGAAGTCCGCTCCGCCGGCCGCTCGATCCCGCTCGGCACCATGAGCGGCATGATCACCTTGTTGATCGCCGCGGCGCTGACTTGGTATATCGCGGCGGGTTTAATGCCCTGGCAGTATCTCGGCCAAGCGTACACGCCGCTGTACGACGCCGCCAAGCTTGCCGGCGGTGGCGGGTTGCAGGCGATCATGTTCATCGGCACCTTGTTCGCCGCACTCGCCTCGGCCAACGGATGCATCAACGATGCCTCCCGCGCCTGGTTCTCCATGGGACGCGATCGCTACATGCCGGAATGGTTCGGCGCGGTGCATCCACGCTACCGCACGCCCTATCGCGCGATTTTGTTTCTTGTTCCGATCGCCGTGGTGTTCGCGCTGGTGTTCGTCACGGCGCTGGATCTAGTGATCGGCTTCTCGATCCTATCAGGCTTGTTGAGTTACACCTTCATGTCGATCAACATGATCCGCTTCCGCAAGCTTTGGCCATTGGGCTCCATCAGCCGCGGATACGTACACCCATTCCACCCCATCACCGCCATCGTGCTCTTGGTCCTGTGCGTCGCGGTCTACTTCGCAACCTATCTCGGCTACACCAAAATGTTGCTGTCGATCATGGTTTTCTATATCCTCGCCTCGCTGTGGTTTGCCTACCATCGCTACCAATACGTGAAGCGCGGCGATCAGTTCACCATGGCGTGGCCGCGACCCAAGGGTTACTGACGCTGCGCCGCTTAACGCTCGACGGCTGGCCGCGCGCCGGCCGTTTTTTATTTTGTCCATGGGCCCACTACACATATCCATTATCGTTGCGAGCCTGGCGTTGCTGGCGTTGATTTGGCAGCGCGATCGGGCGCGCACCACGCGCCAACGCGCGCGCATGTTCGATCTTTGCATACCACTGCTGATCGAGCCGCGACTCACCGAGCGGCGCGGCAATTTTCCCCTTCTAACCGGGCGCTACTGTGCCGAAAAGTTCACGCTGGAAGCCTTTCCCGATACCCTCGGCTACCGCAAAATTCCGTCGCTGTGGATGCAAGTTACCGCCGAGACGAAGTTGCCTGTCAGCGGCACTATCGACATCCTCGCGCGCGCGCAGAATATCGAGTTTTTTTCGCCGTCCTATGAATTGGATGTCGCCCTGCCCGTTCCCGCCAGTTGGCCGCAACCCATGCAATTTCGCGCCAACACGCAGAACCACGGACTCGACATCGCGTGCATCGAAATCCCTGTCGCGAAGCTGTTTTCCGACCATCGCATCAAAGAATTACTCATCACCGAGCGCGGTCTGCGCGTGGTATACCAATTGTCACAAGCGGAAAAAAGCCGCTACTTAGTTTTCCGCATGGCGGAATTCGAGGAGATGACGGTGAATCCTGACTTTCTGCGCGAATTGATGGACGATATGCACAATTTACGCGATAACATTTTCCCGCGATCGTGAACGATAAAAACGCGGCGCGTCCGCCGCTTCATCCTTGGATGGTCTTCGCCGTCGCCGCCTTATTGCCTGGCGTGGGTCAAGTGCTCAACCAAACGCCGCGGCGCGGATTGGTGATGGTGTTTTTCCTGATCTTTTTCGCCATGACAAGCTATCAACTCACCACGCCGGAACACACCTGGCTCGCGCGCCACGCCGGTGGCGTCTTTATGTATGGCTTCTTGCTGATCGATGCCTATCGCTTCGCTAAAATAAGACATACGTTCTATCATCGCAACGTGCCCGATCCTGCGCGCGATAGCCATCTTATCTAGCACCACACCGCCAGCAGCCGCCCCCAGCTTGCCTCACAGCACATGATGCCTTGAGAGGCGCATAGGTAGTGCCTCTCCAACATGCCATTTTTACGAAATCACTGCTCCTATACATTAAGCATCGATAAAATGCGCGATGGAATTGGCGTAGTAGCCGAGCAATGAAAGTTCGTTCTGAGTGGCGTTGAAAAGCCCGTCACGCTCGCTGACCAGATCGCGCAGAACTAACATGCGTAGGCCCACGGTGATGGCATAGTCGTGATTTTGCCGCGGTACGTAAAGGTGCGCGCCCTGCCCCTCCAGTCGCGTCATCAAGCTATAGGCGGCGAATTTGAGTTCCAGTTCGCTAAAGGATTTCTCCGGATTTAACGCGAACACGCAGGCTACCAAGGCGACCGGCGTGACCGGTATGACGCGGCCGATTTCGCCCATTACGCGTCGCCCGAGCTGCTCGACTTCGGCGTGACGCTGCGTTTCATTCAGCGTGCGAAAATCGATTTTTCGTTCGCTCACATAACGCCGCATCGACAGCGGCGCGCCGAAGTTGACACACGCGTAACCGAAGCGATACCAACGACCGGCGATCATCCGCCATACATTCTTCAGAAGAAATTTGAACGCCGTAATCACAGCGTACAAAACACCGCGCGGTGCGGCGTGGTCGTTGTGATTGAGCATCAGCGTGCGGTCTTCCAGCACCCGATCATAATTGACGCCCACCGGCACGAACACCAGATCGCGTTCGCTATTCGGATCGAAATTTTTCACCATATAGTAGATCAGTCCGAGTTTCGGCATGCGTAATTTACCGTCGATGGTCAAGCCGCCCTCGGGGAATACCGCCTGGCACACGCCAGCCTCGGTTGCCATCTGCACATAGCGCTGCAACACCGCACGATACAGCGCGTCCTTCGAGTTACGCCGGACAAAGTAAGCGCCGAGCGATCGCAATAAGGCTTGCAACGGCCAGGTTTGTGCCCATTCGCCTACGGCGTAGGACAGCGCCGTGTGCTCGGCCGCGAGGAAGGCGACCAGAATATAATCCATGTTGCTGCGATGGTTCATCACAAACACCACGCTGGATTTTGGATTCACTGAAGCAAGAGACTGACTGTCGGCGTAACCCAGTCGCACGCGGTAAAGAAATTTTGCGAAGCCTTTGGCGCAGCGATAGCCCAAGCGAAAATAAACATAGGCATTGAACGAAGGAACGATTTCTCGCGCGTAGCGATCGATTTTCCGGTTTGCTTCTTCTTCACCCGCGTTAGTTTCGTTGCGCCAGATCTGTCCCGCTTGCCGCACCGCGGGATCGTGGAAAAGCCGATCGATGACGACTTCGCGGCGCGTGAGCTTGAACGATGGAATTTCAATCTTCAGCCGCGTGTTAATTTCTTGAATAATTTCGTTGACGCGGCGGCGAAAAAACCAGCGTAGGCTAGGCGTGAGAAAATGTTCGATAAACGCCCACAACGCCAGCCCGGCGACGATTAGCAGTAACCAAAACGGAACGGCCACGGCGTGGGTCATAGATCAGGTTCCTTGGATTTCTTTATCATAACAGCCAACAAACGGTTTGGAGAACACGATGAAAATAGTAGTGATGGGCAGCGGTGGTGTCGGCGGATATTTTGGCGCGCGCTTGGCTGCGAACGGAGCCGATGTGACTTTCATTGCGCGCGGCGAACATCTTGCGGCAATGCGGCGCGATGGATTGAAAGTTCTGAGCGCGAATGGCGACTTGACCGTCAAGCCGGTGAAAGCGACTGACGATCCAGCCAGTGTCGGCAATGCGGATCTGGTGATGATCGCCGTGAAACTATGGAGCACAGCCGATGCGGCGCGTACCATTGCGCCAATGATGGGGCCGAACAGCGCCGTCGTTTCGTGGCAAAATGGCGTTGTTGCCGAAGACATTTTAATTAAACTTTACGGCAAAGAGCGAGTCATTGGCGGCGTCTCGAACATTGCCGCGCTGATCGAAGCGCCTGGCGTGATCCGCCACAACGGTACGATGGCGCGATTGATCTCTGCCGAGCTAAATGGTAAGCCGTCCAAACGTATAGACGCATTTGCAGCGCTATGCAAACAAGCCAAGATCGATCACGTTGTCAGTGACGACATTGATCGGGCAATCTGGCAAAAGTTTATCTTTCTCGCGAGCTTTAGCGGTATGACCTGCGCGACACGCCTCTCAATTGGACCGATACGAACGGATCCCGAAACGCGCGCCATGCTCAAAGCGGCGCTAGGGGAAGTCGTCGCCATCGGACGCGCAAAAGGCGTTAGTCTGCCGGACGATCAAGTCGAGCAATCGTTAACATGGGCGGACAATTTGCCACCCTCCATGATCGCCTCGATGCTCGGCGATCTGAATCGCGGTAATCGATTGGAGTTGCCATGGCTGAGCGGCAACGTCGTCAAGCTCGGTGAAGAACTAGGTGTTGCCACACCAATTCACAAGTTTATTTTCACCGTATTGAAACTCCATGCCGATGGAAAACCAATAGCAAACTAGAACACCCATTTCGTGTCATCCACGCGAAAGCGGGGATCCATCGGCACTAAAAAAAAGCGAAATAGATTCCCGCTGTCGCGGCAATGACGACTTGATACGTTCACAGGAGATTCATGCAATGAACAACGATACGTTAACGATTAAAAACTTCCGCGTGCGCGCGGTGAACGTGCCAATGAAACGCCCGCTCGTAACGGCGAGCGGCTCGATTGGCTTTGTGCCCTTGGTGTTGCTTGATATTGAGACCGATCAAGGCATCACCGGGCGCAGCTATGTGTTTACTTTGACGTCGATGGCGCTTAAGCCTACGGCGCAACTCGTGCAGGAAATGTTGAGCGTGGTTAAAGGCGACGGCGTTGCGCCTTACAACATCGAGCAAAAACTACAAAAGCGTTTTCGTTTGCTTGGATTACAAGGTTTGGTTTACGTCGCGTTGTCTGCCATCGACATGGCGGCGTGGGATGCGTTGGCGCAAGCGCGCGGGGCGCCATTGGTGAAATTGCTAGGCGGGGAAGTACGTCCAGTGAAAGCCTACAACAGTTGCGGCCTCGGCTTGATGGGCAAAGAAAAAGTGGCGGCGCAAGCAGTTGAATTGCTCGAAGGCGGTTTTGATGCGATGAAAATTCGTCTCGGTTACTCGACCGTGCGCGAAGACCTTGAAGTGGTTCGTGCCGTTCGCAAAGCCGTCGGCGATAACATCACATTAATGTGCGACTACAACCAAGGCCTGACCACCACGGAAGCGCTGGTGCGATGTCGAGCGCTGGATGGCGAAGGCTTGCATTGGATCGAGGAGCCCGTCCTCGCTGACGATTATGCGGGCAACGCGTTAATCGCCGACGACACCAAAACGCCGATTCAAATCGGTGAGAATTTCTGGGGGCCGCACGACATGCACAAAGCGCTCGCGGCCAAGGCATGCGATTACGCGATGCCGGATTTGATGCGTATCGGCGGCGTGTCCGGTTGGATGCGCTCGGCGGCAATGGCGGATTCGGCCGGCATGCCGATGTCGAGCCATTTATTTCCCGAGGTGAGCGCCCATTTGCTGGCGGTCACACCGACCTGTCATTGGTTGGAGTATGTCGATTGGGCCGCACCGATTTTGGCGGAGCCGTTGGTGATTAAAGATGGACACGCGCTCATTCCCGATCGACCGGGTAACGGCATGACATGGGACGAAGCGGCGGTTAGTAGATATTTGGCAGGCTGAAGAAGCGCATGGCCTTAGGCCAGCTCCTGGATACGGGGTAGCCCTATGTTAACCATTTCCCCTTAATGCACAACTCCGGCGCCGCGCCCGCTGGCCCCAGGCCAGCGGCTAGGCTACCGGGTGGCCTAGGATCAGGACTACGTCTGCTCGCGCAAAAACTCTATCAGTATTCCACTCACCTGGTCGGGCTGCTCTTGCTGCACCCAGTGGCCCGCTCCATCGATCAGATGAAAACCGCGCCGCTGCGTCATGATAACGTCGCGCATTTTTTCCACGTCACCGGGTTTTTGATAGGTGCCCCAGTCGCTTTTTCCGGCGATAAAACAAGCGGGCACATCGATCGTGAGACCGGAAAAAACTTGCAACTCGGCGATATTTCTCGCGCCGGTAAAACAGCGATACCACTGCAAGCCGCCCTGGTAGCCGTTGCGTGAATATTCGGCGGCATAAACGCTAAGTTCCGCATCGGGTAGCCAGCGGCACGCCGCAATTTCGCTCGCCGTTGGCATTTCGTGGGCCACGGTCTCGGCCATGTTTTCATTCAAATCCATGATGTAATAGGTCGGCATTTTCGCCAACTCTTCCGCGCTCCACGATTTCAGCGCATAGGGTTGATTCGCTTTCCAATCGGCGCTTTTGTGGTGATAATAGGCGCGCATAAATGCATGAACGCCTTGCGGGCATTTTTGCATGTCGTCATTCGCCGGGCGGGTCGAGTAATACCATTGATAGTGTTTGCGCGGTCGCGCCAGCGCCGCGAGATCGGCGTGGATGTCCCGAATCGGTGTAGCATCAGCGGCCCCATTGGCGCTGTTGAACGGGAGCGGCGGCGGCCCGGCGAACGGCGCACTCATCAGCGCAACGGAACGAAAAATATCCGGTCGAATCAACGCGCACGACCCGGCGACAAACGAGCCGGAATCGTGACCGAACACAGCGGCGACGGACCGCTGCCCCAGCGCCGCAAGCAAACCCAACACATCCCGCACCAAATTCAGCATGCGAAATGAGCCGACATCGCCATCGTAGTCGCGATCCCAACCAGTGGTGCGTCCATAGCCGCGCTGATCGGGCGCGATGACGTAATATCCCGCCTCGGCCAACGGCAACATAATCTTGCGCCAACTATAGGCCAGTTCCGGAAAACCGTGCAGTAGCAGCACGCAAGGTCGGCCCGGCCGCTCAAAGCCCGCCTCGAGCACATGCATGGTTAAGCCATTGTGGTTATCGACGAAACGCGAGCGGATTCCCGCGGCAAGAGTGGCATTTTCGTAAGTGCTAAGCGCCGTCATGTTAAAGCTCCTGAATTGGGGGTAGAATTATCTCACCCTTATTTCGCAGCGGCGATCTTGACCGCACGGCAGCGAAAGGCGTATAAGTCGAAAAGGTTTTCCCACCATGTCTTGGAGGAGATATGAAACACTTTCAAATAGTCGCAATTTCGGTTCTTTTTCTTTCCGGCATTGCCGCCGCGGCGGAAACTGATACGCGCGCGGGTAGTTGCGCGGATGCCAAAAGCCAGTACGAGTATTTTTGCAAAGGCGATTCAAACGATATCATGATGCAAGTTCCGATCGCCTGTAATAATGCCAAAAAGAATATGGCCGCAGCCTGCGATGGCAAGACCGAAGCCGATCAGCCTTATAAGTTCGAAGAAACCAATAAATAACCTTATAACTCGCAAGGAGTTCGCGCCAGCACGCAGTATTGGCGGGGCTCTTCAACGATACCACGCCGGAAGCCGCACGGGCATTAGCTCTCCGGGCAACGCTGCTTTTAACCTCAATAGGCCAAGATCAAGCTTGGTCTTAGTTGGAGCGACGGATGTTAAGAAGAGACAGCGTCGAACACGCAGAACGGGTTTACTCGTCCGTTCGTTGGAACGACGCGCCGTATAAAGAACACGACGAAGACAATCGTCTGCTGCGTTCCTGGGAACGCTCCCTTGAGAACTATCGACTCGATCCGGGTCGCGTGGCGCAACCGCGCATTCTCACCCGCGCTAGTCTGCGCGATCATCTCGAGCCGCTTGAATCATTTTTGCGCATCGCCAAATACGGCGTGCGCAAACTTCATGAGCGCGTGCACGAGGCTAACTATGTCGTGTTGCTGACGGATTCAGAAGGCATTACCATCGATTACATCGGTAGCCCAACGCAAGACCGAGAATTGAAAAAAGCCGGCTTGTATCTCGGTTCGGTGTGGACCGAATCGGAAGAAGGCACTTGCGGCATCGGCACCGCTATTATCGACAAAAAACCCATTCTGGTGCATAAGCGCGAACATTTTCGTGCGCCGAACACGACGCTCTCGTGCAGTTCCGCACCAATATTCGATGTCGATGGCACGCTGTTGAGCGTGCTGGATGCTTCGGCGCTGTATTCGCCCGATGATCGTAAGAGCCAATATCTGGTGCTCAAGTTCGTCACCCTGGCGGCGGAGTTGATCGAGAATGCACATTTTTTGACCCATTTCAAAAACGCCTGGGTGCTGCAGATCAGCCGCAGCCAAGAATTTTTGCAAGTCGAAACCGACGATCTGATCGCCTTCGACGAGAGCGGCGCCATCCTCGGTATCAACCGCCGCGGGCGGCAAGAATTTTCCTACAGTCGAAAATCGCCGCCCAAACGAATTGAAGATTTGTTCGAAGTCCGCGTCGAACAGCTCATCACATTCGGCTCGCGAAATCAGCAGGTCTTACCACTCCGTGCGGTGAACGCAAAAGCAGATTTTTTCGCCCGCGTACGACCGCCGGAAAACGAGCTCCAAGCCCACGAGCTGATCAGGCCCCGACGCGCAGGAGTTAAACCCGACGCAGCTTTACCCGAAGAAAAAGTTCAGGCGCCAGTAGCCGTCCCAAAACTTGCTGCCCCGGTGTCGGCGACAACCAAGGCCACGCTGATCTTGGCTGCGCCGGCCAACATTGAAAACGCAATCGATGTACCGGAGCGGGAAAGAATTGTCGCGGCCCTACGCAAACATAAATGGCAGATCCTTGCCACTGCCCGCACGCTTGGCATGGCGCGCGCGACGATCTACCGGAAGATGGCGAAATACCAAATCGTCTCGCCAAATAAAGCAGAAAGTTAACCTCGCGAGCGGCAACCCTATGAGCGCTTATATGGGATGCAACTTTTTGTTCTCGAAAATATAACACCTCATATAACAAGAAATAATAAAAATCCTACTGAATGCAAATTGCCGTTCAAGGCGTACTCGCATAGTTGCCGCAGCCGACGTTACTTAGCGAGTGTCGGAGCAAACCCGTATTCAACGGGATGCCCGTTTATGAATTTCACAATCTGGAGGAACAATGACTAAGCAACGAACTACGGACCAATCAACCGACGCATCGCGCCGTAAATTCCTAGGCGCGAGCACGGCAGTCGCCGCTACATTCGGCGCCATCACACTCAATGCGTCGGAAGCCCAGGCACAAACGTTCGATCTCGAATACGACGTCGTCGTCTGCGGCGGTGGTGGCGCCGGTTTACCGACGGCGCTGTTCTCGCGCTGGCTGGGCAACAAGGTACTGGTTTTGGAGAAGGCCTCGACGCTGGGCGGTACTTCGTTCAAAGCCGCCTATTGGTATTGGGTGCCGAACAATGCCGCCATGCAAAAAGCCGGCATTCCCGATTCCAAGGAACACTTCCTCAAATATGTTGCGCGCTTAAGCCAGCCGCAAAGCTTCGATCCCAACCATCCGCGCTTAGGCCTGTCGGAATGGGAATATTCGATGTGCGAGGCGATTTACGATAGTTCATCGGTCGGCGCCGAACTGCTGTCGGAGAAAGGCGCCCTGCCCTATCGTCACGTCGCGCCGGTGCCGGATTATTTTGCGGAAATGGAAACCATCGGCGCCACCGGCCGCGTGCTGTTTCCAAAGGACGGCGCGCCCTCCATGTCCGACGGCGGCCAAGTCGCCACGCGCACCCTGTCGCAAGCGTGTAAGCGCGACGGCGTGGATATCAAGACCAGCCAGCGCGTACAAAAAATCATAATGAACGAAAAGGGCGAAGCCATCGGCGTCGAAGCGCAAGGTCCGACCGGAAAGATCATCAAGGTCAAAGCGCGCAAAGCGGTGATGTTCTGTACCGGCGGTTTCACCCACGATGTCGAATTGCGCAAGAATTTTCTCTCTATTCCCGCCTACGGCGGTTGCGCGGCGATGACCAACGAAGGCGACTTCGTTCGCATCTCCAGCACCCTTGGCGTGCAACTGCGCAACATGAACTATGCATGGATGTGTCCGATCTCGTTTGAAAAAGCCATCGCCAAGGATCCGTCGCTGATCGGTTGTTTTTCCGTCGCCGGCGATTCCATGATTTTCGTCGACAAGACCGGCAAGCGCGTCGTTAACGAAAAGCTCCACTACAACGAATTGGCGCAAAAATTTTTCGAGTGGGATGGCGCGAATGCGACCTTCCCGAATTTGGTACTGACTTCGATTTGGGATCAGCGTGCGCAAGACAATTCCGCCAGCCACGAGTATGGTCGGCTGATCGTACCGACGGGCACTGATGACAAACACGTCATTAAGGGCGCGACGTTGGAAGAGTTAGCGCAAAACATTGAAGCGCGCTTCCAGAAATACGCCGGACATACCGGCGGAATGAACATTTCCAAAGACTTCGTTGCCAACCTGAAAGCAAGCATCAAGCGTTACAACGATTTTGCCAAGGTTGGAAAAGACGATGATTTCCATCGCGGCGAGCGCGGCGTCGATTTTCTGTTCAACGGGAATGTTAAAGAAGAGCCCGGCCGAAAAAATGTGACCATGTGGCCGATCAGCGATCAAGGGCCGTACTACGCGGCATTCGTCACCGGCGGCACACTCGACACCAAGGGCGGACCGAAGACCAACCCAGAAGGCCAAGTGCTGAACATCGCCGACAAACCGATCCCGGGACTGTATGGCGTGGGCAATTGCGTGGCGTCCGCGTCGGGTCGCGCCTACTGGGCGGGCGGCAGCACGCTCGGGCCCATCATCGGTTTTGCGCACCGAGCGGCGAACCAGGCGAATAAGGAGCCAAGTCGCGGCTAGGGCTTTTGGACTAGGGATTCGGGGCTAGCGCCTCGATCCCGCCCACAGCTGAATAGTCCCGGGGCGTCATGCAAAAGGGAAATCAAATATGATTCTAGAATTTGCGAACAAGATTTTCAAAAGCGTTGCGCTGGCGCTGCTCTGGCTTGCTGCGCCGCTCTGGGCCGCCGACGACCGCGCCGCCGCGCGCCAACTGACGGTCACGCAATGCAGTCAATGTCACACGTTCGATAAAGGCGAAAAACATGGGCAAGGGCCAAATCTATTTGGTCTGATCGGGCGCGAAGCCGCTGCCGTGCCCGGTTTCGTTTTCTCGCCGGGAATCAAGGAAGCGCTTCAAGGCAAGGTTTGGGACACGGCGTTGCTCGACCAGTGGCTGACGGACACCATCGCCGTGGCGCCCAAAGCGCAGATGATTTATTTCCAAGATGATCCCGACGTGCGCGCCATGCTGATTCAGTTCCTTGCTTCACAACGCTAGTGCATGTTGGCACGTTATCGGATCAAGCCCCGAAACACGGCTTCGCCTGAACCCTGAAATGGTCCAAGCGGATTTACCGCTTCTTCTACTTCACGAATCACCGGCTGCCCGCTCCACAATTTGTAGACAACAAAATCATTGTTGAGCAAGACCAGCGCGCTGAAACGCCAACCGGAGATTTCCGTCCTGCGACGGAAGTTTAAGAAATCGAGCCAAAAATTGCCCGATCGCTTTCGGTGCAACCGCTTGAGGTCGATCTCGTAGACCTGACACTGTTCTTGTGCCGATACGCACTCGACAATTCCACGATTGAGTTTCATCGAGTCAATGGTGGTCGACGGGATCAGGCGCCGGATGACATCGGCGTAGGTCAGAATCGTTACCGCTGGATTCGAAAATGGGTCATAACCCATTTGCACCATCTCGCCGGTGCGGGTCTGATAGGGAACGATCCGGTCAAAAGTGGCGCGGGCGGAATCAAAACTGTCCCACCGATCTTTCACGCCGGTATCGGACTTAGGCAGTAAGGCGCTGCACGCACTGAGCAAACCCAGCAATAGGGCAATGACAATTGTTTTCATTTCGCAGCGTTGACTTCATTGTTAATTTCACTACTTAACCATAGCACTTATAAACGTCTTCCGCCCATGCAACAAAATTTAGCTGATCAAGTTCTAAAACTATTCACCTCGGCTTCCATCGCCTCTCCAATGCTGCGCTCAGTGGATTTATCGCGAAATACCAGCACCGGTATGTGGCAATGGGTCAAGACCTTTTGCGTTTCGCTGCCTAGCAATAGTCCGGCCAATCCCCGCCTGCCGTGCGAAGCCATGAAGATCAGATCGCAGTTTTGTTCCGTTGCCGCATCGATAATAGCTTGGTAGGGAGAGGCAGTCACGCTGAATCCCGTGGTGTACGAAATGCCCGCGTCCTTCGCCTTGGCTTCGATCGCAATGAGATAGTTACGCGCCTCATCGTCGGCGAAGCCGCGGAATTGTTCAGAGGAATACAACTCAACGCCGTAAGTAGGCGTGTAATCGGGCGCCGCATGAAATCCGTGAACTGCCGCATTGATCGACTTGGCAAACGCAATCGCTTTGGTACTCGCAAGATCGCACAGTGTGGAACCATCGGTTGGAACTAAGATTTTCTTAAACATGTGAACTCCTAAGCTGCAGTGATTGTTTTGTGGGCGTGCCACCACTCATTTAAAGTAACTACCCTGTTGCCAATGCCATTACAGTAGCGGCGGTTGGGCGCCCCATCCTTGACCCACGTCAAAGAAAGCCCAACTACGACGCGAGCGGGCCAATCGGTACGCGGTGATTCAGGTCGGCCGATTGATTTTCAATCTCTTGACCTAGATCAAATGCGGTAGTCGCTTCCGCTCTAGCATTCAAGTTGTTAATCAACTCACGAGGAGTCCGCTATGAATCCCTTTGATGCCCGCCATCATCAGGAGGAAAACCTGATGAACGAATTGAAACGCGTGTTGCAAGCTGCGGAAGCCTTTGTGGAGACAACCGCGCGCGATTCCGGCGAGAAGCTCGCCGACGCCCGTAAACAATTTTCAGCTACATTAAAAGATGCGCAGCGCCACCTCGGCGATGCGGAATCGCTGGTTAGGGCGAAAGCGAAAATGGCTGCAGCCACGACGGATGCCTACGTTCGTCACAACCCGTGGAAGGCCGTGGGCGTCGGAGCGGGTATTGGGGTGATCCTGGGCCTGCTGATTGGGCGGCGTTAGGCAAACGGCGCACCCATGGCCGAGCGCAGCACCTCGGGCTCGATAGTCGAGTCGGCACAGCCGCTTGGGACGACCGTGCTCGATATCGCGAAAACGCGACTAATGTTATTTTCTACAGACTTGCAGGAGGCGGCCCATCGCTTCGCTTGGTTAATCCTTTGGAGCATGACCGGTGTATTTTTCTTTGCGCTGGGCGTCTTGCTTGTGGCGTTGTTGATCGTTGTATTTTTTTGGGACAGCCATAGGCTGACGGCATTAGCATTAGGCGGCGGGTACTTTTTGCTGGTGAGCTTTTCTATCGCGGCAGTCATCGTTCGACTTGTGCGCCAGCAGCGCAACCCATTCGCGATCACTCTGGGGGAACTAGCCAAGGATCGCAGCGGTCTGCGACCAACACCATGATCAATCACTTTGCGCAACGCCGGGGCGAAATGATCGCGCAAGCAACCGAGCAACGGGCGGCGCTGGCGCAACAAATTCAGGATTGGCAACGGCCCCTGGAATTTCTCGATCGCGCCTGGACGGTTATTCGCTATATCAAATCCCGTCCGCTGTTAGTTGCGTTGCCGTTAGGTTTGCTCGCGTTTCGCCGCCCACGCCTAATGCTGCGATGGTTTAATCGCGGTTGGCTGGTTAAAGAAATACTTCGAAAACTATTTATCCGTTAAGACCATCATCCGCGGAAGAAAGTGACTATCCATGTATGGCTTCAGTATTAGTTTGCATCTCCCGTTCGAGACCGCCGTGGACAAGGTAACGGAGGCGCTCAAAGCGGAAGGTTTTGGTGTATTGACCGACATCGACGTCAAGGCGACCCTGAAAGCGAAGTTGAATGCCGATATACCGAATTACCGCATCCTCGGCGCATGCAATCCAGCGCTGGCCTATCGCGCCATCGAGGCGGATCCGGAAATCGGCTTACTCCTACCTTGCAATGTTGTTGTCCGTGAAGGACCCGGCGCGATTGTTACGGTTTCGTTCATGGATTCCGTGGCGGTACTTTCACTGGTCGACAAAGAGGACGTACGCGTCGTTGGCCAGGAAGTTCGCGCCAAACTTGAACGGGTTCGAGATAGTCTCATTGAACAAGCAAGCACGTAGGATGTTCGTGCACTGCGGCGCTCAGCTAGCCTAGCGTTATTGCAAACCGATTGCTTTACCTTGTTGCCCACACGGTATTGCGGACAATCGCTAACGCGTTGTTCCTTGAGCGGCCCGTGTCGGCGCGGCCAACACTGCACACGAACCATGAACCCGCTTTGCAATGGTGGATCAAGCATGGCACAAAAACAAATGCTGCCACAAAGAAGCGGATCCACCAAGCTGCCGATGAAAGGCCGTGGACGATGGTTAGCATGGTGGATCCGCTGCGCTTGATCCACTTCGGGTTTCGGTTCATGGAAAGATTTTAGTTTGCAGCGTGTCTATCCATTTTGCCAGCGCCAGGCTCCATGTCCCTGGCCCGTTGCAGGGCAGAATCGGCTTCCTCGGTACGCCCAAGCCCAGTGTATGCTTTACTCATCGCGATCCACGGCTCGCCGCGCTGGACATCCTTCACGACGGAATGTTTCGCCAACTTTAACAACCCGTGCCAGTCTTTTTTCGCCTCTAGCGCCGAGACCTGCAAAAAAAACGGCTGCTCGCGCAACTCTTTTTCCCAAAAAGCGCGCCCGCTCACGATGGGTGATTGGGCGGGGGTGTCTTCGTCGATGAGTTTCAGTACCCACTCGATTGGCAATACAAAGTGAAAGTCCCCGCCGGACGCGGCTTTGAAGGTCAGGATGCCGAGCAATCGGTCTTCCGCATCGAACAGCCCGCCGCCGCTCGCCCCCGGTTCGAAATAGGCTGACGTTTGTATCACGCGCGAACCGTAGGCCTCATGCAAGCCTTTGACACGGCCGGCACTGAAAGTAAATTGCTCGCCGCCAGGGTAGCCGGCGGCAAAAACCGGTTGGCCCAGAACCAGTTCCTGAGCCGAGCCAAAGCGCACGGTAGGGACGTCCAAATCGGGGGCGGCCACAATGCACAAATCTCGTTCTACGTCTTGCGCAGCGAGCCGGCCGTACGAAATCCGCCCCTGGGAGATGAGCTTGATTTCGCTGGCGTTGCGTACGACGTGGCAATTGGTGATCAATTTGCCGGGCGCGACCACTATGCCTGAACCATAGACGATCGAACTTTGTCGCAGCGCCACGATTTTGATCACGCTCAAACGAGCTTCTTCCTGCGCTGCATGGGAAGCGGTGGCGCCCAACATCAGACTGATGAGAAGAATGAGCAGCGTGACCAGTGACACCGCGGCTGCATGGCGGAACTGGGTATCTTGATTCAAGCTGCACGCGATCGCGCGCGGATCGGTGTTAAACGTATCGCGGTCGACGGGGGTTAGCCGCATTGTTTTTCTCCCAATGAAACGGTCGATGAAACCCAGGATAAACACTCTTGCACCCGTACATCGTCAGCCAGACCCGATTCTTCTGCGCGGGAACGGTCGGCGACAAGCGTGGCGACGGCGTCGAAAAGCTGCTCAGATTCGCTGAATTTGTTGAAGACGTGGGTTGCGCCACGATGCATAGCTTGTTTGCGGTACTCGGTGTCCACGCGATTGCTGAATACAATCGCTGTACAACGCGGATGGACTTGATTGAGGTGATGCAAAACCTCCAATCCATTGCCGCTCGTCAATCCGATATCGAGTATGACGATGTCGGGACGAATCCGGTCAATGCCACGGATTGCGTCTTGAGCAGCCTCGAATTCGCCGCGCACGATCAGGCCCGGGATTTCACTCAGCATGTTTCTGAGGCCTTCACGCAGCGCGACAGAATCTTCCACGAGAACAATTTTGGCTAGATTACAATTCACGATTTAATCATCCCTACTCTGCGACTCCGTGTGAGCCAACCCAGGCTGAGTTGGTAGATGAGATGATCGCAAAGAAACGGCGTCCGCGTAATCGGCGAACGCCGAATTTGCTGTGAGGGAACTAGGACGGCAGATTGGGATTTCCCCTGTGGCGCTAGGGGTTCCCCTACACGCGCAATCTAGGACAAGCTTGACATTGCTCCTAAAGAAACCAGTAGGAGCCTAGGAAAGCTCTGAATAAGTTCGAGTTCTAAGTGACATAAGGCGTGAACACAAAATATCGACGCAGCATATGCAAGATATGTAAGGCGATATTTTTTGTGAGCAACGCAGTATCACGACGAAATCGGACTTATTCAGAGGTTCCCTAGTCGAGCAACCCTTTTTCCAGTACATAACGGGTCAGGCCGGCGTTGTTTTCCAGACCTAATTTTTGCAGGATGCGGGCACGGTGCGTGGTTACGGTTTTTGGGCTGATGTGCAATTCATCGGCGATCGCCACCAGGCTGTTACCGCACGCGATGCGCTTTAGGATTGTGAATTCTTTCTCCGATAGTGTTTCGTGCGGGGACGGGTTTTCCTCGCCGCCCAGACTTCGGGCGAAACGCTCCGCGAGCGTAGCGCTAATGTATTTGCCACCGGCGGCGACGCGGCGAATCGCGGCAAGCAAGAGCTCCGGCGCGCTCTCCTTGTTCAAGAACCCATCCGCGCCGCTCTTGAGCGCTTGCAACGCGAATTGATCTTCCCGGAAGGCGCTCAGGATGAGCACCGCCATGCGCGGCTGTTTACTCTTTACCAACTTGAGCAACTCCCAGCCCGATTCCCCTGATAGCGAAAGATCGAGTACCAACACATCGAACGGGCACACGCCGACCAAGGTGCGCGCCTCGGCGGCAGAAGCGGCTTCACCGGCCACCACCATGTCCGCTTGATCGTTGAGGAGCGATTTTAAACCGGCGCGAACGATGGCATGATCGTCGACGATCAGGATTTGAGTCTTGTGCGACGAGCGTTGTACCTGTGCCAACTGCATATCTTTCCGCTGAAACTAGTTGTTGCCGTTAGATGTAATTGTACGCTCTGTCGCCCTAACCAAACGGTGAAACCCGGTGAACCTTGTACTTGACGTAGGCCCGATCGCCGCCCAACGACGACCCGGGCACGGGGACGGCAATTGTCACCTTCGTTCCGTGGCCCGGCGCACTGCTAATTGCAGCATGGCCGCCGAGTTGCTTAGCGCGTTCTTGTATGCCCAGCAACCCATAGTGACCGGGCGCCGCTTGCGGCGATTCGACGAAGCCGCAGCCATCATCCGTTACCGTGAGCCGAACCTCGTCGGCGGACTTTATCAACCGTACCGCAACCTCCGTCGCCTGCGCGTGCTTAACGACGTTGGTCAGACACTCCTGCAGCATGCGGTATAGGCTGGTCTGATAGCTTTCTGGCAGATCCTCAAATTCGCCTTCAGTGGTGAAGTCGATGCAGACACCACTCGCTTCTTCAATCTCGCGCGCCAGTATTTTGGCCGCCACGCCAACGCCGAAATCGTCCAGCGCCAGGGGACGAAGATCGGCGATGATGCGGCGTATCGAAGTACCCGTGTTATCGAGAATATCGCCCATCTGCCGGACAATGCCAGTGAGGGCATCGTCGTCGCTCCAGCGCCTCAGGATACGGCTCACATGCACGCGTAACACCGTCAGATCTTGACCCATCTGGTCGTGCAGAGCGTAGGCAATGCGTTTTTGCTCCGCTTCGATGTCCGCCCGTAATTTTGCGCTCATCGAGCGCAGCGTTTCGTTTTGGCGGCGAAGCTCGTCTGCAACCCGCGAGGAGATGTCGTTCGCCAAGACAAACACGCCCTGCACGCCTGCGGCTCCGATATCCGGAACGAAACTGGTCTGTACGTGGCGTTTCTCTTTGCCAATCGCATAGTTTTCGAAAGTGACAGTCTCGCCGCGGAGCGCGCGTTCAAACGGTTCTTTGGCCCTCTGGTGGGCCTCGGCGCCGAGCAGTTCCCTCATGGTCAGGCCGATTACCTGCTCGCGGGGTTTCCCGAACCAGTGCTCGTAGGTCTGGTTGACCAATAAATAACGCTCGCTTCGATCGATATAACTGATAAGCGCAGGCGAAGCATCGATGAGCGTCCGCAGCCGTTGCTCACTCTGCACAAGCGCCTGCTGACCCGCCGCAAGGCGGTCGCGATCGGTGCGCGCCTCGAACAGCGCCAACACCACGTCGGCGAGTCGCCGCAAACTGTCGATCTGGCCGGAAGACAACTCACGCGGGACACGATCGATTACACAAAGCGTTCCTAAGCCGTGACCGCGCCGATTGATGAGCGGCATGCCGGCATAGAATCTTATCCTGGGCTCGCGCGACACTAATGGGTTGTCGGCAAAGCGCGAATCGTTGAGCGCGTCGGCGACGATAAAGGGTTCCGCTTGCAGGATCGCATGGGCGCAAAACGCCACGTCGCGGGGGGTTTGACCGACTCCAGGCAGGCCGTGACTCGACTTGAACCACTGGCGATCCTGATCCACCAAGCTGATCAGCGAAATGGGTACACCGGCCAACTGCGCGGCCACCGCCGTGATCCCATCAAATACAGTTTCGGGCGGAGTGTCGAGTAAACGATACTCGGCCAGGGAGTGTAACCGGGCGGTCTCGTTATGAGGGCGACGTGCAGTTTGCATGTTTTCGGATGCCGCGAGTGTAGTTTTTTGCTTTCGTTCTCGGTGCAACCCGGGAATCGGTTTGCGTTAGCGAACACCGGGCACATTCCTCAACCGTGCTCGTTGGCTGCGTTCCACCGCCCAGCCACGGACTAGACCAATGCTGTCCTGCTACTTAACGGACGCTACGGCCTCGGGCGACCATCACCCGAGGCCCCTTAGCCCGGCGGTGTTTCTGACACTCCGGTGCTCATACTTGACTCCTGTCCACCGCGCTAGTCAGTCCGCGCTGCGGTTATCCGCACACCAACCGCGACACCCCCGCAGCACGAAAATGCATCGACAACCTTTAGCGTTTAAACGCTGGATGCAGGGGGTTGCTACGATCTACATAGGGGAGCGAACTAGCGGCTCCAACGCCCACCCAACCTGTGTCGCTTTGCGAAACACCATAGGTAGGACGCAACGGGTTGTTGTCCGCATACGCTACGTTGTCTGAGACGATCGGGTCGAACTTCAAATAGCAAATGCCAAGTTGCCGGGCATCGCGCTCGGATATACCCGGATGCGGTTGATGTTCTTTCATGATTTGCATGCCCGCCTGCGCGGATGGAATCGCTGCGAGCGAAGTCGCCAACGCCGCTGCTACCACTAGACTGATTTTCTTCGCGTTCATTTTGTGAACTCCGTTACGAGGGACACGGATCTAAACATCGCTCCGTGCTTGCGATTCGCCGCATAAGCCACCCAGAAATGACCCAACCTGGAGCGGATTAGGAAGCGTACATTGGCAAAATAGCACGTGGACACCGACAGGAAAGTGACACTCCGATTACATTTCTGCAATGCAGGCGGTGCGAGAAAATGGAATCGCACCACCAGCACCGAGACAGCATTAGCTACCGTGATTTGAAGCGTGCGTTGCTTGTCCGTCTCGGTGTTCAAGCACGTAGCCCACACCCCTCACGGTATGAATGAGCTTCGTTTCAAAGGGGTCGTCGACTTTTGCGCGGAGCCGCCGCACCGTCACTTCCACGATGTTGGTGTCGCTATCGAAGTTTATATCCCACACTTGTTCGGTGATCGTGGTGTGCGACAACACCTTGCCGCAATGACGCATTAACAGTAACAATAAACCAAACTCTTTTGGTGTCAGGTGAACGTGCTCACCATTGCGAACGACTCTATGGCCGACAGCATCGACCTCCAAGTCGGCGACACAAAACATCTCCGGTTCCAATCCATTGCCGCGGCGCACGAGGGCATGGGCGCGGGCTAAGAACTCGGAATAGGCGAAGGGTTTCTCCAGACAGTCGTCCGCGCCCAACTCTAGCCCCTCGACGCGATCGGCGACATTGTCGGCCTCGGTGAAAACCAAGATCGGCGTCTGCTTCGCTTTGCGTAACTCGGTCAGGACGCGCCAGCCAGTGAGCCCCAGCGTCGATCGATCCAAAACAAGCAGATCGTATTCGCCCGTGACTCCCAGGTGTACGCCGTCCAACGCGTTGTCAACCACATCGACGACAAAACCGCTTTCGGTTAAGCCATGCACCAGATAATCGGCTAACCGCATTTCAGGTTCGATAATTAGCACGCGCATAAGTGCCGGCCCCCCGTCCAGTGACACCCTGATACATTAGGTATTGATTTCATTGAAATCATCACAACCCTCATGTTAGTAACGGCGTTGCTTTCAAGTAGCAACTAGGTAACCTAGCGGGGCGAGCCGGCGACTTGCGCCCGAGTCGCCTCGCTTAAGGTTATACCCGTGACGCTCAAGCGCCGTCCGTTTTGCAGCATCTTGCGCCTTGCAACAGCGGTCAGCGCGAACTGACCATGGCCAAACATTACCAGGATTTCCGCATTAAATCCCTACTTGGTCAAGTAGGATATGCCCGACGCGTTTTATAACCTGCATCCAAACGCCGCAACCGACTTATTCCGCAATTTATTGATCTACGTCAATTTCAATGTGCTTGGGTGTCATAGTCTAGATGTCCGAGGTTTTTTTGCACCGGGAGGCGAGTATGTTCAAGGCAATTCTAATCCCCACCGACGGTTCGGCGCTGTCCGAAAACGCCGCGAAACTCGCGCTGCAATTCGCGAAATCGATTAACGCCAAGGTAGTGGCATTCCATTCCGAGGAGCCGTACTACGTTTTTGCCGTAGACGTGGAAATGGTAAGCGACACGCGTGAAGTCTATGAGCGCGACGTCAAATTACGCGCGGCGACCAATCTAGCCAAGATTGAGGATCTGGCGCGTTCCGCAGGCGTTCCCTGCGAATGCATGAGCGGCCAGGACGATCATCCGTGGCACGGGATCATCGTTGCCGCGGAGTCGAAGGGCTGCGATCTCATTGCCATGGCGTCCCACGGCCGCCGCGGTATATCAGGCTTGCTGCTTGGCAGCCAGACCGTTCATGTGTTGACCCATTCTAAAATTCCCGTGTTGGTGTTCAGATAA
>JBKJHT010000255.1:0-7182 GCA_046598945.1 Burkholderiales bacterium | reverse complement strand
CGAGTTAGGCGAAGCAATTCAAGCGATGTGCTTTTTCGCCGGCGCCAATTCGATCTTTTACGGTGACAAATTGCTCACAACCGGCAATCCCGACGCGCAGTTGGATAAAGCATTGTTTGCCAAATTGGGATTACATCCGGCGTCATCATCGCCTCGGGAATTTTGATCGACGACAACGCTATTGGGCGCGTTTGTCTAGGCGCCTCGTCATTCCGGCGAAGGCGAGAATCCGATGTCTTTCGTCTCGCGCAGCGTCGCGCCCCTTGTCGGGGCGACGTTCGCTCTTTCCTAATTCTTATATTCGAACAGCTTAACCACACGCTGCACGCCGGCGGTGGTGCTTGCGACTTCGGTTGCCGCGTCGGCTTCACTCTTGGTGACGATGCCCATTAAATAGACGGTGTTGTTCTCTGTGACGACCTTGATGTGATTTGGCGAGAAGCGGCCGGCGTTGGCTAGGAAGCGGGTTTTTACTTTCGAGGTGATCGCGGTATCGTTGCTGCGCGAGCCGAGCGAGCTATTGCCGGCGATGGTGATTTCGTTGAAAACGTTTTTAACTCGGCCATCGCTGCGCGCGATTGCTTCGGCGTCGGCTTTGATTTTTTCTGTCCCCGCCTCGCCGCTTAACAACACGTTATGGTTGTAGCTGGTGACGTTGATGTTCGAGGTATCGCGATAGCGATCGTTGATGCGCTTAATCGCGGCAATCTCGATGCCTTCGTCTTTCACGTAGGCGCCGGCGGGGCGGCGGTCGGTCACCAGTAGCGCGCCGGCGCCGATGGCGCCACCGATAATTAACGGAATACAACCTTGTAGCGCAGGCAACACCGATAGGGCGAGCAATAGTAAAAATTTATGCATCGTTATTCAACTCCTAGTAATGAGCAATCGATTGCATCGCACATGCAATGCAAAGTGAGCAGGTGGACTTCTTGGATCCGCGCGGTGATGTCCGATCCCACGCAAATATGAACGTCATGCTCGGTCATGAGTTGACCGATCTTGCCGCCTTCGCGGCCGGTGAGTGCGACGACATGCACATTGCGTTCATGGGCCGCATGAATCGCGTCGATGATATTTGAGCTGTTGCCGCTGGTGGAAATCGCTAGCAACACATCGCCCTTGCGCCCCAACGCGCGGACTTGCTTGGAGAAAATTTGTTCGAACGCGTAGTCGTTGGCGATCGAGGTCAGGGTTGAAGAATCGGTGGTCAGCGCGACGCAGGCCAGGCCGGGCCGTTCCATCTCGAATCGATTTAGCAATTCAGCGGAAAAATGTTGCGCGTCCGCCGCCGATCCGCCGTTGCCGCAAACGAGAATCTTGCCGTCGGCCAGCAGGCAATTGACCATCAATTGCGCCGCGTCGGCGATGGCGGGAGCAAGCACATGCGCCGTGGATAACTTGAGTTGGGCGCTGGCTTCAAAATGTTGCGCAATGCGTTTGATTGAATCCATTGCGGCGATTGTAAAACGATTCGTTGCGAAACCCAATACTTTATTCTGTAAAAGCGTTTTGAATCCACTCGATGTTTTGTTCGGAGATGTCGCTCATCAGCAACACATCGCAACGACACGGCGGCGCGCCGCGCTGCTCGCTCAAGTAATGCCGCGCCGCGGTGAGAATACGTCGCTGTTTTTTACCGTCGACACTCGCCAGCGCACCGCCGAACGCATTTGATTTACGCAGCCGAACTTCGGTGAATACCGTGGTCTTGCCATCGCGCATGATGAGGTCGATCTCGCCGTAGCGGCAGCGATAGTTTCGCGCAATCAGCTTGAGTCCTTTGGATTCCAAGTAGCGCAAGGCGAGAGCCTCCGCTTGTTCGCCACGGCTGCTCAAGGCGGTTGCTGTATCACGGCGCCGGTGTGATCGAAGGTGGCTTGCAACAGTTCGCGCGCGAACCAATGGCCCGAGGTCAAGCTGATGCGGCCGCTCACGCCGTCGATGGATTCCAGCGGCGGAATGTCGCTTTGAATGAGCCGTTGCGCCAGGCGGTAGGCGTCGATACCGAGCGCGTAAAAACGCTGCAATTCCGCCGTTAGTGATTTCTTAGGCTGCGGATAAACCATGACGGCGGCATGATCCGGCGTGATCAACCAAGGCATATCGACGAAATGCAGCCCCTTCAAATCCAGGTTCAGCGCCGCATCATTTTTGCTGCGAAATACTTGCGAGGTGGCGTAGGTCGGCAGCGTGGCGCGGATGTAGGGGCGAATCTTGCGCGCGATGGTGGCGTCGGTCGCGATGAATACCACATCGACTTGCTGCGCCTTAAGGGCGGTGCGAAATTCGGTGAGGCTTTTTGCTTCGGCTCTGTAAACGTATTCCAGCGTCGTCGTGCCGCCGAGTTGCAGAAATTCCGCGGCGAATGCGGCATGCGTGCGCTTCGACAGCGCCGCGGGACCGCTAACCACGGCGGCGCGGCGCAGCCCGCGGGCGAAGGCGATGTTGGCCAATTGGCGCGCTTCGGCTTCCTGAGAAAGATTCAGCGAGTAAAACAGCGCCGGCAACGACTGGCCATCTCCCTCCGGGAGATTGAGCGCAAGAGTGGGCGTGGTGACCATCCCGCTTCGCGCAATCGTCGTGACTTCACTGCGGGTCATGGGGCCGATTACGATTTTGGCGTTTTCGCTGAGAATTTGGTTATAAATCACCAACAGGTTCTTGCTGTCCACACCACTATCGTAAATTTCAATGGGCAGAGTCGGCTCGGCGCCCGGGACTTGCGATGCGGCGAGAAAACCTTCTCGGATCGCGTCCGCGGCGCGTCCGAATGTCGCCGATTTCAATGGCAGAAATAACGCCATGCGGCTCGGTTTGACGGGTTCGACGATCGACACGGGCTCGGCGATCGGTACGCCGTCCGGCTCGGGTAGCGGGAAGGTAACGACCTCCGGCGCAATCTCGATTTTCGTTTCCTCTACGGCTTTAGGCGCCGAGCCACCACCATCATCAGCATTTATCGCGGTTGCATTGCGCGCGTCATCCGCCGACAATGCCGCTTGGGAAAAAAGTGTGATGCCGAGTAGGAAAACACTAACGAACTGAGGAAAACGCATTTGCCGGAAACCGAAGTGAGATCCGCTACATTATATGTGGTCGCAACGCCCATCGGGAATTTGTGCGACATCAGCTTGCGTGCCCTTGACGTTTTAGCCCACGTGGATCGCGTGGTCGCCGAGGACACACGTAATACGGCGATGCTGTTGCAACACCACGGCATCAACGCCAAGCTGATGTCGTTGCATCAGCACAATGAGCGCGAGCGCGCGGAGCAAATCGTCGAGCAACTGGCCGCGAGTCAGTCGCTGGCGTTGGTTAGCGATGCCGGTACACCGGGTATTTCCGATCCCGGTGCGATCTTGGTCGACTGCGTGCGACGCGCCGGTTATGCGGTGGTGCCGATCCCAGGGGCGAGCGCCCTGACCACGGCGCTGTCTGCGTCAGGTATGCAGAGGCTACCATTTTGTTTCCATGGCTTTTTACCGGTAAAATCCGCGGCGCGGAAAAAGTATTTGGAGTCGGTGCGTGGGCAGACCGGGACGCTGATATTCTACGAAGCGCCGCACCGGGTGACGGAAAGTATCGACGATCTGACCGAAGTACTGGGCGCATCGCGCGATGTCGTCATCGCGCGCGAATTGACCAAATTATTTGAAACCATTCATCATTGCAAACTCGGCGAGGCCGCGCGGTGGCTAGCGGCAGACAGCAACCGATTGAAGGGGGAGTTCGTGTTGCTGGTCAGTGGCGCCGTGCTTGACGCCGACCGCGCCGATGCGGAGTTGGAGCGCGTATTGAAACTCCTAATTGCGGAAGATATGCCGGTGAAACAAGTGGCCAAACTCAGCGCCGCCATTACCGGTGCGAGTAAGAACACCGCCTACGAGCGCGCGTTGGCGCTGAAGAATTCACCATGAAAGTATCTATGCAGTCGATTACGCTTACTCGTCCCGATGATTGGCATTTGCATTTGCGCGACGGCGCTGAAATGGCCGCCGTATTGCCCGATAGCGCAGCGCGTTTTGCGCGCGCCATCATCATGCCGAATCTTAAGCCGCCGGTCACCACCGTGGCGCTCGCGCGCGAATACCGCGATCGTATTGTGGCCGCGTTGCCGACCGGAATGCACTTTACGCCGTTGATGACGCTCTTCCTCACGGACAGCACTTCCCCGGTGGAAATCGGACGGGCGAAGGCGTCGGGATTCGTTCACGCCGTCAAACTTTATCCGGCCGGCGCCACGACCCATTCGCAGTCCGGTGTCACGGATTTGGCTAAGGTCGCCGGCGTGTTGGCGACTATGGAGGCCATCGGCCTGCCGCTCTTGATTCACGGTGAAGTGACGGATTCCGACGTCGATGTGTTTGATCGAGAACAGGTGTTCATCGAGCGTTCGCTGCGCCCGCTGGTCGTGCGCTATCCAAAACTGCGTTTGGTATTGGAACATATCACGACCAAACAAGCGGCGGAGTTTGTGATGGCGGCAGGCCCCAACGTCGCCGCGACCATCACGGCGCATCATTTGTTGCTCAACCGCAACGCGTTATTTCAAGCGGGCATTCGTCCCCACCACTATTGCTTGCCGGTGCTCAAGCGCGAGGAACATCGGCTTGCTTTGGTACGTGCGGCGACTAGCGGCAATCCGAAATTTTTCCTCGGTACCGACAGCGCGCCCCACGCGAAGCATACCAAGGAGCATGCCTGCGGGTGCGCCGGGGTTTACACCGCCAATACCGCGTTGGAGCTGTATGCGGAAGCGTTCGATGCAGTTGGCGCGTTAGATAAGCTAGAGGGTTTTGCGAGTTTTTTTGGCGCGGATTTTTATGGCCTGCCGCGCAATCGCGAGCAGATTACGCTGACGAGAACCGCTACGGCGGTTGCGGCGGAATTGGCGTATGGAAACCACACGCTGGTGCCATTTCGCGCAGGAGAAAATATTGCCTGGAGCATTTCCCGGTAGGGTGCTCGTAGAGCCAATGCCAGAGCGGCTCACCAGGCAGTATAGGCGGCAAGCCAAGACCCATGCGGCTCCTGGCTTGCCGATAGTTGGCGTGCGTTACGGGAAGGCCGGAACGAGGGCTTCTTGTCCGCCCGATATCGCTTCGGGATGGCGCCGGTCGAGCATGGCGCGGATTTCCGAGCCCCGCGACATGGGTAGATCAAGAATGAGCAGAATCTTCCCTTGCTCGATGGCTTTCTCGAACATGGTCAAGCGCGAATTCGGAATCTGCATCGCGACCATGCTGGAAACCCATGCGCCGAGCAGCGCGCCGACAATCGTCGTCATCAGCAGCGTGACCAGTTGTAGCGGAGCGCCACCCGGCGGGAAATACATCAAGAATAGGCCGAGCACTAACCCTACGCTGGCGCCGACCACTAGCCCGACGGCCGCGCCGTGCACAACGTCGGTTTTTTGAAAATGCGAGGCCTCGTGCAACGCGCCGAGTTCGGTGCCGCGCTTGGCGAGAAAATGCATGCGCCGGTCTTCCACTCGGGCGAGCAAAAGATCGTCGGCTAACTGCCGAGCGCTGGCGACATCCGGCAGAACGAAATAGAGTCGGTGGGTCATGGAAATTTCCCTTCCTCAAAAGTGGACATTGAAGCGGCCGTAAGCGAGGGCCGAAAGGGTGCGGCGGAAAATGGCTTATTTGACTGTTCGACCGACAAGCGCTCAGGAAGTTTCTTCACGGTTGGGTGGTATGATGTGACAGAAGCTGGCCAGACAGTCGCTGTGCGTTCGCGCATGGAGGAAAGTCCGGGCTCCAGAGAGCGGGATGCCGGCTAACGGCCGGGCGCCGTGAGGCGACGGAAAGTGCAACAGAGAATAGACCGCCGATGTCGCGGAATTGGCGTACGTGCGAAAGCACGTACGCCAAAGTCCTGAAAGAGAGCGGCCTGTGCGTGAGTGTGGGCGCCGCAAGGCAGATGCGCTTGCGCGTAGGTAGAACCGCGTTAGCGGTGCGGCAGGTAAGGGTGAAACGGTGGTGTAAGAGACCACCGCAGACGCGGCAACGCGCGCTGGCAAGGTAAACCCCATCCGGAGCAAGGCCAAATAGGGGAACATTCGCGCTGCTCGCGCGGTTCCCGGGTAGGTTGCTTGAGCGGCGCGGTAACGCGCCGCCTAGAGGAATGACTGTCTGGGGCTTGGCAACAAGCCCAACACAGAACCCGGCTTATCGGCCAGCTTCTATCTTTACCCCGAACGGCGCCTCGACGGCGTCATGTCGCGGCGTCATTGCTAAGCCATGTATTTCGTTGTACAGTAAGTGCGCCGATTGGTTTTCCAGTCAGCATGTTTTGTCCCTAAGCGCTAGCGGCTGGAATCAAAATGGGCGACGCAATCAAATTGCGGGACGATGAACCGCATTTCACTTTCCGGTGCGTAGACGATACCGACGCGCTGAACGAATGTTATCGCCTTCGGTTTGACGTGTATTGTCTCGAGCGTGGTTTTATGCGCCGTGAGGATTACCCATCCGGCCTTGAAATCGACGAATTTGACATACACTCGCTGCACTTCGCCGCGTTCAATCGTGCCGGGGATATCGTTGGCGCCATTCGCCTTGTAAAGCATAATCCGCTAGGTTTTCCGCTACTGCAACATTGTCAGCTTTATGACGAAGTGATCCCGGATGAAATCGTGGAGATCTCACGCCTGGCGGTCAGCAAAAACTACCGCCGTCGCGTGGAGGATGACATATACGGCATCACGCCAGAACAGATTTTGATGCCCGACCCACGGCCGGAAGAGCGTCGGCGCCGCCCGGAGATCGTGCTCGGCCTTTACAAAATCATTTATCAGGAAAGTAAGCGCCGCGGTATTACCCATTGGCTCGCGGCGATGGAGCGTTCACTCGTCCGACTGCTGTGGCGTTACGGATTTTCGTTCGATGCCATCGGTCCCGAAGTCGATTACTATGGCCCGGTGACACCCTATATCACAAATATTTCCGACATCGAACGCGATGTGTTGGCGATCAGGCCGTCGATTTTTAAGGAGTTCAACGAGGGTCTATGACCCCGCCTGCCAATTGAAAAGGGCTGGCCCATATAGGCCAGCCCTCAAGATCAAAGAAAATCGCAGTAACTTACTACATTTTCCGTTGGCGGGTTGTGAAGCCTATTCCAAGCAAACCCAAACCTAACAGCGCAAGCGTGATCGGCTCCGGTACATCTACG
>JBKJHT010000132.1:0-10795 GCA_046598945.1 Burkholderiales bacterium | reverse complement strand
GGCTGAACATCCAAGTTGACGCGCACGAGTATCGCGAAGGATCAAATCCCGAATTTCATCCGCTGAAAATGCCCGGACAGCTTCACTACAGCAATATCGTTTTGAAGCGCGGCATCGCGCCCAATGACAATGATTTTTTTGCGTGGATCAACACCATTCGGCTCAATACGGTCGAGCGGCGCGATGTTGTCGTGCAGTTGCTCAATGGAAATCATGAGCCGGTGGTCAGTTGGAAAATCAGAAACGCTTTTCCGGTGCGCTATTCCGGGCCGGTATTGCTTGCGAACGCGAGCGAGGTGGCGATGGAGGAATTGGAACTTGCGCACGACGGACTGACGGTCGAATACTCGTAGGATGCGCTCCACGCTTGCCTTGTTTCGAAGCATATGTGGAGAGCCGCATGGCCTTATGGCCTTAGGCCACCTCGGGCCAGCCCCTGGATACTGGCTCTTGGCGTAGTGCCTAAAAAATAATCAGTCGCGCAACAGTGCCTGGGCGGCGCCGGTCAGCGCGGGATAGTCGGCCAGGATTACTTTCGTCGGAATCGCTTTCAGATAATCGCTGAAGCGGCCCTTGGCCTCAAAGCGTTGGCGAAACGGCGAGCGATCGAAGAATGCTCCGAGCCTTGGCACGATGCCGCCACCGATGTATATACCGCCGCGCGCACCGAGCGTCACCGCTAAATTTCCCGCCGCCGTTCCTAACATGCCGCAAAAAGTGTTCATCACATCGCGACACAAATCATCATTGCCGCGTAACGCGCGCTCGGTGATGGTCGCCGGTGTGGGCGCGGGGCCGCTCATACCCTCCAGTTCCGCGATAGCGCGATAGAGCGGATCCAGACCGATACCGGAGATCAGGCGTTCGCCCGATACGTGCTCAAATTCGCGCCAGGCAATGCGCAAAATTTCCGTCTCGCGGATGTTCGCCGGGCTAAAGCTGACATGGCCGCCTTCGCCCTCAATGGGCGCCCAGCCATTTTTCGTTGGCAGCAAGCCGGAGACACCCAGCCCGGTGCCCGCGCCGATCAGCGCGATGGCGGCATTTGCCGTCGCTTGACCGCCGCCCACTTGGCGTTGTTGCGCCGCGCTAAGGTGTGGCAGCGACAACGCTAGCGCAGTGAAATCGTTCAGCATTAATAGACGTTCGATGCCGAGCGCTTGGCGCGTTTCTTCGACCGAGAATGCCCAGTGATTGTTGGTGAATTGGATGCGATCAGCGCCGATGGTTGTCGCTACGGCCATGGCGATTTCGTGGGGCCGCGGTGCGCTGGTTTCCTTGAGATACGCTTCGATTGCATCTACCGGCCCGGCGTACTGGTCGCAGCTCATCGATCGTTCGTTCGACAACGTCGCGGCGCTATCGAAGAACATCGCGAAGCGCGCATTGGTGCCACCGATGTCGGCGACTAAGCGCGGGAGATTGTGTTGCTCGTCGAGCATAAAAAACCCTACCCTAGTTTTTTTCGCACAGTGAAAATTGCGACGATAGCCCTCATGGCCCTGGCCCTAGGCCACCCCGTAGGCTAGCCACGGGCCTAGGGCCATGAGGGACCGCCTATATTGTCAGGGTAACGACCATTTAAAGTCGCGGTGTGGATAGATTATCGAAAGCGCCGGAAAAATGCGCGAATATCTTCCGCCAACAGTTGCGGCTGTTCGAGCGCGGCAAAGTGGCCCCCCTTTGACATCGTGGTCCAGCGTTGAATATTGTAGAAACGCTCGGCGATGGAGCGGGGCGGGCGCAAAATTTCTTTTGGGAACGCCGCGTAGGCGGTCGGCACTTCCACGCGCTTGCCATCGGGAATCGGCCACGGGCCATGGGCGCGGGCGTAGTAGGGCCAGCTCGCGGAATTGATCGCGCCGGTAGCCCAGTAAAGTGTGATGTTAGTGAGCATTTCGTCACGCGTAATCACGTTTTCGATGTTGCCGTCGCAATCGCTCCAGGTGCGGAATTTTTCCACGATCCACGACGCCAGCCCAACCGGTGAATCGGTCAGCGCATAGGCCAATGTCTGTGGCTTGGTGCCCATGATGGCTTGATAACCGGTTTCTTCTTTCAAGAAATGTTGCAGCTCTTTGAGGAATTGTTTCTCTTCGTCGCTGCCTGTATCGGCCAAGGTTAAATCGCGGCGCACGCCGAGCAGATTGAGGTGAATGCCATGCAATTGTTCGGGATGATCAAAGGCCAGGCGCGAGGTGACGAAGGCGCCCCAATCGCCACCCTGGGCGACGTAGCGATCATAACCCAGCACATCCTTCATCAGGGTCGCGAATGCGGCAGCCATCTCGATGGCGCCGAAGCGCGGCTGGTTCGGCTTGAACGACAAGGTGTAGCCCGGCAACGAGGGCGCGACGACGGTGAACGCATCGTTCGGATCGCCGCCGTAGGCCGCGGGATTGGTGAGCATCGGAATGAGTTTATGAAACTCCACGATTGATCCCGGCCAGCCGTGTGACAACAACAGCGGCATCGGCTTTGGACCCACGCCGTGCTCGTGAATGAAATGCAGATCGATGCCCGCGAGCGGCACGCGAAATTGTTTCAAGCGATTGAGTCGCGCCTCTTGCTTGCGCCAGTCAAACCCGTCGCGCCAATAGGTGGTCAATTCTTTTAGATAGGCGAGACTGGCGCCGTACTGCCATTCCTCGCCGGGTGCTTGATCAGGCCAACGCGTACGCGTGAGGCGATCTTTTAGGTCAACAAAAATTTCGTCGGGGAAAGCGATTTGAAACGGTCTGGGTTGCATAGGGAGAAATTTCGACTGTGTGACGGTAGCGTAATTTTACACCGACTATGCGCGTCCTGATTCGCTTACAATTTAAGACTGCGTTGCTTTTGTCGTCCCCGTGAAAACGGGGACCCATTTTTGTTTTTCTAAGTCAATATGGATCCCCGCTTTCGCGGGGATAACACAGTGGTTTATTGATTGTTACGGGACAATTATTTCGTCGATTTAGTTAAAGCGCACGTACTCGAAATCCGCCGCTTGATTATTGATGCCGCGATCCGGTGGTGAAATCCAGTTGGCGTATATTCCCGGTTCCGTGACGCGGCCCATTAACGATTGAATGTAGGCGCGATCGGTTTCCGTCGGCAGCCAGTTGGCGACATTCGCTTGCCAGGCGTTCTCGTCGATGATTTGCCCCGACGGCGAAACGCGGATGCTCGCGAGAGAACCGATCTGGCGATTGAACGCTTTGTGCGGCACCGTGAGTTCAAATTCGATGCCGTGTTTTTGCATGACGCGGTTCCAGCGCGTGACGCCGGCGATGGTGTCGGCAATGTAGTCGTCACGCAGACGTTCGTTCAGGGTTGTCAAGGCGGCGACGGCGCGCTTGCCGATTTGGCCGTTGCTGATATCGAGAATGTCGTAGCTGGCGTCGCCGAGTTGATGATCGTCGTTAATCAATTGTTCGTCGAAGCGGCCTTTTAATCCGGTGGTGTAAAACGTCGCCGCGTTGGACGACACATCGGCGCCGAACAAATCCACCGTCACGCTGAAGTGAAAATTCAAATAACGCTGCATGGTCGGCAGATCGATCACGCCGTGCTGGCGTACCGCAGCCGGATCGCTGGCTCGGTGCTGCTTCATGATTTCGCAGGTGCGTTCGAGAATGCGCGTGATGCCGGTGATGCCGACATACATATGGTGCGCTTCTTCTTTCAGCATGAATTTTGTCGTACGCGCAAGCGGATCAAAGGCCGATTCGGTCAGCGCCGACAACTGGAATTTGCCGTCGCGGTCGGTGAAAAATGTGAACATGAAAAACGACAGCCAATCGGGCGTTTGCTCGTTGAAGGCGCCCAAGATGCGCGGATGATCTTGATCGCCGGAGCGGCGTTGGAGCAGGCTTTCCGCTTCTTCGCGGCCGTCGCGGCCGAAGTAGGCGTGGAGCAAATACACCATGGCCCAAAGATGGCGTCCCTCTTCGCAGTTGATCTGAAATAAGTTGCGCAAATCATATAGCGACGGACAGGTCATGCCGAGGCGGCGTTGCTGTTCAACGGACGCCGGTTCCGTGTCGCCTTGGGTGACAATAATGCGGCGCAGGTTGCTGCGATATTCGCCGGGCACTTCCTGCCAGGCATCTTGACCTTGGTGTTCGCCGAATAAAATTTTGCGATCTTCTTGCCTCGGGTTCAGGAAAATTCCCCAGCGATACTCGGGCATGCGTACGTGGCCGAATTGTGCCCAGCCGTTGGATTCGACGCTCACGGCAGTGCGTAGATACACGTCGGCGGCACCGGAATCCACCGGCCCCATGTCCTTCCACCAATCGAGGAAGCGCGGTTGCCAATGCTCCAGCGCCCGTTGCAGGGTTTTGTTGTCGGCGAGGTTGACGTTATTGGGAATGATTTCGCTGTAGTTGATGGACATAGTTGCTCCTACTCAAATCTCTAAATCTAATTGTCATTCCCGCCCCCGACTAAAGCATTCGAGGGCAGGCTACGGCGGGAATCCATGTTGCGTTACAAATGCGAAATGGGTTCCCGTGCCCAAGGGCACGCGGGGACGACACGTTGGTTAAATGGGTTTCGTAGTGGTTCTTCAAAGGCTAAATTCGATCGCGATTAAATTGCGCTTTTTTGCCTGTACCAAAAATCTTCAGCGCGCCGTGCTCACCAACGGCATTCGGCCGAATGAAGATCCAGTTTTGCCAGGCCGAAAGCCGACCAAAAATGCGCGTTGCCATGGTCTCTCGATTAAAGCGCAGGCTTGCTTCCATGCCGGTGAGGGCATCGGGCGATAGACTGGCGCGCTCCTCGAAGGCGAGGCGGATTTCATCGTCCCAATCTAGATCATCGGGGGTGAGAGTGACTAGGCCGAGCGCCAGGGCTTGTTCTGCGCCGATGGGTTTTCCCAGCGCGGATTGAATGGCCGCGAGCGGTTCATCCTCGCCATAGAAGCGTGTGGCCAAGCGCGTTGTGCCTTGCACGTTCGGGTAGGGGCCGAAGTTCATTGGGGATAATTGGATCTGGGGCCCATTGGCCTCGCCGTCGGGCACGTGCAGCATGTAAGTGCGGTCAGCGGCGAGGGCGAGTTCGAGCAGTGTTCCCGCGAAGCACGAGCCTTGATCGACGATGGCAAACACGGTACGCGATGAAACTTCCAAGCGCGCAAACGTGCGCCGAATCATGCCAATGGTTTCTTTTACAAACCAGTGCTCGGCGAGGCGCTCCATTGCTTGATCGCAGGCCAGTATGCCTGGCGAGCCGCCCTGGGACTTGATCTCCCAGGTGCCTAAAGTAAGTTCATTGCTGCGCAACAACAGAATCGCATCGTCCAACTCGCGCGCCATTTTGAGTGGCCACCAATTCACGCCCGCGGCGACGATGCCTTCGATGCTGTCCGGCTCAACCGCGGTTGGCGCGCAGACGGTGATGGTCGCTTTGCGTTGCTCGCGATCAAAAATCACATCGACGGTTTCGTAGTGATAGCCCTCATCATCAATAATTCGATTCAGCGGCGTGAGTTTGACGCCTTGGGCATTGGCAGAGCGGGTGCTGGTTTGGGCCAACGCTTCAGCGCGTTGCTTGACCATCGCAGAAAACTGCTGCGGCTTCGCATGTCCGTCGATCAGTCGCCAAGCCAGCGCTTTTTCTGCGCGCAAGCCTTCGCTGACGGTGCAAAAAATATCGGCGTGATCGCGCCGCACTTTGCGCTTGTCGGTCAGCCGCGTTAAACCACCGGTGCCGGGCAACACGCCAAGCAGCGGCACTTCGGGCAAGCTCACGCTCGACGAGCGATCGTCGATCAGCAATATCTCATCGCAGGCCAACGCCAGTTCATAGCCGCCGCCGGCACAGGCGCCGTTCACCGCGGCGAGGAATTTGATACCGGCATATTGACTGCTGTCTTCCATGCCATTGCGTGTTTCGTTGGTGAATTTGCAGAAATTCACTTTCCACGCGTGCGACGAAATGCCAAGCATATAGATGTTCGCGCCCGAGCAGAAAATACGATCCTTCGCGCTGGTGACGATGACCGTCGCCACTTGCGGATGCTCGAAGCGGATGCGCTGCAACGCGTCGTGCAATTCGATATCGACGCCGAGGTCGTAGGAATTGAGCTTCATGCGATAGCCGGGCCGAATGCCTTGCGCTTCGTTCACGTCCAGCGCCAACGTTGCGATGCGGCCGGCGACGGATAATTTCCAGTGGCGATAACGATCGGGATGGGTGTCGAAATCGACCCAGTCGGAAACGGTCGCTGCCAATTGGGCCGGGGTGAGGGGTGAATTCATGGCCATTCCTTATTTTGCAGTCGCAAGTTGTTTTAGCAAACGCAGACTTTGTTCCGGCGTTTGCGCGCTGGTATCAACCGTGCTGTCGGCTTTTCCGTAGAGCGCCGCGCGGCCACTCAAGATTTGCCGTAAATCATCCATGGCGGTTTTGTTGCCCGCCATGGGGCGCATGTCACCCTGGGCGATAACGCGGTTCATGTGCTCTTGCGGTTCGGCTTTCAGCCACACGGTGTAACACGACGACAGCAGCAAATCGAACGTCGCCGATTCCGAGACAATGCTGCCGCCGGTGGCAATAACGACGCGATCATTGGATTCGATCGCGGCCTCCAAGGCGCGCCGCTCAAGGCGGCGATAACCCGCCTGGCCATACAGCGAAAACAACTCGCTCAAACCCATGCCCGCCAAGCGTTCCACTTCGCCATCCAACTCGATGAACGGCCAGTTCAATTTCTTCGCCAATTTCGCGCCCAACGTAGATTTGCCCGCGCCGCGCAACCCGATCAGCGCGATACGTTGCCGCCGCTCTTGTTCCGCCTTGCCGTGTTCGTGCACCAGCCGTTTGCGCAGGTCTGTCAGTTCCGCTTCCGGAAGACGCCGCAACACTTGGTTGATGACTTGCAGCTCCGCTTGCAGCGGACTTTCCTCTTGGAAAAACGAGGCGAGGGAAATATTCAGCGCGCCGGCAATTTGTTGCAGCAACAGAATCGAAATGTTTCCCTTGCCGGACTCAAGCTGCGCCAAATGCCGTTCCGAAACCTGGGAATGCAGGGCTAACATCTTGCGCGTCATGCCGCGTCGAGCGCGCCATGCGCGCACCCGCTGCCCGAGCCCGTGCAAAAAGCCGTTACCGCTCAGCTCTTTTTCCAGATCGGTCTGCGCGGGTGGGTAGAGGGTATCGGGCATATAAAGAATATGAAAAATAAAGCATTGATCCAATTTGTTATGCATAATACTGCATATTTGGAGGGAATGCAAGAGGGGGAGCGCTGGCGCCCAGCGAGTTAAAACAGGGGGGCGTGAAACCAGCGTTTTTTTAACGACTGACCGTCTCGGTTTTTAGTCTTTACGACCATAACTGAGCAAACCCGTCGGGCCCTTGGGCGGATGCGCACGGATCGCTTCTTCGTTTGGTTCCGTGCCCCAACCGGGCCGATCCGACAGGATCAAATACCCATCGACGATTTCCGGAACGTGGCTGACCAGCTCATGATCCCAAGCAATGCGATCGATATCTGTTTCCATGATGCGCAGGTTCGGTACCGCCGCGGAAAAATGCGCGTTCATCATCGTGCACAAATGGCCATAGAAATTATGTGGCGCGACATTTACCTCGTGCGCCTCGGCGCTCGCCGCGATTTTCATCGACTGCCATACGCCATTCCAAGGAATATCGACAATCGCAACGTCCATCGCTTGCTCACGAAAATACGGCAAGAATTCGCGCAAGGTGAGCAGCGTTTCACAGGAGCTAATGGGATGAGGGCTGTGGTCGCGGATGTAACGCAACGCTTGCGGGTTATAACTGTCGATTTCAACCCAGAACAGGTCGAGATGCGCGATCGCTCGCAAGATCTTCAGGTACCCTTCCGTCTTCGCGTTAAAGTTGAGGTCAAGCAAAATGTCAACATCACATCCGGCGCCGTCGCGCAGCGCTTCCAAGTGCATCACGAGGTTGGAAATCACATCGCGTTCCACATTGATGGCCGGGGAGAACGGCACGCCGAAGCCCGGCCGCCAACCGCGTACATTTTTCTTGTTCGCATCGTAGGTGAAGATATTGGTTTTCAGCGCGCCGAAGCCTTTCTCGCGCACTTCGCGCCCGATGGCTTTCACCCCATCCAGATCGGTGATCGCTGGCGGGTAATGCGTGGGGTGATTGATCCGCCAAGTCGCGCAGTGGGACCAATACACGCGGATGCGATCGCGAATCTTGCCGCCGAGCAGTTCATAAACCGGCACGCCCAGTCCCTTCGCCTTGGCATCGAGCAACGCATTCTCGATCGCGCCCATGGCCAATGCGACAATACCACCGGCCGCCGGACGAGTCGCGCAGTACAGCTCAGCATAAATTCGTTCGTGCTCGCCGACATGTTGCCCGACGACGCGCGAGGCAAGCCGCTGAATGACCGTGGTCACGCCCGGCGCGCCGAAGCCTTCATCGAACTCGCTCCAGCCTATGATGCCGCTATCGGTGCTGAGCTTAACGTAGTGATAGTTGCGCCAGCCCGCGTCGCAGGAAAGCGTCTCGATATTCGTGACCTTCATGAATTCCTCCGCGATTGTGTTGAACGCAGTAGCGCGTTCAATTTACGAAAGATTAGATCATACGACGATTGAAATCTTGGATATTTTTGTAGGTTGCGCATCGCGCACGCTGATCGTCGGAGCCACTATGATCCGGGCACCGAAATGATTTGGAGCATTGCTTTCGGCACGAGGCTCAGCCCGCGTGCGCCGTTTGCTCCCTACACCTGCGGCCGCGTGTATCTCACGGTAAGTATCTCCCACTGATGCCCATCGGGCTCGTTCCAGTAGATATTGCCGAACTGCGGGTCGATTTGCATATCGTCGGGCCCGCGCACTGTGCTGCGATACTTGATGCCGGCGGCCTTGATGCGTGCGAGAATGGAATCGAACTCGTTCTGTTCGACGCGAAAACAAAAATGGTAAATAGGAAAATATTCATCGGTATCGATGGAGTCGAGCGTTAATCCATCATTGACGTACACCGGAGAAAATGGCCCGACGCCGGTTTCCGCCCATGGAACGCCAAGAAGCTCAGCCAGGCGTTTCGCCGCAGCGATCTTATTGCGGGAGGGCACGATGGTGTGATCGAGATGAATGGTCATCGGAGCACTCCTAATTCTCGTAGGGTCAGCGGAACAATTTTAGTGTGAGCATTGCACTCCGTTCGCCTGAATACACGACCGAAGGTAATCATACATCGTAGGGCAGTTTCGCTTTTGTGATGAAGAACCCAATGTGCTTTACGCGGGTTTCCCGTTGAGGATGCCGATGCGGGAAACCCAGATCGCGCTCAGCGTGAATAACCCTCGTCGTTCCAACTTGTTGATTTGCTTGAAACCTGCGGCCGTGCGCGCGGTTTTTCGGTGCGCTTAAAAATGCGGAAGAACAGCCATAAAAATAACAGACCAACCAATGCATACATCATCATGTTGCTACCGATGTTCAAATCAAGGCTATCTAATAACATTGAACGCTCCCTAAGTGTAAATTCAAACGGCAAAATTTCCTATGCAGTATAGTCCGCGTAGACCAGCAAGCCAGTCCATCTCATTATACTTTCGGCGCCGCGTACAAACCAAATGCTTCAAGGAGCGCATGGATACCGGCTCGCAGACTATGCCGCGCCAGAAGGCGCACTGGATAAGCCGCGTGGCAATGCTTTGATTATAGTAGGGCGGATGAGGCGTGGCATTGTACCTATGGCACTTTTCCGACTAAGACGCTTAGAAGATAGGTAGGGCGTCAATAAGCGAATCGCACGGATCGGCCTCGCGGCCGCATAAAAACATGTAGGGTGCATTCATGCACCATCGCAATTGAACGGTGCATGAATGCACCCTACCCCGCTACGATCCCCCGTCGACGGGGATCCCATGTGTCGATTATGGGATCGGGTCGGACTGACGGGCGCAATCCCGTCAGTCCGACCCGATCTCCTGCTTCAGTAGCGCAAACGATTTGTCGGCGATTTCTTGGACTTCGGCCGGAAGCGCGCGGTAGCACGCCCAGAAATCCGGCGAGGCGTGATGAATCAAAGCTTAGTGGTTTCCCCGGCCGCATGTGCTCGTAGCGCTTTTTCTGCCAAGGCATCGAGCTTCCCGGAATTCACATCGATTTCGAATTGGCGATCCCACACCTGCGCATCGAATTCGGCCAACCACTGCCGAAGTTCGGCAAATTCCTCGGGAGAAAGCGCTCTGATTTCACGTTCTAAAATTTGAACTCGACTCATGGTGACACCTCGTTTTGATGTTCATGTTATACGCCCGAAGCTAGTGTTCAGCCGACGTAGGGTGCGCATTGCGCACGCTGGGATGCCATCATTGCGTCAGTGCCGAAACGATTTGCGGTAAAGAACATGGATAAGTCGGACGGTTGCACGAGAATGAGGCCGCGTGCGCATTGCGCACCCTGCGCCTGCTACCGAGCGCGGTATGGGATGTCCGAAGAGCTCGCGGTAACAAACCGAGCAGTATCCGAACTACCCAATAGCATTCGAGTTGCTTCGACCGCCTGCCTCGCGTGCACAGTTGGACCGACGATGATTTCTTTAAGGTAATTAGTTTTTGACGAGCCGAGACGGAATGGCACGTATGGAATTAACGTCGATGGGCTCGTGCGAAAATACATCGTGGTCACGTGTACGCCAAAGTTGGAAATTAAACGCCATTCACACTCTTCTTTGAAAGCATCATTCTTCAGAACTGCGGCAAGCTTCGAAAATTTCATTGCAAAGTTTCCACCGGTCCACCTTGCGACTAAGGTATCGGGCTCTGTTGGATGTGGGCCAGACTCAA
>JBKJHT010000029.1:0-9005 GCA_046598945.1 Burkholderiales bacterium | reverse complement strand
GTGCACCACATGCTCGATCCAGATGATGCTGACACCCGATGCCTTGATCGCTTTGATTTCCTCCACCAGCGCTTTGGCTTCGTGTTCCGTTAGGCCACCGGCGATTTCGTCCAGCAGCAATAGCTTGGGATGGGTCGCCAGCGAACGGGCGAGTTCCAAGCGCTTGCGATCGAGTAACGTAAGCGAGCCTGCGAGAAGATTCGCTTTTTTTGTTAAGCCGGTTTGATCCAATACTTCAACACAAATCGGATAGGCGTCATATTCCTTTTTCACGCCACCAAAGGTTGCGGCGACGAGCAGATTTTCGAATACCGTCATGCCAGAAAACGGGTGCGGTATTTGATACGAACGGCCTATGCCCAGGCGACAGCGCTGATGAGGCGGCAGCGCGGAAATATTGCGACCTTGAAATAAAACGTTGCCCGCATCGGGCTTCACATCGCCGCTGATCAAATTGAACAGCGTGGTCTTGCCCGCGCCGTTAGGGCCAAGTATGCCCAACGCTTCGTTCGCGTGCACATGAAACGTGACATCGTCTATCACCTTCAATGCGCCGTAGCTTTTCGAGGCGTGTTCAACGCTGAGAAGTGGTGTCAATTGGAAAACTGAAACTCGAGAATGATCAGATTGGATTCTTGCCCTGGGCCCACTCCTTCCCCTTCAAGGGGAAGGTTGGAAAGGGGATGGGTCAGAAGTACAACCGCCAAAACAACCCATCCCCACCTTAGTCCTCCCCTTGAAGGGGAGGAAAGTTTCGCAAAATCCGAAGCAGTGCACTAACCGCCGATAGCTTTTAGCTTTCCACCAGTCGGAATATTCGGCGCAGTCTTGTTGTCGACGATCACCAAATCAAACTTCGACTTGCCTTTGCCTTTCACCCACTGACCGCCCACCAGCGGCGTTTTGGCGACATTCTTCACCGGGCCTTTACCCCAAGCAACGGGGCCCACGACGGTGTTGAGATTGGTCGCGGCGATGGCGTCGCGGATGGTGGCTTTGTCGTCGATGTTTTTGCTGCGCTTCAACACATCTGCCGCAACTTCGAATAACGCATGGGCGAAGCCGATTGGCTGGGTCCATTGTTTACCGGTCGCCTTTTCGAAACTCTCGGCCAATTGTTTGGCGCTGGCGCCACTTAGCGAAGATTTGAACGGATGGGACGGGCTCCACCACACTTCCGTGGACAAACCATCGGCCGTGTCGCCGATCGCTTCCACGGCGGCGGGGAACAACAACGCTTTGCCGACCGAGGCGATCTTCGGCTTGTAACCTTGCTGCGCGGCTTGGGTCCAAAAGGTTTTGAAATCCGGCGGGATCACCACACCGGTCAAGATCTCGTTGTTGGCTTTCTTGAACGAGGCGATTTGCGCGCTGAAATCTTGCGTCAGATTTTGGTAGCGCCCCGGATCGTTAAGCTTGTAGCCCTGCGCGGCGAGCGGTTTGGGGAAGCCGACATTGGGATCACCCCACGCGTTGCCGTCGCCGTCGTTCGGGAACAATCCGCCAACTTGTTTGTTGCTCGACACTTGGCCCCACATATTGGTGAACACGGCGATGATGTCTTCCAAACCCCAAAAGAAATGATAGGTCCAATTGAATCCCACATCGGGCTTACCGCCGCGGCCGAAGAACCACGGCTGCCACGGACATACGGTGGTAATGCAGGGAATCTCATTCAACTCCGCTTGATCGGCAACCGGGTTAGTCGTCTCCGGCGTGCCACCGGCTAAGATAATGTCGACTTTGTCTTTGAGGATCAGATCCGCAGCGACTTCGCCGGCGCGATTCGGATTGGATTGGCTGTCCTTGACGATGATCTCAACGGGATAGTTTTTACCGCCGATGGCGATACCGGCTTTCATCAGTTCACGGATGGCGCCGATGACGTATTTGTCCGCCTCGCCGAAGGGCGCCAGCGGGCCCGATTCCGGCGACACATAACCGATTTTAATTTTGCGTCCTGCCTGCGCAAAAGCGGTGTTGATGTAGGGAAAGCCAAGTGTCGCGACGGCTGCGGCGCCCGCTTGCAATACGCGACGACGCGATAAATTGTGGTCGATCACGATCGGGTTTTTAGGTTGTTTGTCCTGCATGGTTCGCTCCTCATTTATTTGATCAAAGTATTATGGGTAGTACTCGTTAGTCTAACGCGCTGCTTAACCCGGTGGCCGGCCGAAGTAAGCATCGTCGAGCAATTTTCTGATGGGGCCGCGCTCGATTGGCCTTGGGTTGTAGTAAGGATTCGTGGTCGCAATCTGCGCTGCTTTGTCCAAATCCGATTCTTGCATGCCGATGTCCTTCAGCGCTAGGGGTGCGCCGATGGATTTCGCCAAATCATATAAGCCACGCGCCGCATCCAGATTAGGCCCCAGGCCTAGTGCCCTGGAGATGCGCATCATTGCTTGCTCTGCGGCTAATCGATTATATGCAACCACGTGGGCCAGAACGATGGTGTGAGTCTCCGCATGGGGCAAATTGAAGCTGCCACCGAGGGTGTGGCAGAGCTTGTGATGCAGCGCCATACCCACCGCGCCGAGACTTACCCCGGCGAGCCATGCGCCGTATTGCGCGTCGCCACGGGCAGCGAGATCTTGGGTATCGCGCACGATCTTGGGCAGCGCGTTAGCCAAGACGCGGATGCTTTCTTCCGCCATCAGAGAAATGATCGGATTGGCATCTTGCGCATACAACGATTCGACACTGTGAGCGATGGCATTCATGCCGCTGGTCGCCGACAATTTTGCCGGTAATGTCAGCGTGAGTTCCGCGTCGTAGATCACGGTTTTTGGCAACATGCGCGCGTCGCGCAGCGTCTTCTTGACGCCGTTTTCCGTGAAGCCCTGGATCGGCGTCATTTCCGAACCCGCATAGGTTGTCGGAATCGCCAGGATCGGCAAATTCGATTCCAAGGCGATGGCTTTACCCAGGCCCAGCGTGGAGCCGCCGCCAATCGCCACAGCACAATCGGCATTGAACCGCGTGGCTTCCTCGCGCCCCGCGCGCGCCGTCTCGATCGGCACATGCATGACCGCTTTGTCGTACACGCCGACGGCTCGGGCGCCTAAGCGTTTTGCAATATCTTCCGCTTGCGCGCGCTGTTCCGGTGTACACAACACCAGCGCGCGCTTCGCGCCGAGCAGATCAATCTCGCGTTCCAAGTGTTGCAAGCTGCCAGCGCCAAATACAACGCGAGGAAACTGGGCACTAAAAATAAATGGCTTCATGCCGCCGCCGGTGCTTCGTCCTGCGCTAACGGCACGCCGCTCAAGCGCTGCAATTCCGCCAGCGACAGGCCGTCAATCATGTCCACCACGCGCAAGCCGTTTGGCGTCACGTCAATCACCGCAAGATCGGTGTAAATTCGATTTACGCAGCCAATGCCGGTGAGCGGATAAGTGCAATGCTCGACGATTTTGCTCGCGCCGGTTTTCGTTTGATGCTCCATCATCACAAAAACTTTCTTCGCGCCGATGGCCAAATCCATCGCGCCGCCGACTGCGGGAATCGCATCGGGCGCGCCGGTGTGCCAGTTGGCAAGGTCACCGTCGACCGAGACTTGAAACGCACCAAGCACGCAAAAATCCAAATGCCCGCCGCGCATCATGCCGAAGGAATCGGCGTGATGAAAATACGCGCCGCCGGGCAAAATTGTCACCGGTTGTTTGCCCGCGTTAATCAGATCTTCATCTTCTTCACCGGGCGCGGGTGCCGGGCCCATTCCAAGCAAACCATTCTCGCTATGCAAAAATATATCGCGATCCTTCGGCAAATGATTCGCCACCAAGGTCGGCAAGCCGATGCCGAGATTAACGTAGGCCCCTTCGGGAATATCGCGCGCCACACGGGCGGCGATTTGGTCGCGATTGCGTCTGTTCATACTTTGCCCTCTATATTATGTCATCCTGAGCACAGCGAAGGATCTGCTTTTTCTGCGGCGGATTAAAAGCGGATCCTTCGCTGTGCTCAGGATGACATAGTTGGTTTTGACAGGTCTTCTCACGCCGCCACCTTCAACTTCGCGGCCACCTGAACAACTCGATTGACGTAAATCCCCGGCGTCACAATTGCCTCGGGATCTAAGTTTCCCAGTTCGACAATCTCCCCCACCTGCACGACGGAACATTTTGCCGCGCTCGCCATAATGGGCCCAAAATTACGCGCCGTTTTGCGATAAATCAAATTGCCCCAGCGATCTGCTTTGAGTGCCTTTACCAACGCGAAGTCCGCATGGATAGGGTGTTCCAGCACATAAGGCTTGCCGTCGATGATGCGCGTTTCCTTGCCCTTGGCCAAATCCGTGCCGTAGCCGGTCGGCGTGAAAAAAGCGCCGATGCCTGCGCCCGCCGCACGAATGCGCTCGGCGAGATTGCCTTGCGGCACTAACTCCAATTCGATTTGGCCGCTGCGATACAACTCGTCGAACACATAGGAATCGGTTTGCCGCGGAAACGAGCAAATGATCTTGCGTACACGTTTGGATTTCAGTAACGCTGCCAGACCCACCTCACCATTGCCCGCGTTGTTGTTGACGATGGTGAGGTCTTTCGCGCCTTGCTCGATCAACCCGTTGATAAGCTCGCGCGGTTGCCCGGCGTCGCCGAAACCGCCGATCATGACGGTTGCACCGTCTTGCACATCGGCGAGAGCTTGCTCGACCGTTTCGACTATCTTGTTGACCATAAATTTCAGTTGTCCGTAGGGTGGATCAAGGCGCGTAGCGCCGGATCCAACATCGCAATAATAAAGGTTCGGTGGGTTACGGCGCTTCGCTAGTGGCAGCACTTTTATTTGTGCCACGCCTAACCCACCCTACATGTTTATTTTATCTGGGATACCAAGGTGGAATATTCGCATCGACATTGATCCACACAGACTTCACATCGGTGTACTGCGTCATCGCTTCGAACCCCATTTCGCGGCCATAGCCTGAGGCGCCGACGCCGCCGAACGGTGAAGCCGGGTTAACGCGCTTATAACAGTTGATCCACACCATGCCGCTGCGCATGCCTTGCGCGAAACGGTGAGCGCGGGTGAGGTCGTTGGTCCACAAACCCCCGCCCAAACCATACTGCGTGCCGTTGGCGATGGTCATGGCTTCTTCGTCGGTTTTGAAGGTCGTCACGCTGACGAAGGGGCCAAATACTTCTTCTTGCGACACGCGGTCCGTCGGCTTCGCGCGCACGATGGTCGGCTCGATGTAACAGCCTTTGGTGAGGGCCGCATCCGACGGCGCTTTGCCGCCGGTGATGATTTGCCCGCCCTCATCGGTCGCGACTTTGCAGTACGACAATACGCGATCGCGATGTAAAATCGATGTGAGCGGCCCCATTTCCGTTGCGGCGTCGAGCGGATTGCCGAGCTTGATGGATTGCGCCAGCTTCACAAATCCCTCCATGAATTGCTCGGCAATTTTTTCATGCAGGATTAAGCGCGAACCGGCAATGCACGCCTGACCCTGATTGTGGAAAATCGCAAACGCCGCGCCGTTGATTGCCGCCGGCAAAAACGCATCGTCGAAAACGATGTTGGCGCCCTTACCGCCCAGTTCCAGTTGCACACGCTTTAAGTTTCCGGCCGAAGCTTGCACCACTTTTCGTCCCGTCGCGGTGGAGCCGGTGAAGGCGATCTTCGCGACGTCTGTGTGCTCGGCGAGATACTGTCCGGCAATGTGGCCGTAACCGGGAATGACGTTGACCACGCCTTCCGGGAAACCCACTTCCGCCATCAGTTCAGCGATACGCAACGTCGACAGCGGCGTGATCTCTGAGGGCTTGAGCACGACGGTATTTCCCGCCGCGAGTGCCGGCCCCATCTTCCAGCTAGTGAACATCAGCGGAAAATTCCACGGCACGATTTGCCCGACCACACCGAGCGGCTCGCGCATGCCCAAGTTCAAAAATCCCTGGTCGACCGGAATCACGCTACCTTCCAGCTTGTCCGCCATACCACCAAAATAGCGAAAGGTAATCGCCGTGCGTGGCACATCAAGGCGAGTCGAATCTTTAAGCGGATGACCGGTGTCGAGGCTTTCGAGCTGGGCCAGTTCCCCGGCTTTTTCTTCGATCTTGTCGGCGAGTTTCAGCAACAAACGGCCACGATCCATCGCCGCCATCTTGCTCCATTTCGGAAACGCCGCTTTCGCCGCCGCGACGGCGCAATCGACATCTTCTTTTCCGGCCAACGCGACATCGGCTATCTTGGAATTGTCGTGGGGATTCAAATCTTCGATGGTCGCCCCATCGGCAGCATTGACGAAATTACCGTTGATGAAGAGTTTAGTTTGGATTGCGAGGTCGGTCATATTGCCTTTGCTGCTAAGGGTTGCACTGTCATTGCGAGGAGCGAAAGCGACGAAGCAATCTCGATCTCAACCGCTACTACGAGATTGCTTCGCGTTCGCTCGCAATGACAGCTAAAAACTAACTGGATTCACCGGCGACTTGCCCGCTTCAATGTCATAAACCACTTGCGGCGAACCGTTCTCCCACACCAGCAACATGGAGCGCTTCGGCGAAAAACCTTGATGGCGACAATCGGCCGGCATCGCCGCCATGTCGCCCGCCTTCATGATGACCCGAGCGCGCGGTGCGCCGGTGTTTTTGTCACCACAGTTCCACTGAATTTCATCGCACATTTGGAAAAACCATTCTATGCGATCGTTACCGTGGATCACCGGCAGAATGTGTTCCTCCGTGGTCGGGCAACAGAAGCTGAATTTCACCACCGAGGTGAACGAAGGATTCCAAGTCACATCGGAGCGCGACAGGTACGCAAACAAATTAAACGCGTGAACTTCATTCTCAAAACCTGGCTCGGGATGCAGTTCCGGTTTATCTTGTGGCACGTCGGCAAACGCGCGATTCACCGTGTAACCGTTAGCGTCAGAACGCATCGCCAAATCGTCCTTCAAGCCGACACAACGTTTCGCCAATTGCCGTTGGCGACGCAGCGCATCCAAATTGCTGCCGTGTTTTTTGCCATAGGCCGTGCCGGTCTCTTGCGGCGAGGCGAAAGGATCGTAGCCCTCGTTAACCCAATCTTCGAGCATTTCGACGAACGTCGCGCGCACCCATTCAGTCGGATGATTTTCCAGCAAGTCCACACCCGCTTTGCGGTATTCACCGTTATAAGCGCCGGCGTAAACATCGACTGACGAATACTTATTACAGGTGCCAAAAACGTCATCGAAATTGACGTAGCCGTAGAAAAATCCCCACGCCACATCGCGCATCAATGGGCGCAGATAATTTGCAATGTCGGCGCTGTGGCTCATGGACTTGCCGTTCTTACCGGTCCATTTGATATGGGCAAAATATTCATCGCGCGAAAATGAAAAACCGCCGAGCTTGAATTCTTTGTAGCCGTGACTGTTGGTACCCGTTACGTGGGCTTGGATATTTTCAGCAGGTGCGTTCATATTGATCTCCTCCATTCTTAAAGTGCAAAAAGCAGGTCCTTCGCTGTGCTCAGGATGAATTGACTCCGGTCAATTCACCTGGCAGATATCAGCCCACTTCTGCACGGACAAATCGCCCAATGTCGTTTGCAGCACAATCACGCCGGGTTTCGCAGACCGAAATTGATAAGCGCTGTTAGCCGGCAACATCCCTTGGTGGCCGCGTTTCAATTTCATCCAACCCATCTTTTTCCCAACGGGTTCGCCTGCAAGTTTGATCGCGCCGTTCTTTTCCGCATCGGTCACGGCGGGCTTATCCAACTTAACCAAATGGATTTCTACTTCGCCATCCATACACAGCGCGAATTCATCATGCGCCGCGCTGTACCAAGGCGAATTGCCTTCGGCGCGAATCGCTTCCAACACATAGATTTGATTGATGCCCATCACAACTTTTTCGTAGGGCTTGGACTTACCGCTAATCTCGAAGACATTGGAAAACGCGTAGTTCTTTGGATTGTCATTGATGATTTCAACGCGACCCTTCTCGTACTTATCCAATGAGCCGAAGACGGTGTTGTAGCTAGTCATGTTTATTCCTCCAACGAAAGACATTTGTTCGCATATCGAACTGAAGTTCTTAAGAGGAACGATACCCCTGACGCGGAATGCTGTCAACTGCCTAGGGTTTGTCGAAAAACTACAGCGGCGCCCATCTGCGTCGTTGCGCGGCGCTCCGAATCATCGTGTACACAGGCTTGTCGGTGGCTGTCCGCTTGCTGGACGGGTTAGCGTAGTAATCGGACTGCGGCCGCAAATCGCCCGAAACTCGCTTCAGCAAAATTCATTGAAAAATAACCACTTAGCGGGAGCGACTTGCGAGCCCGCACCCCTACGCACTGATCGCCCGAGCGCGTGCTTGTCGTGGCTTTGCTCGCGGCGCGGACATTTCTTCTCGTACGACTAGCCGCACTGCATCGATGACCGAGCGCTGCTGAATGAACGCAACAAGCGCATCATTCATAAGCGTCTGGTAGTTTCCAGTACCGGCGCGCTTAACCTGGCCACGAAAGTACTCGATGACGGTATTATCAACACGAATAGAAATCTTGGTTTTTCCAGGTTCGACGGCTATGACGGGACCACGCTTTGCATTTGAGAAATCGATATTTCGATACGGTTCAACGGCGATCTTTTTCATATTGCTTCCTTGGAGATTTGTTGGCCTTCCACGATGAAATCAGACGTGCGCGTGCCGGAGCGACGAAACCGCATTGGGCACTAAGCGCGTGAGATTGACGCCAAAGTTAGTAAGGCCGAATAGATCCCCAAGCGGACGTTTTTCGCGGCCCGCCATTCGTGTCGCAAAAGGTTCAGGGTAGTTAGGGCTTAGTGCGCACCGGCGCCTCGGATGCGACGATAGCGACTGGGTTCGTGTTTTCTGACATTACTACTTCGCAGCCTTAGGGAAACGCCGATTAAATGAGTTTTTTGTCGACAGACCGTGACGGCGCAAAAGTTCCGGCACGCACTCGTGTCGCCACGGTCAATTTTTAGTCAACTGTGCAGTTTTTTCCGCGTTTTTTCCGATAGGGCTTCATGGTTTGCT
>JBKJHT010000118.1:0-28660 GCA_046598945.1 Burkholderiales bacterium | reverse complement strand
CGAATGCCTTGGTGAGATAGGATCACCATTGCGCCAAAAATCGATTCGGGAGCCTCAAGCAAAGAGAGAACGGAATCGCTAACCTCATGCGGACTTGTCGGTAGCGCTCGAAAATAGATGATGCTCGGTGGAGGCTCAAAGCCTTGCCTAAAGATCATGTCATTAAGTCAATCTCCGGCTATGCGGTACGCGCCAGCGCAAGCCCCAACTCCTGAATCATCTTATCGCGCATCACGAATTTCTGCGGCTTGCCGGTGGCCGTGAGCGGTAATTCGGGAACGAAGCGAATGAGGCGCGGGATTTTATAGTGGGCGATTTGGCCTTGGCAGTGGGTTTGAATTTCTTCTGCCGAGGCCGATTGGCTGGGCTTCAAGACGATCCACGCGCAGACTTCTTCGCCGTATTTCGCATCGGGCACGCCGAATACGCTGGCGTTTTGAATCTTTGGATGGCGGAATAAAAATTCTTCAACTTCGCGCGGATAGACGTTTTCGCCGCCGCGGATGAGCATGTCTTTGACGCGGCCGACGATGTTGCAATAGCCTTCGGCGTCGAGGGTGGCGAGGTCGCCGCTGTGCATCCAGCCCGCTTGGTCGATGGATTCACTGGTGCGCTCGTCGTCTTCCCAATAACCTTGCATGACGAGATAGCCGCGGGTGCAGAGTTCGCCTTGTTTGCCGACCGGGACGATGCGTCCCTGCTCGTCGATGATTTTTACTTCGGCGTGGGGTTGGATGCGGCCGACCGTCGATACTCGTTTTTCCAGCGGATCGTCGACGCCGGATTGAAACGAAATCGGGCTGGTTTCCGTCATGCCGTAAGCGATGGTGATTTCTTTCATGTGCATGTCGCTGACCACGCGGCGCATGGTTTCGATCGGGCACGGCGCGCCGGCCATTACGCCGGTGCGTAGCGACGACACGTCGAAGTTGCGAAACTCGGGATGATCGAGTTGCGCGATGAACATGGTGGGCACGCCGTGCAGCGCGGTGCAGCGATATTGCTGAATCGCTTTCAATGTTTCCGCGGCGTCGAAACTCGCGCCGGGAAACACCATCGTCGCGCCGACGGCGGTACACGACAACACGCCGATCACCATGCCGAAGCAATGGTAGAGCGGCACGGGGATGACGAGTTTGTCTTTCTCCGTGAGGCGCATCGCCTCGGCGGTGTAGCGCGCGTTGTTGACGATGTTGAAGTGCGTCAGCGTCGCGCCCTTCGGCGCGCCGGTGGTGCCGCTGGTGAATTGAATGTTGATCGCATCGTCTGGATCGAGGGATTTGGAAATGTCATTCAAGCGCGATTGGTGCGCGGGTCCGGCGATGTTGATGAGTTTTTTGAATGCCATCATGCCTGCGGGTTTTTCGCCATCGCCGATCAAGATCACTTGTTCGAGATGCGGAAAGCGTGCGAGTTGTAAACGCTTATGTCCCGATTGGTGATTCACTTCCGGCGCCAATTCTTTCAGCATCGCCACGTAGTCGCTCGACTTCAACGCGCGCGCCATGATCAGCACGCGGCACTGAACGTTATTCAGCGCGTATTCCAATTCCGAGGTGCGGTACGCAGGATTGACGTTGACCAGAATCGCGCCGATGCGCGCCGCGCCGAATTGTGCAAGCAACCATTCCACACAGTTTGGCGCCCAGATGCCAACGCGGTCTCCGCGTTGGATGCCAAGCGCGAGTAACCCCGCCGCTACTTCATCTGAACGGCCTTTGAGATCGTGCCAGGATAGGCGCTCGCGATCCTTGGCGAAGATTACAGCGTCGCGAGAGCCGTGGTTCATTACGGCTTCGTCTAGCAGCGTTGGGATGGTGATGAAGCGCAGTGGTTCTTGGGTTGCGCCCGAGACATAGGACAGCCCGTTTTGTGGGCGCTGTTGGTCGTTTGCGCTCGACTGGAATTGGCGGGAGGTGAAAGGGTTGGAAATCATCGCTTACTTAGACATGTCATTCTGAGGCGCTACGCGACGAAGAATCTGCTCTTGTCGGCGGCGGAAATACCTAAAAGCAGATCCTTCACTTCGTTCAGGATGACATGTGGGTCGGTTGTTGAATGCGGGAATTACAAATTCCGCCAATCGCCAATCTGCTCAAACGCATGGGCGGCGCGATAAATGGTCGACTCGTTGTAGTGTTTCGCGATCAGCATCATGCCGATCGGTAATCCTTGGCTCATGCCACATGGAACGCTCATGGCCGGATGGCCGGTGACGTCGAACGGCGCGGTATTCGGCAGCATCGCGAACGCAGCCTCGCACCACTGCGCGAGCGGCGCGTTCTGCGGCGGAATGGGAGGGGCCTTGAACGGCATGGTCGGCATCAACAGCAAATCGTAGCGGCTCAACGTGTCGTCATAAGTCTTGCGCAGCAAGCGCCCGAGGTTTTGCGCCTTCGCATAAAAATGACCGCGATAGTTGCGAATAAAATATTCACCGGCGAACATGGAAATTTTCAGCGTGCGCGACAGCTCATTAGCGCGGGCGCGCCAGTTGGCGTGGGCGTCGAGCAGGCTGGTGGTGTACATGCCTTTCCAATTAAAACCCATGCCGTTGCCGTACATCATCTGCGCTTGCAAGCCTTCGAGCGCGATCGGTGTCCAAATCGCCGGGCCGTCCAAATGCATCGGAATCGAAACTTCTTCGACCGTCGCGCCGAGCGCGCGCAAGCGATCGGCGCTCTGCCGAACTTTTTGATCGACATCGTTTTCGCTGACGGCAAAGCCGAATCCTTCCGTCACCACGCCGATGCGCAATCCCGCCACGCCACGGCCGAGCGCGCTGGTATATTTGTCGACGCGCACATTGTATTGACGCGGATCGAGGCCGTCTTCTCCGGCGAGAACTTCCAGCAACAGCGCGTTGTCGGCGACGTTGGTCGTCATCGGGCCGACGTGATCGATGGTTGATTCGATCGGCATCACGCCGGTGTAGGGAACTAAACCATGGGTCGGTTTCATGCCGTAACACCCGGACCACGACGACGGCATGCGAATCGAGCCGCCTTGATCGCCGCCGATCGCCATTTCCACTTCGCCCGAACCCACCAGCGCGCCGGATCCACTCGACGAGCCGCCCGTGGTGTGGCCATATTTGTAGGGGTTGTGAACCGGCCCAGTGGAATTGGTGTGGCTGCCGCCGGACAAACAAAAATGCTCGCAGTGGGCTTTGCCAACGATCGTGCCGCCGGCATCGAGAATGCGCGTGACGATGGTGGCATCGACATCGGGCACGTAGCCCTCCAAGGTCGACGAGCCGTTCATCATGGGCACACCGGCGAGGCAGACGTTGTCTTTCAACACGATGCGCTTGCCGCTCAATGGGCCATGGGCCGCGCCACGAACCTCAGACTTAACCGCCCACGCGTTGAGTTTATTTTCCGCCGCGCCGGGGCGATAACCGGGTGTGCGCGGATAACGCACTTCGGGCAAATAATCCGGCAATTGCGCGACGCGATCGTAGGCTTGCATGGTGCCCTCCATCACATCGAGATATTCGTTCACCTCGCGATCGGACATGCTCATGTGCAGCGATGAAACGATTTCTTTCATCTGATCGAGTGTCGGGCGTTTGACGGTGGCCATAGTATTTCCTGTTGCGGTAATGGGTGCGGATTTGTTTGCGGAAGGAGAAATAGGTTTTTTTTCCGCAATATAAGTGCCTGTAGAACGGCTTCCAGCTTGCCTTTCAGGCCGATTGATATTAGTCGTTTTCGGCGCCGGCGCATTGCCGGTACGCGTCATGCGCACGTTGCCCATGCCGAGCGCCGCGGCGAGCGCGCCGCTTGCGCCGATTTCATGGGCGGCGATTTCGCGTTCGATTTTGCCTTTTTCCAGCACCGCAATGCGCGAGGCGACATCAAGCACGAGATCCAAATTTTGTTCGACGATGATCATCGTCAGGCCCGCGTGCTCGCGCAGTTTCGCCAGCGTTTGGCCGATCTCTTGCACGATGGACGGCTGGACACCTTCGGACGGTTCATCGAGTAACAGAATCCAAGGATGGGGCACCAGTGCCCGCGCCAGCGCGAGGATTTGCTGTTCGCCGCCGGAAAGCGTGCCGCCGCGCCGATCGAGCAACGGCGCCAATCTTGGAAATAACGCGACGACGCGATCGACCGCTTCTTGTTCCGATTCTTCCGCATCGCGCGTCCACGCGAGGCGCAAATTATCCAGCGCGCTCAAGCCCGGCAGAATGCCGCGGCCTTGCGGCACGTAAGCGATGCCGGCGCGGCTGCGCAGGTGAGCGGGCTGGTGTGTGGCATCGACGCCGTCAAGCGAAATGTTACCCGACGTCAACGGTAGCAACCCCATCAGCGCTTTGAGCAACGTCGATTTGCCCATGCCGTTGTGGCCGACCACGCCGAGCGCTTCCCCCTCGTGCAACGAAAACGACACACCATGCAACACCGGCACCGAGCCGTAACCGGCGCGCAAATCGTGCACATCCAAAACAATGGGCGATGGCTGGATGTTCGTTTCGTCGGTGCTCATTTCGCTCGCGTTCCGATATAAACCGCGCGCACTTTTTCGTCGCTCAAAACCTGATCGCACGGCCCTTCCATCAACACCGCGCCTTGGTGAAACACCGTGACGTTCGAGCCCAACATGCGTACAAATTCCATGTCGTGATCGACGACGATGACCGATGCCGTTTGGTTAATACGGCGTATGACTTTAGCAAGGCGATCTACTTCGTCGCCGGTCATGCCGGCGGCGGGTTCGTCGAGCAACACCAGCCATGGTCGTTGCACCAACACCATGCCGATCTCGACCAACTGGCGTTGGCCGTGGGCAAGTTCGCCGACCAGGCGTTTTGCAAATTCGCTGAGTTGTAGTTCGGCGATAATTTCGTCCATCGCACCTGGGGTGCCGTTCCAACCATGGATGCGGCGCGCCGCGAGCCACAGATTTTCTTCGACGGTGAGGCCGTTCATCACCGAGGGCACTTGCGTTTTAATGCCGACGCCGAGCCTTACGATTTCGTGGGCGCGCCAACCGGTGACGTCGCTGCCGCGAATAAACACGCGGCCGTTAGTGTGGGTGAGTTGATATTGTCCGGTGAGGCATTTGAAGAACGTGCTTTTGCCGGCGCCGTTTGGCCCAATCAGGCAACGCAATTCGCGCTCGCGCAAATTGAAATTGACGTTGTTGACGGCGACCACGCCGCCAAAGCGCATCGTCAATTCATGGGTTTCCACCACGCCGCTCATGGTCGCTGCGCCGGTTTCACGGTTAATCGCCGCCGCGCGCGGCCGCCGTTACTCGGGCCACGGCTGCGCTGGGAACGATTGCCCCACCATTTTTGGAATGCCGGAACTACGCCGCTCGGCATCGCAAGCACCACGACAATTAGAATAGTGCCGAACACCAGAAAATTGTTGATCAACGTTTGCTGGCCGAGCAATAGTTTCACCATGCCGAGCGCCATCGCGCCGAGAATCGGGCCGATCAACGTGCCGATCCCGCCCACCATGGTCCAGATAATCACGTCCGACGAAGTTTGCAAACTGAACACGCTGGGCGTGACGATCTCGGCCCAATTCGCAAAGAAGCAGCCGGAGAGACCGGCCATGGCCGCGCTGAGGGTGAAAATCGCGGTCTTGCACGCGGGCACGTTGTAGCCGAGCAATTCGCAGCGAGCTTCGTTTTCGCGTATACCGAGCAACACACGGCCGAAGGAACGGGCGAGGATCCAGCGGCACAGCAAATAACACAGCAGCAATGCTACGGCGCAGACGTAATACATCGGCACGCCCCAAAGCGAAATATGCGGCGCGCCCGGCACGTTGAGTGTCGGGAATCCGGGCATGCCGTTAAAGCCGCCGAGGCGTGCATCGCCGATGACGTATTGATCGCCGGCGGTGGCGTTCATGAATTTGAACATGATCAGCGAGACAACTAAAGTCATCACGCCCATGTACACGTCGCTGATGCGGCCGTAAAACATCATGGCGCCGATGATAGCGGCGGCAAATGCCGGGATGAGTATGGCGAGGATCAGAGGAATGGTGCTCTCGCCGATGTTAACGGCGGCGATCGCATAAACGTATGCGCCTAAGCCGAAATAAGCGGAGTGGCCGAAGCTCAAGATGCCGGCGTAGCCCCACATGAAACCCAGCGACAACGCAAACAGCGCCCAGATCAACAACACCGTGGCGGTGTGGGTGTCGTAAACCAGTGGCCACAACAGCAATACCAACGCGAAGGCGATGAACCAACCCCAACGCACGCCGCCGATGGAACGCCAGGCAGTAATCAAGTGCTATTCCGGAAGAACCGGCCTGTTATTCCCTGTGGCATCAAACGCAGCAACACGATCGCAAGGGTGAGCATCGCGATTTCGCCGATGACCGGCGTCGACGCGAATGAGACGACTTGGCTGACTACACCAAAGATGATCGAACTCGACAACGTCCCGGCGATCACCGCGGCGCCGCCGGTGACGATGGTGATGAAGGCTTTCGCGATATAGGCGCCGCCGGACGTGGGCAACAAACCGGTGAGCGGAGCGAGCACGCCGCCGGCCAAGCCCGCTAAGGCGGCGCCCGCGGTGAAGGTAATCATGTAGACCGTTTTTGGGTTGTAGCCGAGCGATGAGGCGACATCGGCATTTTGCATCGCGCCGCGGGCGATCAGGCCGACGCGCGTGTAGCGCAGCACCAACCACACGCCCACCATCACCGCGATGGCGACAAAAATGATGAACAAATTGTAGCCACCCATTTGATAGCTACCCAGTTCGTAACCGGAAATTGGCGTCGGCACGTTCACGGCGGAACTGCCGAAAATCATCGTCACCGCGCCTATTAAGAATAAGCTCAGGCCCCAGGTTGCAAGCATGGTGTCGATCATGCGGCCGTAAAGAAATCGAATGATCAGGCGCTCGACAATGAGGCCGATCAATCCCACGACAATGGGTGCGACGATCAGCATTGCGAAGTAAATATTGATGCCCGCCTTGTAGCACGTGAGCGTGGTGTAACCGCCGAGCATGACGAATTCGCCGTGGGCCAGATTAATCACGCGCATCATGCCGAACACGACAGCCAGCCCCGCGCTGGTTAGCGCGAGGAAGGCGATCATGTAGATGATTTCAAGAAAAACTACGCCCGCGTAATCCATTTAGATTTGAAGGTGGCTAGGCGTAGGGTGAATCAAGCGTGGCATAGAAGCAAATGCTGCCACCAGCATCGGATCCACCGCTGTGAATGAAATGGTGGATCCGTCCCTTCGGGACTTGATCCACCCTACATGCTGCCTAGGAATCAACCGCATCATTGCGAGGAGAGCATTTTCCGACGAAACAATCTCCGCGGCATTAAATTCGCAAAGACGAGATTGCTTCGCGTGCGCTCGCAATGACAATATTTGAGGCTCGCTAAACTTTCACTTCATACTGTTTATTGTCGTTGGGATTCTTTTTCAGATCGCACGATTGCGCCGTATCCGCCGGCGCACGTCCTTTCACCGTCGACAAAATATTCAGTTTCTGGTTTTTCACTTCCATCAAATGAATATCCAGCGCGGCATGGTGGGTCTGCGGATCGAGGGACACGGTTCCCGCCGGGCCTTCGATCTTCACGCCGGATTCAATCGCTGCCAGCATCTTTTCACGATCAAGCGATCCGGCTTTCTTAACGCATTCCGCCCACAGCTTGATGCCCTGATATTGCGATACAGCGATTTCGTGAACGATCTTGGTATCGCCGAAGCGCTTGTTCCATTTTGCCAGGAAATCTTTGTTGGCCGGGGCAGGATTTTCTTGGCTGTAATTGCCGGCGATTAAAATGCCATCGCCTTCCGCTGCCGACAAAGCCAAGTGTTCGTTGCCGACGCCGAATGTGGTCGAAGCGAGTGGAATCTTTTTGTTCATGCCGGACGCCGCCCATTGGCGGTAAAACGACATGTGCGCGCCGCCCACCAGCGCCGACACGACCCACTTCGGATTCGCCTGCTGAATCTTGGCGATGGTCGAGCCGAAATCGGCAACATCAAGCGGGAAGAAATCTGTCGCAGCGACCGTGCCTTTGCGCAGCTTGATGTAATGTGCCAACCATTTTGCCGTGATCTGGCCGTAGTTATAGTCAGCCGCCAGAATGTAAACTTTGTCGCCCCATTTCTTCATCGCGTGATCGACGATCGGCTCGACTGCTTGCGCCGGCGTCGTACCGGTCACCACAATGTTGCGATCGCAAACACCGCCTTCGTACAACACGTTGTAGAAATAAAGTGTGTTGCCGCGCTTGAACGTTTGGCGAATCGCTTCGCGCGAGGCGGAGGTGATGCCGCCATGTACCACGTCCACTTTATCGTCGCGGCTTAATTGCTGCGCGTACTTCGTGTAGAGCGCGATGTCCGACTGCGTGTCGTATTGAATTGCTTTGATCTTGCGGCCGAGCAAGCCACCGGCTGCGTTCAATTCTTCGACCGCCAGCGTGGTCGCCATCACCATCGGCTTGCCGTAAATGTCGAGGTTACCGGAACCATCCAGCACCGAGCCGAGTTTAATTTCGCCATCAGCGGCGAATGCGAAATGCGGCAAGCTGCCTGCGATTGCGGTAAGGCCGGATGCCGAGAGAAAATCACGTCTAGAGAATGCCATTCGTTTTACTCCTAGTTACATTATTAATATTTGATTGACCGCGATCAATCTCCTCAATCTACAACCATCAACTTGCCACAAACTATCCGCAGCGCAATGACAAATTGAATTGCGTCTTAGTTATCTTTTTTGGATTCATCGTCCGGCGGGTTCTTAGGCTTCGGCAACGCGGCAGTAAAATCATACCCAATCGATTCGCCGATGCTTTTCAGCGCCGGCAATTGCAACGCCATTCCCATGATGCTATCCATCACCTGATTGACCGGCGAACGATTGTCGTTGCCGCCCGCGCCCGCCGATCCCGGCGCGCCGCCGAAGCCGGACAGTTGATGAATTTTGATACTGTCGATTTTTTCCACCGGCTTCATCATCTGCGCCAATATCTCGGGCATACGCTCGAGGCGGTACCGTTCAAGTTGAATACCCATGACGCTGTCGCTGCGGGAATTTTCCGCGGCGATCACCGCTTTCTTACCTTCCGATTCCGCCAGCAGGCGAATACGCTCCGCGTCCGCTTTTGTTCGCACCGCTTGCGATTCCGCTTGCACGCGCCTCAACAACACCGCGCTTTCGCTCTCGGCATTTGCGGCCGCGACCTCACCTTGTTCCTGCACCCGTTTCATCGCAATCTCGCGCGATCGCTCGGCCATCGCACGCTCGCGCTGGGTTTGCACGTGTTCCTGCGCGAGCACTAAATCGGTTCGAGCCAATTCTGCATTCGCCTGGGCCTTCGCTTCGTCTGCTTGTTTCTCGGCCAGACGAATCGAGCTATCGACTTTATGGAGTTCCGAGGTAAGCTGCGCTTCGATTTCCAGCTTACGAATTTCGCGCTGCTTGGAAATTTCCCGTGCCTTCGTCTCGCGCTCGCGTTCGATGCGCGCCTGCTCGGTTAACACCATCGCGTCCTCGCGCGCCTTGGCCGTTTCCGAATCGCTCAGCGCTTTAACTTTCTCGATTTCTAGGCGTTGGCCGATGTGCGCTTCTTCCTCTTGTTGTTCGAGATTTAAGCGGCGCTTGGTCGCGTCCAATTGGGTTTGGCGCACGGCGATGTCGGCTTCAGATTCGATTTCGGTGCGTTGCTTTTTGTTGGTTGCGATGATTTCCGCGAGCTTGCGCATCCCCACGGCGTTGAAGGCATTGTTCTCGTCGAGGGACGCAAACGGCGCTTGATCGAGCCGCGTCAGTGATACGGAATCAAGAAGGACGCCGTTTTGCGACAGGTTATCGCGCATCAGATCCGCCACACGGCGCACGAATTCACCACGCTTTTCGTGCAGGCCATCCATGGTTTCCGTCGCCACGACCGACTGTAACGCATCGATGAAGCGGCCTTCCAATAGATTGCGAATGCCGTCGGGATTGAGCGCGCGCGCGCCGAGGGATTGCGCCGCCGTCGCAACACCGTCGACCGTCGGCTGAACGCGCACATAAAACTCCAACTCCAAATCGATGCGGATGCGATCGGCGGTGATGAGGGATTTTTCGCCGGTGCGCTTCACCTCGATGCGGTTGGTGCGCATGTTGATTTCGTCGACTTTGTGGAGGAAGGGCAGCGCCAAGCAGCCGCCCGAGAGCACGATTTTCTGCCCGCCGAAACCGGTGCGCGCCAGGGCGACATCGCGGCTCGATTTGCGATAGAAACGATTGAGGAATACAACGACAATCGCGATCGCAACAATCGCGATGACGATGCCTAATAGCCAAGCTAACAAGACCATTTCCGCCTCCAAAGATGGAATGCTGCGTTACGGTGTCTCATTTGAGTGATATGATTTTTCACCGCGCTAACAATCTGCGTCAAGTATCAGGGCGGGGGATTCGGGCTGTCAAGGGTTTGCTGTGTTTGTGTTGGATTTCAGCGAAAAAAACTGAGAGGCATCGCGCCAGGGCCCGCAAGGAGATTGCCGTTCCAGGCATATGGCTTTGAGAGCCGCTCTGGTATTGGCTGTGAGGCAAGCACTCAAATTATCCTTGACCCAACATGTCATCCTGAGCGACGCGAAGGGGCTGCTTTTTCGGCGGTTGGAAAAACCAAAGCGGATCCTTCGTTGCACTCAGGATGACATTGCTTTTGTTATACCCGTTGGGTTTGTTGGAGTAAGAAAATCCGCGGCGTGTACAATTTGAGCGAGTTATTGAAAGCCACGACATGCCAAACCGCCTATCCCAAGAAACCAGCCCGTATCTCCAGCAACACGCCGACAATCCGGTCGATTGGCATGCGTGGGGCGCCGAAGCGCTCGCGCTGGCTCGTTCGCAAAATAAGCCCATTTTGTTATCGATCGGTTATTCCGCTTGCCATTGGTGTCACGTGATGGCGCACGAATCGTTTGAGGATGCGCAGACTGCGGCAATCATGAACGAGTTATTCGTGAACATTAAAGTTGATCGCGAGGAGCGGCCTGATCTGGATCAGATTTATCAGTCGGCACACTATATGCTAACGCAGCGTTCCGGCGGCTGGCCGTTGACGATGTTTTTGACAGCGGACGATCAGACGCCGTTTTTTGGCGGGACGTATTTTCCGAAAACGGCGCGTTATAACTTGCCGGGGTTTCAGGAGTTGTTGCCGCGGATCGCAACGTTTTATCGCGCGCGGCGCGAGGAAATTAACGTTCAGAACGCGTCGTTGATCGATGCGTTGAAACGTGGCGAGATGGTTTCTGCACCGGGCGAGGTGACGTTTTCGCCGGCCTTGCTCGACGTCGCATTCGAATCCTTGCATCAGTCTTTTGATGCTGTGCATGGCGGCTTTGGCAGCGCGCCGAAATTTCCACATGCGACGGAAGTTGAGTTTTGTTTCGAACGCTTCGTCGCGACCGGCAATCAAGCGGCGCTGAACGTTGCGATCATCACGCTAAAAAAAATGGCCAACGGCGGCATTTACGATCACCTCGGCGGCGGCTTTGCGCGTTATAGCGTTGACCAATACTGGACGATCCCGCACTTTGAAAAAATGCTCTACGACAACGGGCCGTTGTTGCGTTTGTATTCCGACGCATGGCTCATCACCCAGGATGAGCAATTCAAACAGGTGGCGGAGGAAACGGCGGCTTGGGTGATGCGCGAGATGCAATCACCCGAGGGGGGCTATTACTCGACCATCGATGCCGATTCGGAGCACGAAGAAGGTAAGTTCTACGTATGGCTGCCTGAAGAAGTCCACCAATACTTGCTTCCAGAGGAGTATGCGGTGACAGCCGCGCTCTATGGACTTGACGGGCCGGCCAATTTTGAAGATTCTCATTGGCATTTGCGCATTGTCAAAACCTTGGCGGAAGTCGCGCAACAATTAGGCATTGGGGAAGACGTCGCGCGACGGCGTCTCGCCAGTGCGCGGCAAAAATTATTCATTGTGCGAGAAAAGCGCATTCACCCCGGCCGCGACGAAAAAATCCTGGTGAGTTGGAATGGCCTGATGATTAAAGGCATGGCGCGGGCGGGTATTGTTTTCGACCGCCAAGGTTGGATCGCCTCGGCGCAGCGGGCGGTTGATTTTGTTCGTCGCGTGATGTGGAAAGACGGCCGCTTGCTTGCGACTTACAAAGACGACCGCGCGCATCTGAATGCTTATCTCGACGACTACGCCTTCATGCTCGATGGCGTGATCGAGTTGATGCAGGCGGATTTTCGCGCGGAGGATTTGGCGTTTGCTCAAGCGCTCGCAAATGTGTTGCTCGAACAATTTGAAGACAAGACGAACGGCGGATTTTTCTTCACCAGCGACGACCACGAAAAGCTCATTTGTCGCGCTAAGCCGACCCATGACAACGCCACGCCTTCAGGAAATGCCGTCGCCGCCCTGGCGTTGCAGCGCTTGGCTTGTTTGACCGGCAACATGAACTACAGCGCGGTAGCGGAACGCGTATTGAAACTCTTTTATCCGCAAGCCGAACAGCGGCAGGGGGGCTTTTCGAGTCTGATGAGCGCATTGGCCGAGCAACTGGAACCGCCGGAAACCGTTATTCTGCGCGGCATATCGGCGCAACTATCGCCCTGGAAGCAAGCACTGGCGAGGCTCTACGCGCCCCATCGCGTGATTCTGGCGATCCCGGCCGGGACACAAAAATTAACAGAAATCCTCGACAAACCCGTGCATGATGCTGTCAACGCCTGGGTTTGCCGTGGCGTTACTTGCTTGTCGCCGATAAAGGATTTGCAAGAACTTTTGGACACTTGCCAATCCGGGCAGATTAATTGATAATTCTGGTTTTTTTGACATTTTTAACGGGAGCATCCATGAAATCCTACTGGTTCGCAGCAATTACCGCCGTGGCACTGTTGTTCGCTGGCGCAGCGAATGCAAACGAAGACGAAGACTTGGCTAAAAAGAGTGCCTGCATGGCGTGCCACAAAGTTGAAGGTAAGTTGGTTGGCCCCGGCTACAAAGACGTTGCTAAGAAATATGCTGGTGATGCCGGCGCCGAAGCCAAACTAATCGCCAAGGTGAAAGCGGGTGGTTCTGGCGTGTGGGGCGCGATTCCCATGCCGCCGAACGCGGCAATTTCCGACGCGGACGTGAAAAAACTCGTGAAATGGGTTCTCTCCATGAAGTAATGGTCTAACTGACCTCGTAAAAAGCCGGACTAGCCTAGCTACTCCGGCTTTTTTGTTTTCTGGTTTGTCTCGTGGCAAGGTTGTCGTTCCTACCTTTTTAAAAGGGAGGCGAGGAGGGATTTCGCGGCGGTTACTTTTGCGCCGGTACTGTTCTGATGCCCCGATGAATCCTCCTCAAACCCCCTTTTAGGAAGGGGGGAAGTGATTGCGCGTCGCGGCTAGGCATCCTCGCACCGCGCACCGTTTTTCAACAAACCCGACCATACTCTCGACATCGTCGTACTTTCGCTTGACATTACTTTCTCAAGTTAGCATCATCTGGGCATCCGTTTTCAGCTTGTTTTTATGGAGAAAATAATGACTTTTCCTCGCTTAGTCGCGTCTAGCACCGTGATGATGTTCGCCCTTTGGGGTTGTGGCAAAACTGAGGCGCCGCCACCGGCTGCTGAATCAAAGCCCGCCGAGCAAGCGGCGCCCGCCGCCGATGCCAAGCCCGCCGAGGGCGGCGAAGTGTTGGTAAAAATTGGTGTCGCCGCGCCGCTCACCGGACCGCAATCCCACTACGGCAAAGGTATCGAGAACGCCGTTCGCATGGCGGTCGAGGAAGCAAATGCGTCGGGACTAGAGATCGGTGGAAAGAAAATTAAGTTCGAAGTGCTTGCCGAGGACGATCAAGCCGATCCGAAAACGGCTACCAGCGTGGCGCAAAAATTAGTCGATGCCAAGATCAATGGCGTCGTGGGCCACATGAATTCCGGCGCAGGCATTCCCGCCTCAAAAATCTATATGGAAGCGAGCATCCCGCAAATCTCCGCGTCCATGACCGCCGTGGCCTATACCGCGCAGGGTTATCCAACCACCTACCGCGTGATGGCGAACGACGCGCAACAAGGCAAAGTTCTCGGCGAATACGCGACGCAAAAGTGGGGCGCGAAAAAAGTGGTGCTGATCGACGACCGCACCGCATATGGCCAAGGATTGGCGGATGAAGTGGAGAAAGCCGTGAAAGCGGGCGGTGGGGAAATTACCGCACGCGAATTCACGAATGATAAAGCACAGGATTTCAACGCGATTCTGACCAGCGCAAAAGGGAAAAAGCCTGACCTCATTTTCTTCGGCGGCATGGATCCGCAAGGCGGTCCGATGGTGCGGCAGTTGAAAGGCCTCGGGATGGCGTCAAAGTATCTTGGCGGCGACGGCATTTACAGCCCGAAATTTATTGAGCTGGCGGGCAAGTCGGCGGAGGGGTCGAAGGCGTCGTCGCCCGGATTGCCGTTGGAAAAAATGCCCGGCGGCACGGCTTTCAAAGAGAAATACGAGGCGAAGTACGGTCAGATTCAACTCTATGAACCGTTTGCCTATGATGCCGCGAATATTTTGATCGACGCAATGAAGCGTGCCGGCTCAACGGAACCCAATAAGTATCTGCCGGAAATGGGTAAGACTAATTACACGGGAGTCATCGGTACCGTGAGCTTCGATGAAAAAGGCGACATCAAAAACGGCCCGGTTTCCGTCTATGAAGTGAAAGATGGGAAATGGGTCGCGATTGAAACGATTGGCGGCTAGACTGAAACCGAAAAATAAAAATGGCGCCCATAGCGGCGCCATTTTTTTTAGCCACTCAATTTGTCGCATCCCTTAGTCGAAAACAATTTGATGTCTTCGCTCGGAGCTAGTGAGATGCTCCTTCCCCTTCAAGGGGAAGAGTACCTCACCATTTAACCGCGTCAGTTCAGTGGACACCTTCCTCCAACAACTGATCAACGGCCTCGTCCTCGGCAGCATCTACGCGCTGGTCGCGTTGGGCTACACCATGGTCTACGGCATCATGCAACTGATCAACTTCGCCCATGGCGAAGTGGTGATGATCGGCGCGATGGTGGCGTTAACCGCGATCCACGCGCTTGCCGGCAGCGGCTTGCCGGGGCCGGTGATCGTGTTGCTCGGTGTGTTGATTTCGATGCCGGTGTGCATGGCGTTAGGCGCCGGCATCGAGCGCATCGCCTATCGGCCGTTGCGCAACGCGCCGCGCTTGGCGCCGCTGATCACGGCGATCGGCATGTCTATTATTTTGCAGCAACTGGCGGTGTTGATTTGGGGGCGCGATTATTTGCGTTTCCCGCCGCTGTTGCCGGAAGCCCGTTACCACGTCGGCGGTGCGGTTGTTTCGGCGTTGCAGATTTTCATCATCGGGTTGTCGGCGTTGATCATGGCGGGCCTATGGTTTTTGGTGAATCGCACCAAGCTCGGCCGCGCCATGCGCGCCACGTCGCAGAACCCGCAAGTGGCGCGGTTGATGGGTGTTAACACCGATCAGATCATCTCCATCACCTTCGTGATCGGCGCCGGCTTGGCGGCCATCGCCGGCGTCATGGTGAGCGCCTATTATCATCTCGCGCATCATTTGATGGGCTCGATGCTTGGCCTGAAAGCCTTTACTGCTGCGGTCCTCGGTGGTATCGGCAATCTCGCCGGCGCGATGATGGGGGGCGTATTGCTGGGCATTATCGAAAGCCTGGGAGCGGGCTACATCGGCGACTTGAGCGGCGGATTTTTCGGCAGCCATTATCAAGACGTGTTTGCGTTCTTGGTGTTGATCGTCGTGCTGGTGTTCCGTCCATCGGGGCTGTTCGGCGAACGCGTGAGCGAGCGCGCCTGACCGTGTCTGCGATGACCAAAGAGCGCGCCTGGCTCGCGTATTTCGCGATCGGTGCGTTGCTTATCCTGACACCGTTTCTGGTCGAGTGGGGCTTGGGCCGATTTTGGCTGCGCATTATCGACTTCGCCCTGCTTTACGCCATGCTGGCGCTGGGACTCAACATCGTCGTCGGCTTTGCCGGGCTATTGGATTTGGGCTACGTCGCGTTCTATGCCGTCGGCGCGTATCTTTACGCAATCCTCGCCTCGCCGCACTTCGGCATTCATTTGCCGTTTTGGATGTTGTTGCCGCTAGGGGCAGGACTGGCGGGCATCTTCGGCGTATTGCTCGGCGCGCCGACGTTGAAATTGCGCGGCGATTATCTTGCCATCGTCACGCTGGGCTTCGGCGAAATCGTGCGTATTTTCATGAACAACCTCGATCGTCCGATCAATATTACCAATGGGCCACAGGGAATTAATCTGGTCGATCCGATCCGCTTCGGTGAATTTTCTCTGGCGCGAAAACATGAAGTCTTCGGCGTTACATTTACCGACTTGCATCAGTATTACTACTTGTTTTTATTGTTGACGCTCGCGGTCATTTTCATCTGCATGCGCTTGCAGGACTCGCGCATCGGCCGCGCCTGGGTGGCGATCCGCGAAGACGAAATCGCAGCGGAAGCGATGGGCATCAACACGCGCAACGTCAAACTTCTCGCCTTCGCCATGGGCGCGACGTTCGGCGGCGTCGCCGGCGGATTGTTCGCGAGTATGCAAGCCTTCGTCAGTCCGGAAAGTTTCAACTTGAACGAATCCATCATTATTTTGTGCATGGTCGTGTTGGGCGGCATGGGACATATTCCCGGCGTGGTGCTCGGCGCGATTCTGCTGACGGCGTTGCCGGAAGCGCTGCGCTATTCCAGCGACGTGCAGGAAATGCTGTTCAGCCGCGTGTTCATCGATCCGGCGAATTTGCGTATGTTGTTGTTCGGCGTGGTATTGGTAGCCATGATGTTGTTCCGCCCCGAAGGCCTGTGGCCATCGCCGCAACGGCGGCGCGAACTCACGGAGCGGGACGAGTAGAAATGATCCTCTCGATGCACGGTGTCTCGAAGCGTTTCGGCGGACTACAGGCGTTGTCGGACGTGTCACTCACCATCGAACGCGGCGACATCTATGGCGTGATCGGTCCCAATGGCGCAGGCAAGACGACACTGTTCAATGTGCTCACGGGACTTTATCAGCCCGATGAGGGCGAGTTCGATTTCGATGGCAAACCGCTGCGCGTAGAAAAACCCCATCAAGTGGCGGCACGTGGCATCGCGCGCACGTTTCAGAACATCCGGTTGTTTCACAATATGACCGCGCTGGAAAACGTCATGGTCGGGCGGCACGTGCGCACCCGCGCCGGTGTGTTCGGCGCGATCCTGCGCGGCGCGAAAACGCGCGCGGAGGAAGCGAGTATTGAAACGCGCGCTTTGCAACTCTTAGAGTACGTCGGTCTGAAACATCGCCGCGATTTTCTCGCTAAAAATCTACCCTACGGCGATCAGCGTCGCTTGGAAATCGCCCGCGCCATGGCGACCGATCCTTTGCTGCTCGCGCTCGACGAACCGGCGGCCGGCATGAATGCCACGGAGACGGCCGCACTGAAAACGCTGCTGGAAAAAATCCAGGCAGATGGCATGACCATCTTGCTAATTGAACACGATGTGAAATTGGTGATGGGCCTGTGCAAGCGTATCGCCGTGTTGGACTACGGCAAAAAAATCGCCGAAGGATTGCCGCACGAAGTGCAGCGCGATCCGAAAGTGATTGAAGCCTATCTCGGTACCGCCCATTGAACCTGCTCGAAGTCAGCGGACTGAAAGTCGCGTATGGCGGCATACAAGCGGTGAAGGGTATCGATCTTCGCATCGAAGCCGGTGAATTAGTCGCATTGATCGGCGCCAATGGCGCGGGAAAGAGCAGCACTCTGAAAACCTTGGCCGGCATGCATCAACCGGCGGGTGGCAGCGTCACCTACAACGGCGAGCGCATCGACGGCGTCGCGTCGCATGTCTTGATCCGCAAAGGCTTGGCGCTGGTGCCCGAGGGGCGCGGCGTGTTCAGCCGCCTGTCGGTGGAAGACAATCTGTTGATGGGCGCTTACAGCCGCAATGACGACGCAGCGATCAAGCAAGAGCTCGCACAAGTTTACGAAATATTTGCGCGCCTGCTCGAACGTAAAGATCAATTGGCTGGCACCCTCTCTGGCGGCGAACAGCAAATGCTCGCCATCGGCCGCGCGTTGCTCGGCAAGCCGAAACTGCTGTTGCTAGACGAACCCAGCATGGGACTTTCGCCCATCATGGTGCAGAAAATTTTCGCTACCGTGCGACGCATCGCTGATCAAGGTGTAACGATACTGCTGGTGGAGCAAAACGCTAAGCTTGCGCTCGAAATCAGCTCGCGCGCCTACGTCATGGAAAGCGGATCGATTACGCTCACCGGGTCGGCGCACGAGCTATTGCACAATCCCAAGGTTCGTGCGGCCTATTTGGGCGAATGAATCAGCGTTGAGCGCCTGTGCCACGCGGTAATAGGGGCGCGGCTTCTGGCATGGATAGCCTTGAGAGGCAAGCTGGGTGCGGCTATGCAGGCAGTCCCCTGAGAAAATCTACGGACAGCGCAGCATTATCTGCGAGATGCCCGGCGGGATGCGCCGCGGTGAACCGACGCGGGCGAGATAAGCATCTTGAATCCCATACGCTTCCACCTCGCTCGATTTCCAGCCTTGGCATAGTGAGAGGTCTTCATACTTTCCCATCACCGCTTGCGCGTGGTGAACCAACTCATGCAACAAAATCGAGCGATCGAATTCGTTGTGCTCAATGTCCAAGTTGTCATCCATATAGATGCCCAAGTGCGGGATGTAGATCGCGCGAACCCGGCAGGCCTGTTGGCAGGCCATGGCTTCAATCTGCGCGTGGGGAACCCGGTGTACCTCGGGCAAGGCATCGGAAATTAGCGGGTGACCGGTCAAGGTTGCGACCATGGAAAACAAACTGCCCACCAGTTGCATCAATGTTTCATGAGTCATGTTATTCACCTTTTTGTTGTTCGGCGGTAGCGCGGCGCTCGATTTCGCCACTCCATTCCAACTCATAATCGGTTGCGGATCGATATTTACCACTATAGCGCCCCGCACCTGTGACGTCAGCGTAAATTCCCGAACCTCTGACGTATACCCAAGTCCCGCGCAGGATCGTATCCGGCGGTTTTTTATCGCTCTTGGCGTCGGGCAGAATCACGCCGCTATATTTCGCCACCAAACGATCGCCGTTCGGTGCGACCCATATTTGGTAACCGAAGCAGGCGCCGCGCCCGTGGACTAAATCGCAGGAGCCGGTTCGAAGCAGAGAACAATCTTTCAGCCAATCGGCGCCGCTGAATTCCATCTGTGTGCCACGCTCCGCCCCGTGACGTAGCACGTGCTCGTCTGCAATCGCGCCAATGGGAATCGTAGTGGGTGGGGTCGCCAAAAAAACCGCCCACCCTGACATTTTCTCGCCAGCCAGGGCCGAGGGAGCAACACATGCCAAGAACCAACCCAGCCCAATAGCCAAATCCAAAATCGATTTCAATTTCGTAGGCATTGCGTACCCATTCGCGTTCATCGTAACCCTCGACACATTAACTGTGCATGCCGGGCACTTTAACAAAGCTGGATTAAGAAATCCCCACCTGGTCAAGTAGGATGTGAAGGGATAAATAAAAAGAGTTGTATTAGACGAAAAACGAGTAGGGGGCAGGGTGGGCGCGGCTATGCACACGACAATGTGCGCCAAACTACCGCAAACGGGTTTAATAGGTGTATTATTTTCGCGAAGGCATCTATATCGTTTGGCTTATGCTGGTTGTTGATCTACTACTTTCGGCTTAAGCCGTTTGGCATATTGTTTCGGGGCGGAAACCATGGGTCAATGGAGGCTTACAAAAACTTTATTTTCAACGCGCCACAATCAAATGTGGAGTTTTCTCAGTGAGCTTCCGGAGTGGCTGGCACGAAGCGTGTCGGCATGGATGGGACGGGAGGCTCAAGCAAGCGTCATGTATCGAGGCAGCGCATCTTCGCGTAACATTTCTCAGACTGACCGCTCCGCGCGCGCTGTTCACCCGCTCTTTATTGTTTGGCTTGTCGGTATCGGCACTTTTCAGCCGACCATCGTTGTTCTGGCCGCCGAGCGCTGCCCCGCTCCCACCGCGACCCGTGTCGTTTTCCGTGCAAGGCAACGTCACCTGGAGCCTGATCGATAACTCCACACTTCAGGCCGCGAAACTCAACGACACCCTTTGCGTAGGTGACACCGTTCGCGTCGGCGCCAAGAGCCGCGCGGTATTGCGTCTGCCGAACGAAACGACGATTCCGCTCGACCAGAACACCATCTTCCAACAAAAGCAGGCGATCTCGGAAATAGAACTTTTGGTCTATTGACAGGAATGCAGGGTTTTGGCAACGTGCGCCGACGTATAAGCTCGAATGACAAAACACCCAGGCTATGCGACCGCGTGAGAATGATCTCTAGCCAGGCGCAAGTTGAGCCAGAGTTTTTTCTTCGGACATTCACGCGCACTGTACAACGTTGGCGGAAATTGAACTGCGACTACGTAGAAGCACATATGCGTTCGGTTTGCCAAGCTCGAAGCGTTGGGTGCTTAAGTTTGAAGGAGAGAACCATGAAAAATGAAGGTACCGCACAACCGCTGTTTCGGGCTGGCGTGGACGATCTACGTCGCATCGATGCCGACGTGGCCGAGATAAGCGAGATTCAGCGCCAGCTTCGCGACCGTCACCCTGACCTCAAGTGTCTAGACCGAGCGGCCCATCAGTATCAGATCGCGGGCAGCAAGGTGTTGCTTCGCGTCGCGACCGAGCTTCCTGAGGGTTTTTCCGGCATTGGTTTGTTCGCCCCCGGCATCGAGCACATGGGAGTTGGCCGACTTTCCACCGGTCTCGGTACGCCCCACATCGAATCCAATCCGGATTTTCTTGGCTTGCGTGCGTCGTTTCTGGCTGCATCTGGACAGCGCGTGGATTTTCTCGCGTTCAACAATCCCACGTCGCCTAGCGACAATCACCGCGACTTGATGCACGTACTACAAGGAACAGCGGATGCGGCAAGCGCCCGACATCCTGTCCCAAGCTATTTGGCAGCCGGGCAAGCGCGCATGAACGCAACGTTGGTCAAGCGTATGGGCCCCGTTAAAGCGGAAGAGACGATGGCGCACATCGCCGAGCAGAGCGCGCGCACGACACGCTCCAGTACAGCCTATCAATCCTATTGGACGGGAGTGGTGGAAGTGAACAGGACATTGGGCAAGTTCACACTGACGCCGCTCAGCGCCGAGAATTATGAACGTCTTCTGTACCCTGGAGAGCGCTACCTCACGCAGGATTGGGCGAGACGTCAGGCCTCCACAGACATCACGTTTCGCGTATATTGGATCAGTTATCTAGATGAGCGCCGCACGTCACTCGAACGCCTCACCCAACCCTGGCCGGAAACCCACAAGAGGTTCGTGGGGCAGCTAGTATTTCCTCGCACAGACGCGAGATCCGATGATGCCAGGTTGTGGGCAGCCTTGGCCGGGGAGATGGGAGCCAATCCAGGTAATTGGATCAGCAATGGGTGTGACTCGGCACGCGAACCATCCACTGAGTTTGGACTAGCGCGCAAGTTCGCCTATGAGCGTAGCGCGCGGGGGCGCAATGCGCTTCCACTGGACGCGTTTAAGACAGCGCTCGAAACGGGGCGAATCGACGATGAACTTGCGGCAGAACTCCGACGACGGATGGAGCAAAAATGCCGGCTCGGACATGTAGACCGGGCGCCACTGCGTTTCTTCGTTGTTTTCTGAAATTGTTTTGCCCTCGCCAGCAAATGTCACTGTATAGTATTTCGAGGAGGAAACCATGACCGTGCGAGGCGCTGGGACGTGGCTCGCGTATCAAAGCGCGAGGTCGACAGGTGAGAAAACAAAGACTTGGAAGGGGCGTCAGTGGCCGGCATTTCCGATTGGCTGACCCAGCTAGGGCTGGAGGAGTACTCCGCGGTGTTCGCCGAGCATCAGATCACGCTGGATGTGCTAGCCAGTCTGACGGAATCGGACATTGACCGCCTCGGTCTTCCGACTGGGTCTCGCCGTCGACTGATCGTCGCCATACGGGCCTTAGCCCCAGTGACACGCCCTCAATCGCTTGTCCCCCATTCTCAGTCCACTGCGGGATCTTCCATCATGTCGCACGACGCCGAGCGGCGGCAGCTTACTGTGATGTTTTGCGACATGGTTGGCTCTACTGAACGCGCGCATCGCCTTGATCCGGAGCAACTGCGTGAATTGATGCACGCCTACTACCAATCATGCCGTGAGGTCGTCGCGCGATACAGCGGGCATGTGGCCCAGTATTGGGGCGACGGGCTCATGGTGTATTTCGGCTGGCCCAGTGCCCACGAGGACGATGCCGAGCGCGGCGTGCGTGCGGCCTTGGCGATGGTGAACGCAGTCAAAGAGGTAATCGTAGAGCCACCCTTGATGGTGCGAATCGGTGTGGCCACCGGAACCGTAGTGGTGGGACAGACCCCATCGGACGATAATGCGCAGGCCGAACTCGCCGTAGGTGAGACGCCCAATCTGGCCTCCCGATTGCAAGGCCTGGCGGGCCCTGACGAAGTGATCATTGCCGCGTCGACACGGCACTTGATCGGCGGGATCTTTGAGTTGAGCGACGTGGGGGCACACTCGCTCAAAGGCATTGTTCGGGAAGTGCATGCTTGGCGAGTTCATGCCGTGCGCAGGGCGGTAGGCCGCTTTGAAGCGATCCATGGCGGTGAGGCCCTGACGCCCATGGTCGGTCGTAAGGCGGAGATCTCCCGGCTGTGGCACGGATGGCGACAGGCGTGCCGGGGGAATGGTCAGGTCGTTCTGGTTAGGGGAGAACCCGGCATCGGGAAGTCGCGATTGGCACGTGCATTTCGTGAGCAACTTGTCGAGACGTCGTACACAGTGGTGCGCTACCAGTGCTCGCAGTTTCACCTCGATTCCCCTCTTTACCCTGTGACGGAGCAGATCGAGTACGCGGCGGGATTCGCGCGCGACGACACGTCCCAGCAGAAGCTGGATAAGCTAAAAGCCTTTATGCTTGGAGACCCAGGCCAACGCGCCGAAGCGGCATCGCTCATTGCTGCACTTTTTGCTTTACCCGTGTTGCGGTCCGCATCTCTTGGGCTTTCTCCGCAAACGCAGAGGGATCGGACGCTCGAGGTGCTCGTGGGACAGCTTAAGTGCCTGTGCCAGCGCAAACCGGTCTTGATCGTCTTCGAGGACGCACATTGGATCGATCCGACCAGTCAAGATCTGATTGACGCCTTGATTCCGCAAGTCAAGGAAATGCTGTTGTTTATAATCATTACGTTTCGCCCCGAATATACGCCACATTGGGTTGAGCAATCCCATGTCGCTATCTTGTCCCTGGGCCGCCTGGAGCAGCGGGAAGGCGCGGAGCTGGTGAACAACGTAACTGAGGGCAAGAGCTTGCCGCGCGAGGTTCTGGACAAGATCGTGGCGCGTACCGACGGCGTGCCGCTGTTTATGGAGGAGCTGACCAAATCGATATTGGAGTCGGGAATGCTGCGCGACGCGGGTGATCAGTATGCCTTACAGGATACAGAACTCGCGCAGGAGATTCCCACATCGCTGCGCGATTCGTTGCTGGCACGCCTGGATCGTCTCTCCGCGGTGAAGGGCATCATTGAGATTGCCGCATGTATCGGTCGAGAATTTTCCTTTGATCTGATTGCGCTCGTTTCATCGCTTGATATTGGGGAACTTGAGGGAGGCCTGCGCGTGCTTACCGAGGCCGGTTTGGTCTATAGCCGAGGCGCCGCGCGCCATGCGACCTACGTCTTCAAGCACGCTTTGGTACAGGATGTTGCCTACGATTCTTTGCTCAAGAGCGACAGACGCCTATTGCACGCCAGGATCGCGCAGGTGCTCCAGAGAAATTTCGCTGAGCGAATCGCCAATGAGCCGGAGTTGCTGGCTTATCACTTTACGCAGGCGGGTGATCTCGTCGCGGCCCTCCCGTGGTGGTGCGAGGCCGGGAAACTGGCTATGCGAAGTGCGGCACTGCGAGAAGCGGTTAACCATTTCAAACGGGGTCTGGTACTCATCGAGAAGATTCCGCGCACGCCGGGACGCGATGTTCTCGAGCTGTCAATTCGACAGCCTTTTCACGCTTCGCTGGTTGGACTTCGCGGATGGCCAGCGCCCGAGATCACCGAAAATGGTAGAGAAATCTTGGCGCTGGCCGAACGCTGCGGCGATCGCCAAGCCCTAGGCGTTGGGCTATGGGCGCTTTGGGTCAACACCATCACTCAAGGGCGAGTGGCGGATTCGCTCGAATGGGCGCAACGTATGCTGACCGAGGGCGACCAGAGCGGCGATAGTGATCTGCTGATTTTGGGGCATGCCGGCGCTATGATTTCGTACTTCTATCTGGGCGAGTTGATCGAAGCGCGCGCACGCGGGGAAAGGGTCTTGGCGCTATACGATCCGCGCAACTCGGCGCGCTGGATGCAGCTCACCGCGAACGATTTCAAGACGGTGGTCGGGATCTGGGCATGCCAGTGGACTTGGATGTTAGGCTATCCGGACGAAGCGGTGCGCCTCAGCGATGAGAAGGATGACTATGCGCGCCAATTGGGGCACCCCTTCAATCTTGGCTTTGCGCTCAGTTTGGGCGCCTACGGTTTCGACTACCGGTGTGAGCCGGAGCGGTTGCTCGAACGCGTGGCAGAGGCGGATCGATTGGAGCGGGAACAGAGCGTTCCCTTTATCAATCAGGTGATGGTTCGACAGGCAGAAGGCCTCGCGCGATTGCGTAACGGTCAGTATCCGGAGGCGATTTCTTTATTGCGCAATGGCCTGGAAAGCTGGAGCAAATTCGGCGGCCACAGCCGTGTTCCTTACTTAAAGTCCGCGCTCGCGGAAGCGGTAGCGCGTAACGGCGATTTGGACCAGGCGCTGACGATCCTAGGTGAGTGTCTGGAACAGATTGAGCGCCCTGGATGGCAAGAGCGCTCGCACTTGGCCGAGGTGTTACGCTTGAAAGGTTGGATGCTGATGCAGCAAGGGAAGAGTGAGGAGGCAGAGGCGGCGCTACGCGCATCCATCAACTGGGCGCGCCAGCAGAAGGCTAGATCCTGGGAGTTGCGCTCTTCAACGACGCTCGCGGAGTTATTGGTCGGGCGTGGTCAGCGTGACGCCGCCCGCGCCGTGTTAGGGCCTATCTTCGACTCGTTTACCGAGGGCTTCGACACGCACGATCTTAAGGCGGCGCGCCGTGTACTTGAGGCTCTCGAATGATCAAAAAGGTTCCGGTTCAGAGGCATGTGTTGCCGCGATTCCTCCGTCCAAGGTTCCAGCATTAGGTCACGGGCAGCATCAACCCCGTCGCCAATACCGCGCTCCCAAGCGCGACTCCGTCCAAGCCGCTGGCAATAGGACACGGCTGACGCACGGTTCTACTGTCTGGGCGGTTGGCGCAGACGCAAACGTTTTGGCTGCGTGCTCGCCCGATAAGCCCGCCGTTGAAAGCTCGGGCAAGCCGGTGATTGCGCCCCGTACATTTGGGATATAACCCAGCACCTTGGGTTGAAAGCCCCATCTGTTCAGCATGACACCCTCTTCAGAACTCGTACCGAAAAAGACCGCATCGCCCGTTAGCGGTTGATATCGAGGTAAGACGTCGGTGCGCCACTGCCAATTGCTGCAGGGCAAGCGTCCGATACGAGCGATGGCCGGGAAGACATACTCGGTTCCAGCGGGCATCGGGTTGAAAGGGATTCCCGCGGTAGAGGCGGCCTGCGTAATGACGGGCAGGTATGTCCGCGGATCCTCGGCCAATATCAAGCGGCCTTGCATCATGAGTCGCCCGTATCTGTCTGTAATCGATAAGTCGAGCAACCTTCCTTCGCGCTTGAGTTCGGTATTCCCAGCGCGCTTGTCCGTGCCCATCCTCTCGCGACCCACATCGATGGCGATCTGTGTCGAATCGAACAGCCGGACGAGATACAGTCGCGCCGTGTTTTTGTAAACTCCCTTGATTGCATCGTAGCTGCCGCGGAGCATGGACAGCACGCTCGAGGCGCCATTTCCATCGGCGGGGAAGGCGGCCATCTGGGCAGGAGTTTCCTCAGGCACGGCCGGAATCACTATGAACATCGAGTTGTAGGGTCGTAACGAAGTATCCGTAAGCTTGTTGGCCCATATCTGCATCACCGCCGTCTGCCTGCCATTGGGGTAATTTAGAAGGACAGGCTTGTGGCCGCTTCCCGCCAACTCCTCACTGACCTGCCCGATGTTGCTGCACTCCCCGTAGAAGTGAAGCATTTCCCCGTTGTAATACTGGATTTCATTGAGAACGACCGTTCCGCTCTCGGTGGTATAGGTCCTGCCGGAAATGGGGTATTTTTCAAATAGAGGCTCGAATCGCTGATTGTCGACATGCTCCGGTAGTGGCGCGAACACCTCCCGGATCAACTTGGCTCTTGCTTCGCGGGTTAGTTGATTCTCGAACCTGCGCAACACCTCCCTGATCTCGACCACGCTATGGGGCATTTGCAGCAGGTGAATAGCGTCGGAGTTACCGAGCTCGCCGTCACTCGTCAGTCTGGCCGCTTCCTGGAGTAAGTTTGCGTGTAAAGTGAAATTCATAGCGAAAACAAGGATAGAATATTCGAAGGCTATCTTGGATAGAGGCGATGATTCATCATGCCATGTTATGGCATGGATGAAAACCCGCCTCCAGCCAACGTCGGCCGGGCTAATACAAGGAACATTCGTACTGACAATGCTGGGAGGAAACTATGTCGCAACTGAATTGGACCGAAGCGCAATGGAATACGGTGAACCGCGCGATCACCGAAGAGTTCACTAAGGCGAGTGTGGCTGGCGCGTGTCTGCCGTGCTATGGACCGGTGGGGGCGAGTATGGAAACGGTGTCGAAACAACAATTGACAAATGACACCAACAATCCAAGCATCATTAAAGTTTCCGACAATGAAACTACCCCCTTCTGGACGATTCGCACATACGTCCATCTAAATAGCCAACAAGTGGCGGATGAAAACCTGTCAACTGCCCTATTTGCGTTCAAGCGGGCTGCCAACCGTTTGGCCCGAACCGAGGATTTCATCGTCTTCATGGGGTACGATACCGAAAAGGAGACGGCACCCAACGCGTTTCGAATGTCGAAAGACGATATACCTGCGGCCCAAGAGGAAATCCGTAATTTCATTTCCAATGAAAAACACGAGGCCGAAGGCCTTCTTACCCACAAAGAGGTCGCCGCAATTCCCATTCCCAAGCCTTCGAGTATGCGAGGGTCACCACAGCTCGCAGACAATGGAGCGAGGCTAGTCACAACTATTGCAGACGCGATCTCCAAATTAGAGGAAAACGGCTACCCCGGACCGTTCGCCTGTGTACTCGGTCGAAACTTGTTCCTTGACGCACAAACACCTAACCAAGGTTCTTTGGTCTTGCCCGCAGATCGTATCACGCCAATGCTCGGGGGGCCGCTGTTGCGATCTGGCAACATGTCAAAGAATCATGGGATAGTGGCCTCCTCGTGTGGCGAATCCCTAGACATCGTTGTAGCGACTCCGCCCAAAGCGCAATTCCTACAGGTCAATGAAAAAGCGAAGTACGTTTTTCGCGTTTACGAGCGCTTTGTATTGCGAATCAAGGATCCAAAAGCCGTTGTTTCGATCGGTCCAGAATAACCCGCGAACTTGACCAGCCAAGTCGCTCGCGATTTCGCCGCTTGTAATGCATCCGCAATACGCAATGTCCCTTTGCTTGGCCGAGCGACCGGCTGTGGCTTGCGCACATTTCAGCAATGCTGGATAAAATCGTCATCCTAGGCGGCGGCATCGGCGGCTTAAGTGCCGCGCACGAACTCGTCGAACGCGGCTTCAGCGTCGAAGTATATGAGGCACTCTCAATTCCAGGCGGCAAGGCGCGTAGTATCGGCGTACCGGGAAGCGCCACACCGGGCCCACGGGGCATGCGCAAAGAGCTTCCAGGGGAACACGGGTTTCGCTTCTTCCCGCGCTTCTACCAGCACGTTACCGACACCATGCAGCGTATCCCACTACCCGGAGATCGCTCGGTGGCGGATAACTTAGTCGACACCACGCGGATTCAATTGTGCAGATTCGGCCGGCGCCCGATCGAGTTGCCGTCGCGCTTCCCGCGCAATTGGGGCGACGTCAGGGTGGCGCTCGACGACGCGGGGCGTTTGTACGGCGGCGACTTTGGGCTATCGCACGAGGAAATTGCGTTCTTTGCCTCACGCATCTGGCAGATTATCACGTCATGTCATGAACGCCGCGTCAATGAGTACGAGAAAATTCCGTGGTGGGAGTTTATCGACGCTGAGCCGCGCTCACCCTCCTACAAGAAGCTATTGGGCCATGGCATTACGCGCTCGCTGGTAGCGGCTAAGGCCGATCGTGCCAGCACCAAAACCATCGGCGATATCTTCGTGCAATTGCTCTTCGACATCGCCACGCCTGGGCCGAGCAGTGATCGAGTGCTAAACGGACCGACCAACGACGTCTGGATCAATCCTTGGCTCGACTATCTGATCAAGAAGGGCGTTCGTTATCACACGGGCGCCAAGGTCAAAGCGGTAGAATATCGGCAAGGGCGTATTCACGCCGCTAGTGTTGAACACGCCGGGACGTCAACCAGAATCGAAGGCGACTATTTCATCTTCGCCATCCCGATCGAAGACATCATCGATCT
>JBKJHT010000258.1:0-17246 GCA_046598945.1 Burkholderiales bacterium | reverse complement strand
GTTGATGCGGGTCGAGCGAACTCGGAAGGAGTATACGATGTCCCGAACACCGTCGGAAGGTCGGCGTTTTTTCAGCATCGCCACCAGCCGCACCCTGCTTGCCTCGTGGCAAGGCATTGCTTGGAAGGCACGACCCATAAGCCGCTTAGCCAATGGCGTTGTTACGCATCGCCTGTTTGAATTGCAAATTCGCAATGCTAAACTTCCCACCATCTGAAAACTTAGGAGGCATGGCATGAACGTTCAGCAAGACGTGATTCAAAAGCTTACGCTGGAAAGCGTGCGGGTGCGGGCGGTGCTCGTTCCCATGCGCCGACCCATCGTTTCGAAAGTCGGAGAATACCGTGACTGGCCGTTCATTCTTATCGACGTTAAAACCAAGGAGGGCATCGTCGGCCGCAGTTATCTTGAGCCATACTTAAAGAAATCCGCCAAGTACATCGCAGCGGTGATCCAGGACCTCGCCGACTTATTCAAGGACAAACCTTTAGCGCCCATCGACGCCTACCGCGACGGCATGCAGGCGCTGCACCTCAACGGCAGAGAGGGCGTGACCTTGATCGCGATGGCGGGTCTAGACATGGCCATCTGGGACGCGTTGGCCAAAGCCGCTAACTTACCCCTCGCCGTGCTGTTAGGCGGCACGGTCGGCGAGGTGCGTGCGTACAATACCAACGGGCTATGGCTGATTCCTTTCGACCGGCTCGCCGCGCAAGCGCAGGAGTTGGTAGCCGAGGGAAATTTCAAAGCGATCAAGATGCGTCTTGGCCGCAACACGCTGAAGGAAGACCTGGCCGCGATCGCAACGGTTCGCGAAGCCGTCGGCGACGACGTCCAGTTGATGTGCGATTTCAACCAAGGCTTGAGCTTAGCCGAGGCTTTGTTGCGCTTGCATGGCCTCGATGATCAGGGGCTGCTGTGGTTCGAAGAGCCGCTGGTTTATGACAACCTGGAAGGCTGTGCGCAACTCGCCCGCGAGCTGAAGACGCCGATTCAGATCGGCGAAAACATCTATGGTCCGCGCGAGTTTTACAAAGCCGTCAAGATGGGCGCCGCGGATCTATACATGCCGGATCTCATGCGCATCGGCGGCGTAACCGGCTGGATGCGATCGGCAGCGATCGCCGGCGCGGCGGGGCTGCCGTTATCCAGTCACCTGTACGCACCCGTCTCGGCGCAGTTGCTACGAGTCAGCGAATCGGCCGACTGGCTGGAGTGGAGCGACTGGGCGGAGCCGATTCTGATCGATCCACTACTGGTGAAAGACGGTTACGCTATCGTGCCTGACAAGCCGGGCAACGGCATCGAGTGGAACGAGGACGCCGTGCGGCGCTTTGCGCTTTGATTTGCGCGGGAGGGATGCGCCGTCACTTCCGATTTTTCTTTGTCGCCGCGTGAACAACCCCTCCACGCGCATGAACGGCCCGAATGATGTTGCGCGAAACGGCAGTATTCATTCTGCGATCGCCGCCGCTGCAGACGTTGACAACCGCGCAACCACGCTGCTAGCCTGTTATATCAGCCACCGATAAGGAAAAATTTCAATGGTAATCAATGCTGACCAAGCGGCGCCCCCGTCGGCAACGCTGTTGATGCTGGAAGGGCGCGCGCTATGGGAATTCAGCGCATTTATGGCTTCTTTGCCGGCGCTGCAGTTTACTCGGCGCGGTGACGGACATCCTGTGTTCGTTATGCCAGGCTTAATCGCGAGCGACATATCGACGCGGCCGTTGCGCGCATTCCTTGCCCACCACGGCTACCGGTCGCACGGCTGGGAACTGGGGCGTAATTACGGGCCGCGCAACGGCGTCGAGGAGCGGATGCTCGAGCGGCTGCGCGCGCTGCGCAAGCAGTATGGACGAAAAGTGAGTCTGATCGGCTGGAGTCTGGGCGGCATTTACGCGCGCGAGCTTGCGAAGCAGGCGCCGGAAGACGTACGGCTGGTGATCACTCTCGGTAGCCCGTTCAAGGGTAACCCGAAGGCGACCAATGCGTGGCGATTGTACGAACTCACCAGCGGGCGACGGGTCGACGATCCGCTGTCTTACCATCCGAAGCGCGGGAGCCCTCCGCCCGTCCCCGTGACCGCAATCTACAGCAGAACCGACGGCGTCGTCGCTTGGCAATGCTGTCGCGAAGAGCCGGGGCCGTTCCGGGAAAACATCGAAGTGCACGGCAGCCACTGCGGGTTGGGGCATCATCCGGCCGCAGTGTATGCCATCGCCGACAGGCTCTCGCAGCCGGAGGGCGAATGGCGGCAGTTTGACAGCTCAGGGGTGAAACGCCTGCTCTATCCCGATCCCAATCGCTCAGCTAGCGTCTAGGGAAGCTCTCATTTATTCCGGTTTCGTCGCGGCCATATGTTTGGCTCACAAAAAAATCTCCTCACATACTATTCGTATGCTGCGTCGATATTTTGTGTTCGCGCCTTGTCTCGCTTAGAACTCAAAATAAATCAGAGCTTCCCTAGCCAGTAAACGCGCGGCATGGGTGGTCAGGAGCCGTTTCCGCGTCGACGACAACGAGAATGCGCACAAAGCTGTGCAGGTGTTTAATCATGTAATCGATGAGCGCAGGCTGTCTGCGTATGCCTTGCCGGGAGGCAAGCGCTCCCTTTCGTTTCGGGGTGTGGCGCGCAATTTCTTCCCGTGGTTTGCTATCGAATGTGGTAACCGCACTGTGTACAGAATCTGTCATCGGCTTGAATTTTTGCGCCGCATTGGATGCAGTAGTTGATCACAAACTCGGGGACTGTTGTATCCCGAGTTGTCTTGCTGGATTGGTTACGATTGAGCTTGTCAAGCGCGGCCAACAGTGCGCCGGCATCAGCAAGTCGTTTCGAGGGGACATCCACACACGCGGCGACCATATCGAGCACGTTGGACGGGATATTGTTTTGCTCAAGTTCGGCACGCCAGGCCGGGCCGATCTCCCGCGTCACGTCGCCGATAAGTAACTGATAGGCGATGACTCCGAGAGCATAGACATCAAAGCTAGGCTCAGGCGCCTCGCCGGCGCGTTGTCGAGGATCGGAATACATCAGGCTATAAGCCCCTTGCAAGAAGGTTCCTCCAGTGACGCTCTTACCTCGCTCACGCTCGGCTTCAGTACTTGCCGTGATCGCCCCGATGCCAAAATCGGCCACCTTGACGATCCCATCCCGGGTGACCAACAGGTTCGCCGGTTTCAAGTCACGATGGACGATGCCGCGTCTATGGGCATAGGCTAGAGCGCGAGCGGTCATCTTCAATATGCGCACTACATCTGGAACCGACGGCGTTTTTCCGGCGAAATCGGCCAGCCACGCAGCCAGATCGCCGCCATCGATGTACTCATAAACAAGAAACGGTGAGTTAGCAGAATAAGCGGTGCCAATGAGGCGCACCAAGTGTTGTGGGTCGGGATGGTCTTTAAGCTGGTCGTAGACTTTTATCTCCGTCTTCAGACTCGCTAGCAGCGCCTGATCGACGCAGAACTTAAGCGCCACCGCGGGTTGTGTGTGCTGGATGACGTGGCGCGCTTTCCACACTTCAGCAAACCCACCCTGTCCCAACAGAATTTCAAGTCGATAGTCATAGCCGGGCACTTGATCGCCGGGTTGAAAACGCGGCGGCCGCAACGGCATGAAGCGGAGCAAGTCAGTATGTGTGCGCGGAAGCTGGGATAGCAGTGTGATTGGTTTGCCGCCATCATTTGGACGGCTGATGGCATGTCGCGCCGTCATTGGTATCGCCGAGAAATAGTTGACCAATTCGGCCTTTGTCTCTTGGCTGAACGCGTAGCGATCGACCTCCGTCTCCGCGATCGCCGTGGATCGATCGGGACGAATCTGTGTAATCCCATTGATCATCCGCTGCCGTTGTTGCTGTGACTGCATTTGTTGGAGACAGTCCCACGCGGCCTTGGCGCAAGCAAGGGCGCCACGCTCGAGCAAAAACGCCGCGATTGCGCTGCCCGGCATCACAAAACTAGCGGCATCCCGGGTGGCCGCCCTTATCAGATCCCCTAAAAACCCTTCGCCGACAGCGGTATCTATCGCCATCCTCTCATCCTTCTACGGCGTTGCTGGTTTTCAATTGACCGGCAACAACAACCGTCACCGTTCCGTGCTGATCTTCGTCGACGCACACTACTTCTTGGTAAACAGCCAATAGGCGCCGATCAGGCACGGCGCGGCTAGCAAAAAGGCGCGAGCATCACCTCCGGCCAGACCCGCCAACAAGGAAATGAGACCCAACGCCGAAAGGACCGCCGCACCGATAAAACTTCCAAAAGGCTTGGTTGGTAATTTGGGCGACTTGTTAGCCGGTTCCTGTACTACTCGCATCTCGACGCCGCATTGCCGACAAAACCGAGCTTTATCGGGGTTTTCCGCTGCGCACTTAGGACAGAACATGTACTTCACTCCACTCGGTAAACTGGCTAGATCATTGTGGAATGGGCCAGCCTTACAATCTTTTCCAGTTCACAAACCGACACGCTAACGGATCGCGGGAGCAATAAACGAACTAAAGTCGCCGTAGTCGAATTCTTTTCCGCCAAAGACTATCTGGCCCCAACCATAAAGATTCCCCCGAACCAATCGCCAGAAACTCGACGAGGGGTTGAGGAGCCATGAAAAAGTGCTTTCCTGGCATCTTTAATTTGAATCCTCAGCGCACGCGGCAATCACCGCTCGCCTTGAGCGCTTCGGTGGCGGCGATCGACGGTGGATTGTTGTCGGCTTTCGCAATGAGACGCAAGCGCTCGAGTGACCGAGCCGTGCATACAAAACCGAGGCCGTTAACGGCCGCATCGCGCCAGCGGTGGTTGAGCTTCGCCATTTCCGTGGCGCGGAACTGCTCCTCTGATTCTGCGAGCAGCTCCTTATACACGGGAGATTTAACAGCTTCCGGCCCGTTCTGCAGTAACCATCGGAGACGCAGCGCATAGCGCTCTCCGAGCGAGTGCCGCAGCTCGGCGCCGTCTTCCTCGGTTGGCCCCAGATTGAACGCCTCCCAGAGCGCCTCCTCTAGAATCGGTCCGGCGGAGGCCATGTCTGCTTCAATCTCGCCAGAGTCGACGCGGCAGTCCTGGCTGAGCCACCTCGTGAGTAGTGTCTGGTATTTCACCGGCAACGACGCGAAGGCGGGTCGCTCCTTGTCCGCGGCGGGGATTTGTGGTGGTATTGCGCAGCCCCCGGCATAAAGCAATACCGCAAGCATCAGGATCAATTGGATCGTTTTCATGGGTGTCTCCTAGTTGGCTGGCCAGGTGGCGCCGTCAGCCCAGATGCGCTTGTCCGGTTTCGGACAGTTCCGCGTGGTGGAGCTAATGTTACAGGTGTCGATGATCGGCATCGCGGGACGGAGCCCGTACACCTGTGTCGAGCGGATCGCAGAGATTGATCGGATGTGCGCTCGGTAGGCCTGTCCTTCTGTGAGGAACAGGCGCGTTCCGCCCGCAGACATCATAACGTTGGTGCCGTCAAACCGGGTATCTCCGTCGATGTGATCGAGGGCGAGGTTGTGTCCGAGCTCGTGCGCAAGAAGCCCCGGCGCCGCATTAAGGCCGATCGCGACCGAGTCACCATGGGCCACCTCTCCGAGACCATTGCCGGCATTACCGTCGACCGCCTGCACCCAATAGACGTTGAACCGTCCATTAATATGGCCAATCTGTGTCTCAAGCGCACCGAAGTTTGCCCCAGTTACATTCAAGAACGTGCCGCGATTCGGATTGTTCGTCTCGTCGTTCAGATCAATGTTGTTGAAATCAAGTCCGAGCCGCTCTTGATCGAAGAGCGCACCCGCCTGGACTACCGTGCTTACGGCCTGCACTATCTGCGCGTTATAGGTTCCGGGCGCGGTGAGTATCCATATGGCGATCGGAACACGCACCGTGTTCACCATCGACCGGCTGAACGTATCCTGCCCGGCCGTCCAAGGCGTCGAGTGCCGGGTCGGCGCGCGCGTGGCCGCGAACGACAGCACCTCATTCCCTAGCAGTGAGGACCGCATCGCCCCCAGCGCCTGGGATGCCGTCGCACCCGCGGGTGAGATCACGAACCCTTGGTCATCGACCTCCGCGTTGTTCTGGCGGCCGTCGACGAGGATACCGACGGCTGCCCCCGGTGCATTCAGCCCGATGAAGAAGTCGTCGGTGCCCGACAGCACGGGGCATACCGTCGGGTGATCTTTGATACACCTTGTGGGGTGACCGCCGACGCAGTCGATCTCGCCCGGGCAGCCGTCGGATGTCGTGCATGCATGGGGGAAATTTGGTTCATAGCATCTCGCATGTGCTGCGGAAGGAAAACTGGCCCATACGAGAACCGCAAGCGCGGCCCACATCCACTCTGTTTTCATCATTCGTTCCTTTCTCAGTTGCGAAATATCACTTAAAAGAATTAAAGGTATCGTGGTCGAATTCTTTTCCGCCAAAGACTATCTAGGTCTCGACCCTGAAGGTTCCCCCGAACCAATCGCCAGCGACTCGGCGAAGCATTAAGAGGAGTCATGAAAACAATGCGTTCGAGGCCCCTTTAGTTATTCGATCCCTCGACTCGTCGGCCACCGAACGAGGCCAACTGATTGAAGCGGGCGGCACATTCGTGGCATTTTGCATGCGCACGAATTCCTATCGCCTCGTTGGCCATCTTCACCACATCGCTAAGGCCGACTTGCCTCTCCATCCTGTACGTCGCGTCACCGAACGTACTCCGCCCTCGAGTGCCCCGGCAACACCGGGCTCCGGCGCGTAGTGCCGAACGGAAACTTTGCGTTCAGTCGTTCCGCCCGTTCTTGACACTTGGCACACGGTTGAATACCTATCGCCGAAGTCGCGCTTTGGATTACGTCGCCCCACCCGGCTGGTGCCTGGACCGTCCTCTGGGAGAAGTCGGATACGCGCAGGCGCGTCGAGCTGTCGGAACTGGTCAACCCACTGGATGACGCTGCGGCCGACGAGCCGCCCGAGGGATTGAGGATAATGCATTTGCGGTCCTGCGCGAGCCAATCGAGCATCGCCAGAACAGCGCCCCAGGAAAATCCGTAAGCGGTTGCAGCTGCTGCGCACGGCCAGAAGGCCGGAGTGAATATCGCGATAATCGCGATGATGACTGCGATCGCTGCAAATACTACTATGAGTACTATCACGAAGGCTCTCACGGCCAAGATCACAGCGCAGGCGGTGAGCAGTCGGCAGACAACCCACCAGATCAGAAAAAGAATCACTCCTACCGCGAAGAGCGCGACGCCGACGATTTCCACAATCAATCCTGCTTGCGGGAAGAAGTGCGCCAGGATGCAGCCAACAATGCTGACGCCGCCGCCAATCAGCATAAAAATGATGGCCGCCCATAGCAGCGCCGCGCAAGAAGGCAGCCCAAAGCCCCCACCCCCGCCAGTCGTCGGGCAGGCCGCCACGGTGAAGGACTTCGTCGCCGACACCTCAGGGCAGTTGGGCGTGTGCGCAGTCACAACGGCAGTGAAGTTCCCTGGCGCTGCATAGTTATGAGAGGGCGCGGTCGGAGCGGTGCTCATAACCACCGGGCTTCCATCGCCGAAGTTCCAGTCGAAGCTGCTCATGCCGCTTCCAGCCACTTGAGCCGACAACGTCACCGGGCGTGTCGTCGCGCCAGGCGGGCAGCTGCCCGGCGAGACGTTGATGTCGGTCACCGCCGGACAGCACGGATCGACGACGATCTGCACCGGGAAGTTCGCTTCGCAGTTGCCGGGGCCGACCACTTTGAGGTTGACGTTGTAGGTACCGGGCGCATACTCGTGAGTAGTCTGCGGACCAGTCGATCCTGGCAGCGTCAGCGTCATCCCGTCACCGCAAGTCCAGACGAATTGAGTGACGCCCGAGCCGTTGACCATTGCATCCAGCGTCACCCTGCGACGCAGACGATCCGCCGTACAGTTGCCGGGCGAACTGATCAGCGGGCCAAGGATCTCCGGGCAACATGGCGGAACGGTGACGATGACGCTGTCGGACGCTGTTGGGTTGGTGCAGCCCTGCGTCTGTATGCTGACGGACACCTTGTACGTTCCAGGGCCCGGGAAGGGGAACGTGAAGGAAGCGCCTCCCTGGCTCTGGTGGAACGGCGGCGACATCGGAGGCTTTCGGACCTCCCACGTGTACGGCCCGGCAAAGGCAGGCGTGCTCGTCGCCGTGTAGGTTTGTGACGGCGTCGGCGGGCCATCGGTGCACGGTGTCGTCTGTGGTCCCGAAACCGCCACTGCGCAGGTCGAGCAGTCCACGAGGGTGAAGGTTACGCTGTCAGTGAGCAACGGATCGTCGCAGCTGCTCGCCTGCTGCACTTTGACGTTGACCTTGTACGTTCCCGCGCTGGCAAAGGCATACGAGAAAGTGGAGCCTCCGGGAGTAAACGGCCAGATCACTGTGCCAGTGCTGAGATCTGTCACCTTCCACTCCAAAGGACCGGTGCATCCTTGCGGTGAAAGCGCCGCCGAGAACAGGATCACGATTGCGCCGCCCCCGGCCCTGAAGCAGGGTAAGGGCTCGGTATCAACAGTGATCGTGACCTCGTCACAGCAGCCAGGTGGGTCGCAAGTAAGTGGCAAAGTCTTCGTTAGTGTAGCGCCCGCTGGCAGGCCTGATACGCAAGAGGCGCTGGCAGTGACTTGGGCTCCGCAGTCGCAGCCGAGGTTATTTTTATAAGTGATCGACCACGGGTGGCTACCCCCGGTAGGGATGTCAATCGCTACCACCGGGTCGGTGCTACAGCTGACGGTTACATATACCTTCTCGCAGCCGGAGACAGTGCCCTCAACTTGGATGGCTGTAGGTGGATTGCCAATTCCGGTAATTTTGGTAATTGTGAGAGCCATGGGTTTCCCCCCTATAAACTAGTGTGCCGTCTCGGAAGTATGGGCATAAATAAGGAGCGCGCTTCATCCCCAGCAGCACCAATGGCGAAAAGCCAACAGCGCGATCGCTCAGCGGCTGAACCTGATGCTTGACCCGACCACCATGGAGCCCTACCTAACTGGTGCCGCATGAACACGATCTCCAAGCCCGGCCAGCGTCCGGGCCAGCGATTCACTGCTGGCTCTATCCTCAAGGAGCCACCACCCGGTAGGTGAACCCGTTGCCGGCCGCCGTTCGTTTGTTTGCGACAAGAGGAAGCAAGCCGCCATGAACATTCACATCAATGGCGTCACCCTTCTTTGCCCCTACCGCTGGAATAACTCGGACGGGTAAGTACATGGTCTCTCCGGGGCGGAGCAAGAATCCATTTGCATCCAAAAGCAATCCCTTCCGTTCGATGGACGTTAGCCTTTCCTTCCTTCCGGGCTGAGGGCGGGCTGGCACTACCACCCGCCAGCCCGGAGGAAGCGCGTCGACGAAGACCTTGAGTTCCGCGTCAACCTCAAGATAATTCGTCGCGGCTACCAGGAGATTGGCTCCCGCCAAGACTTCCGTTGTGTTGAAGTTCCGAATGGCGATGTTGCTGCTCCGCTGCGCCTCAGTTGTTAGCGGAAGGTCATTCGCCTGCATAACAATGGCACCTACACACCAGTGACGCTCACCCCAAGAATTTGCGCCAATCGGCACGGTCCAGGGGACGGTCACCGTCGCGCCCGCGGCAGGAATGGTCAACAGCGTCCTGCTCGCGATGAGCGTGGCATTCGGATTTGGAAACTCGAGTGAGATGCGTGGGTCGGTGTAGTAAATATCCAGTCGCACGTTACTTTGAGAAGCGCCTGTATTGTTCCGAACCAAAACTTTCAAATCTACCGTGGTACCCTCCACGAGCGCCACAGGAACAGTTGATATATCAGGACTGACCCAGAACGCCTGACTCCAGTTCGTACCCGTCCACACCGCCGAAGGCTCTGCGCCAGTATCGGCGACATAGTCCTTGATCCACAGTTCGCGCGCGCCGGCATCGTGCAGCAACGACAAAGCTCCTGGAAGGTTCTCCTCGTTGCTTGGGACGATCTCGCCCGGTGGGGGAGCGAACCCGTCTAGGAGTCCAGATGCAGGCCGGAGCTCAGGCGTGAACGCAGAGATACGATGCTCGCCCCAAAACCAATCGGTGGTTTCCCCCGAGGCTGTGTAGCTTATGTCTTCTGAGTAGGTATGGCCATGAATGGCTTGGATGACATTGATACTCCGCAATGCAAGCTGTCGCAGCGTTTCTTCTCCAGGAGCATCGGCGGTGGTGTAGCCCCACGGACGCAGGAACAACTCACCGAAACTGTGGTAGGTGACCATGGTTTTCAGGTTGTTGAGCCCATTGGCGAATATACGCAACGCCGCAGTCTCCGTCTCGCTGAATGGTGCAGTGCCGCGGTATGTATCGAGGCTGGTCATTCCTGAAGAGCCACTTGAGAGGCCCCAGCTGTGTCCCCAGTTCCGGTTCAGGTCGACCCCGAAAGTACCGTCGCCGTTATTCCGACGGTTCTTGCGCCAATAACGAGGATCCGCCGATGTCCCAGGGATACACGGCGACAAACACGGCAACTGAGTGTACGCAAAACCATCAGGATTGACGACGGGAACAATCCAAACCTGAAGATTGTTTACGTCCTCTTGCAGCCTTGAGTTGGTGGCATATTGCGTCAGGATTTGCTCGGCGAGATACAAGGTCATTTCGACGCTGATCCATTCGCGCGCGTGATGCAGCGCGACGAACAGCACGTCACCTTCGGCCGGCTCATTCGCCGCCACGTTATCCGATATTTTCAAGACCTTGATTGGTCTCCCTTCGTAGCTGGTGCCGATAGTCGACACTCGCGCAAGGCTGGGATGCGCTGTAACGAAGTCATTCAGAATCGTGTCGACTTCACTCGGACCGTGAAAATGGCTGAAGTCGATTGCAGCTTGCGATGGACCGGCAATCAGCAGAGTGAAGCTGAAAGCCAACATTGTGTTGTTCCAATGGCTCATGGTTCTCCTCCCTTCATTGCTTCGGATGCGGCAATACTTCAACGTCGTACCCCGCGCCCTTGAGTTGATCGATTTGGAAATCGAGGGCTGCGCCGTAGATCACGATTTTTCTACGCGGACTACGGTCATCCGAGACGTCCGGGCTCGTACGTTCTGGCTTGGCGCTGTAAATGTCCACCCCCAACCCCCCGATTCTTGCGACATCGTCATGGGTGTCCACCACGATGCGAATTTGACGCGGGCGGGGTTCATTTCCCGCAACCGCCGTAATCTGTGACCCGTTTCGAACGAGTGCTCTGAGTTGACCTATGGTAGCCTCTATGACGAGAAATTTCTCTTCGCGATTGATGATTTTGACCCCCTGTGCTATCAAATCAGTTTCAGGGACCGAGCGATCAATGCGGACGACACGCCGGAATACCTCGTGCGAGTTCTGTTGCTTAATTTCATAACCCAACTGCGCCAAGCGTACACGCTTGTTCGAATCATCGAAGAAATAGACGGTCAGGCCTTCCACCCTAACGACGTCGAGAGCAACTTGCTGCATGAGCAGTGCCGCTTCGTCAGCATCTGCCACGTGGACACTGACAATCGGACGCGGATCATTGGGGGCAAGGCTCACAGTGCTCTGCTTAACCATTGACCCACACCCTGAAACAAGCAGCGTAGCGACCAGCAAAGTCAGCCCGATAGTTGGGTATGCGGCCATGAATCGGTCCTCCACTTTGAAAATTGTGAACCTGCTGCCTTGGCAGGCTTCAACGACGTAATTGTCGGGATGCGCATCGCTTATCTCCGCATGCGGCCCTAAAGGTCCCACTGGGGGCTGCTTCGTACAATGAATAGCGAGTGTGCTCGTATTTCTAACGCTCCACAATATGCCAAATGGCCTAAGCCAAAAGTAGTAGAGCATGCAAATTAAGCAGCTTCGCCGATTTCTGAATCAATGACTTGGCCTAAGATAAAAGACTTTGAGGTGGCGTCGCTGTGCCTTCCGGGCATCGCGCTGTATAGCATTTTGGATCAACCTATGGCCCACGGATGAGCTACGCGACCACTTGTACTTAGAGGTATCGCTGGAAGCCACATCCATTATGCCTTTCAGGCCAGGTATCTTGGAGACTGGCTCTAGGATTGGCTCGCAGCCTGGATCAATTTCCAGGCGCGCTCCACATGGCGCATTTCAGTTTGTGTTTGGCCGACACACAGACGCAGGGTGAACTTTCCGTTTAGCACTGTATGAGTGAGGTATAGGTCGCCTGATCCGTTGAGGCGCTCGAGAATCTTACGATTGATCTCATCGCCATCGCGGTGGCGGAAACACACTAAATTCAGTGGCGCGGGCGCCGCCAATTCGAAAGTCGACGACTCGCTCACCGAGCGCGCGAATTGTTGTGCGATCTTTACGTGTTCGCGTATGTGGTGTTGCAATCCTTCGACGCCATAATGGCGAATGACAAACCACAATTTCAACGCGCGAAAGCGGCGGCCCAGGGGAACATGCCAATCGCGATAGTCGATCACCGCGCCCGACTCGGTTGCCTGATTGCGCAGATACTCCGGCAGAATGCTCAGTGTTTTTATAAGCGCGGCGCGGTCGGCGACGTAGAAACAATCGCAATCGAAATTGGTGAACATCCATTTGTGTGGGTTGAAGCAATAGCTGTCGGCGAGCTCCAGGCCGTCTTGAATATGGCGAAATTCAGGGCATAGCGCAGCCGTTCCCGCCATGGCGCCATCGACGTGGAACCAGATGTTTTCCTCGCGGCAAATTTCGCCGATGGCGCGCAGCGGATCCAGGCCATTGGATGAGGTCGTGCCCACCGTGGCCGATACAAAACACGGCGCCAGCCCCGCGGACCGATCCTTCTGAATTTGCGCCAACAACAATTCGGGCCGCAGCGCAAAATTTTCGTCGACGTCGATCAAACGTAAATTTTTTCGGCCAAGCCCAGCGATCTTCACCGCTTTTTCGATGGAAGAATGGGCTTGGGTCGAGGTGTAAGCGACGAGCTTGCCGTCGCAGCCTTGCTCGTTGCTGACAAAACCGGTCGCCCGCTCGCGTGCAGCGAGCAGTGCGCACAGGGCCGCGCTCGACGCCGTATCTTGAATGACGCCGCCGCCGCTACCGCTCGATTTAAATTTTGACGGAAGATCCAGCATATCCACGAGCCAATCGAGCACATGGGTTTCCAATTCCGTGCACGCCGGGCTCGTCGCCCACAGCATGCCTTGCACGCCCAGTCCAGCGGAGAGCAATTCGCCCAAGATCGATGGCGCCGACGTATTAGCGGGAAAGAACGCAAAAAAATTCGGCGACTGCCAGTGAGTGATGCCGGGCAAAATCAAACGATCGACATCGGCCAACATGGCGCGGAACGATTCGCCGTGCTGTGGCGCCTGCGCGGGCAGCGAGGCGCGAATCTCGCCTGGCTTGACCTGCGACAACACCGGCAATGTTTCCACCCGCTCGCAGTAATCCGCGATCCAGTCGATGACTTCTTTGCCGTGGCGGCGGAATTCATCGGCGGTCATGTGAAATGATTTAGCGTCGGACATAGGCGTCTTCAGAAAAAATAATTAATGCCGGCTTTGAACTGATACTTTTGCACAAAGTCGCGCGCGAAATCATTCAGCGGCCCACCGACCACACCGAATATCGCCCACTGCTTGCGTTCGCCGAACAAGTGGCCCAGCCCCGAATTGGCGGTGATAGACCAACTATTGTCGTGTTCGAAATCGAGGATGGCCTTCACCTCCGAGATCGAATACCAATCGCCGGGGAAATTTAAAATCATGAAAGGCCGAAGATTCAATGTGCTGACATGAGCCGCGCCCGCATCCCGCTCCACATCGAATTGATATTGCACCAGACCGATGAGTTGGAACGCCTTGCTGTGTCGATAGGTCAACGCATAAGAAGGTAGCAAGGTCGTGCTCCCCTGCCCCAACACACGCTCGCTGGCGGTGTTGAAATACGTTTCGAGGGCATAGGAATGGATGAAACGTCCCTGCGTCGCGAACGGGTGGATCAAAAATGTTCGCACGTCGCCGAGCCCCCTCGCAGACTCGTCACCCGGCACGCCGTTTGCCCGGTATTGGGAATAAGGTACTTCAACCGTCAGGCCGTAATCGCGCTTGGCGCCGAACGAATAGGTCAGGTTAAACAGCACGCGATTGCGGCTGTCGCCTTGGGGCAGCGCAGTGTATTCGTCCAAAACCGTCACGCGGCGACGGATCACCGTCGGGCCCTGCGCTGTCTCCGGTTTTGCCGTCGAGGCGGAAGGATTTGCAACTGCTTGCTCGGAATCGGCCGCGTACCCTAGGCCGACAAAACTGATGAAAAAAACCAGCCCGGACAGCACCCGGCGCACCGGGCAAGATTTCATTGTTGTCATTGTTGATGTATAGAACGATCATTGTTGGGATGAACAACGGACAGTGCGTTATTTTGCCGGTGCGCCGGATAAGGTCAACCGGAATCGAATTTGCACCTCGTTCGCCACGGTTTCCAAATCGGCCCACACGCCATCGCCGACTTTGAAATCCAGGCGCTTGATATCGATTGCGCCTTCGGCCATGGTCAATCCCGCCGCTTCTTTCATCGTGAACGGCACCACGACCTCTTTCGTCGTGCCCTTGATCGTCAACTTGCCACGCATCTCAAACTTGCCGCCCGCAGCACTTTTTACGCTGGACGATACGAACTTTGCCTGCGGAAATTTCGCCGTGTCGAACCACGCCGGACGAATCACTTCGCCGTTTGCCTCGGCGCTGCCGAGATCGATACTGGCCAGTTCGATGGTGAGCTCCGCCCGGCTCGCCTCGGGCTTTTTAGGATCGAGATTCGCTTTCGCGCTGAACTTAGCAAACTTGCCATCTTGCGCAACGCCCATTTGTTTGCCGGAAAACTTGATCTCGCTTTTGCCGAGAACGAGTTGCTGCTCGGCTGCGGCCGACAATGCGCCGAACAACATAACAACGCTGACAGTTAAAATTTTATTCAACATACGCATCCCTATTTTTTCGATAAAAATGGCAACATACGCGTCAACACATCGTCGCGGTCTAACAAGTGATGTTTCCACGCGGCGGCGATATGTAATACCACGAACGCGGCCAACGTAAAATTCAAATATCCATGAATCTCCTTAAGTATCGCGGCCAACGCTTTGTCTGCTTGCACCAGGTCCGGTAGCGGGATGAGGCTGAGATAGACGACCGTCTTGCCGGCTGCCGAACTGTAGATCCAACCGGACAGCGGGATCACGAACATCAAAACATAAAGCAGGACGTGACTTAGATGAGCCGCCTTCGCTTGCCAATCCGGCATGCTTGCCGGCAACGGCGGCGCGGCGTGGCCGAGCCGCCAAAGCAACCGCACGCACACCAGCATGAAAATCGTCACGCCGACCCATTTGTGCCAGGAGAAAAAGCGCAATTTCTGCGGCGACAAATCCAAGTCGACCATGGTTAGGCCGAGACCGAAATTCGCGATTATCATCAGCGCAATCAGCCAATGAAGGGCAATGGCCGTGCGAGTATATTGGTTTGGCATTGAGCGCTCCACGAGTGTTACAGATCGGTGGCAATGCAGGTGAGGCTGTCGCCCCTCGGGGCAAACAAGTCCTGGGGTCGCACCAGAGTTTGCTTCATTCGGCAAGCCTATTACACAAAAGTTAACACATTCCAAGCCATCGGCACACCCCATCCGTGCTGTGTAGCGGAATATTATAGCGGCATCGAGAGTCTCACCGTTGGCGCCGGCAATCAGGCGCTGCGCCGAAAACGTGATCCTGACATCAGTGGAAAGCGCGCGGAGATTCGCGAAAGGCAAATACAAACTTCAAGTACGGAAATAAAAAAATGAAATAGCAACGAAATAACCGCCACCCGATAGCCATGCATTTTTTCGCGGCGCGCCGCGCTGGATCCCTGCTGCATTGGCCGCTGGCGATAATACTGCGCGTCGCCGGTCAAGCCCATTCGCATACCATCGTTTCTAAAACCAATCTGACGCCGAACATCACCGTAGGCGGCATCGCCACTTACCAGGTCACGGTCGGTTCCGCGGGCCAGTCCGCCGATTCGATTTTCTTGCGCGTGGTCGATACGTTGCCGCAGGGGGTTTGCTTATCGCTCGACTCAATCCATACAGTTTTTTAACACCTCCCGATTGACTACGACCGCACCGACCACGCCTATTTTTCCGAGCGTCGGCGATACCTCACCGACCTGGCGGCGCTTCGATAATCCGGGCGCCACCGGTGCGTATTTCGTCATCACCTTCGACGCTGATGTCATTAATCCGGTGTGTAGCAACTCGGTGACCAACACAGCGATAGTGCCGAATGACCCCGCGCCAACCAATCAGCACGCCGTACTCACCCCGGCCATTAACCAAGCACCGTTGAACATTACCGGGCCGACGGCCAACCTCACGGTGACAAAAACCATGTCAACCCCCGTGGTGATCAACACCGGGGCGGCCGGCATGCAAGCGATTTACACGATCACCGTGTCCAATTCAATTTCGAGATGCGCCGCCACGGTCGTTAGCATCGCGGATGTGTTGCCCACCGGCTTTACTTACGCTTCGACCGGCGCTATTACTTTACCGGTTCCCCCGCATCGGCGGGGCGGATCGGGGGAACGAATCCAACGGTGGGCGCCACCAATCCGGCCTGGACCGGCTTCACCGTCCCTGGCGGTGGTAGTGTGACGTTGACCTTCACCGCCAGTATCGCCGCTGGCACGTTGAATGGCACTTACTTTAACTCGACCAATGCCATTCCGGCCGAGCCCGGGGCCATTGTCAACAATTTCGGACCCGGTGCGCCGGTCACGTTGGCCGCCGCCAGCTTGACCAAAATATTTGGCGCGGCGAACCCAGCCAGCACTCAAGTAGGCGAAGCGATCCCGCTTACATTTACCGTCACCAAGCTCGCCGGTGGCGCGCTGTCCGGTGTGGCCTTCACCGATAATCTCCCGGCGGGCTTAACCGTATCCGGCGTTCCCGTGACGCCGCAGTGCGGCGGAACCGTGACCGGGGCCGGGGCGATCATTACCGTCACCGGGGCCAGCCTCGCGGCGACCGCCACGACTTGTACGATCACGGTCAATGTGGTCAGTGCTACCTCGGGGACCTACACCAACGACAGCAGCAACATTAGCGCCACCACGCCCGGCACCCTGATTACGTCGGCGGCCAGCGCCACACTAAACGTTGCGAATGCCGCACTCACGAAGGCCTTCCTGACACCGACGGTCGGTGTGAACGGCACGTCCGTATTGCGTTTCACACTGACCAATGCCACCGCCGGCGCAGCCCACAGCGGTTTGGGTTT